>NZ_CP029495.1:1277216-1596520 GCF_003325475.1 Chromobacterium phragmitis
CCGCTACAGCCCGCTGGCCGACACCACCGGCGCGGTGTGGTCGCGGCGCAGCTACTTTCAGCACGCGGTGGACCAGCCCGGCGTGCTGTACATGAGCGAGCCCTATCTGTCGATGACCGATCCGCGCTCCTGCGTGACCATGTCGATGGCCATCGAGATCGACGAATGCCTGCATGTGCTGTGCGCCGACCTGCTGGTGCCGCAGACCGATACCGCATAGCCATCCAGATGGCGGACAAAACAAAAGCGGCCCGAAAGGGCCGCTTGTCCGTGATGCGCCGCGCTTACTGCGCCGGCGCCACCTCCTTGATGTATTCGAACAGCGTCACCACCTTCTGCACGCCGGCGGTCTCGCTGACCACACGCGCGGCTTCCGCCCCCTCCGCCTGGGTCACCAAGCCCAGCATGTAGACCACGCCGCGCTCGGTCACCACCTTGATGTTGTTCGGATTCACGCCCTTGCCGTCCAACAGGCGCGCGCGCACCTTGCTGGTGACCCAGGTGTCGTTGCTGCGCTCGGAGAAGCCGGACACCGGCCCCACCGTGGTGTAGTTGTACACGCGGCGCACATTCGGCAGGCCGCGCGCAATCAGTTCCGCCTGCTGGCGCGCCGCGTCGCTGGGCACCTCGCCGGTCAACAGCACCGCGCGGTTGAAGCTGGTGCGGTTGACGTGGGCCGACGGCAGCCGGCTGGCGATCTGCTCGCCGGACTTCAGCTCGATGGCCTGATCGTCGACATAGGCGCCGCTGGTGCGGCGGTCAGACGCCACCAGCGCGCCGCCGGCGGCGCCCGCGGCCACCAGGCCGACGCAACCGCTCAGGGCGCTGGCGACGCCCGCCGCCAGCAACAACGCGAATACGCTACGCTTCATTTCTTACTCCCCTCCCAACAGCATGCAATCAATGGCGTCGCACAGCGCGTGGATCAGCAGGATATGCACTTCCTGAATCCGGCAGGTGCGCAGCGACGGCACGTTCAGATGAATATCTTCCGGCGACAATATTTCAGTGATTTTTCCGCCGTCGCTGCCGGTGAGCGCGATCACGCCCATGCCGCGCTCGTGGGCGGCGTAGATCGCTTCGATCACATTGGCGGAATTGCCGGATGTGGAGATCGCCAGCAAGAGGTCGTTGGTATGGCCCAGCGCCCGCACCTGCTTGGAGAACACCATGTCGAAATCGTAGTCGTTGCCGATGGCGGTCAGCGCCGAAGTGTCGGTGGCCAGCGAGATCGCCGCCAGACCTGGCCGTTCCTTCTCGAAGCGCCCCACCATTTCGGCGGCGAAATGCTGGGCATCGGCGGCGGAGCCGCCATTGCCGCAGGCCAGAATCTTGCCCTCGTTCATCAGGCAAGCCACCATGCGCTCGGCCGCCACCGCCACGCCGGGCGACAGCAGCTCCATCGCCTCCTGCTTGGCGGCGATGCTTTCCAGGAAATGGCCGTTGACCCGGTCAATCAGATCCATTGGGGAATCCCCTTTTCTCAACAGTTACTGCGTAATCACATTCTTCAGCCACTGCGGCGCGTCGCCGCCCACGCTGACCACCGCGTCGAAGCGGCAGGGCGAGTCGATATGGTGGCTGCTTAGGTAGACCTCTGCCGCGAGCAGCAGTTTCCTTTGCTTGCTCGCCGTGATGCTGTCGGCGGCGCCGCCGTAGCGGCTGCCGCCCCGGTGGCGCACCTCGACGAACACCAGCGCGTCGCCGTCGCGCATGATCAGATCGATCTCGCCGCCGCGGCAGTGCCAGTTGCGCGCCACCAGCTTCAGGCCGCGCGCTTCCAGCAGCGCCAGCGCGCGATCCTCGGCGTCGCGTCCGGTTTGGTTCATTGCAGCGCGCTGCCGCCCATCACGCCGGCGGGCAGCTGGCGCTCGAACGCGCGGTCGCGGCCCAGCCTCAGGTCCCCGGTGACGCCGTCCAGCCTCACCGCCGCCCCAGGGCGGCTGCCGGCCAGCAGCACCGCCAGCCGGTAGGCGTCGATGCCCAGCGCGTACAGGCGCTCGGTTTGCCTCGTCAACGGCGCCGACGGACGCGGATAGCGCTGCACCGCCGGATGCGCGGGCATCAGGAACCAGGGCATGTCGATGAAACGCACGCCGGCCAGCTCAGGCTGCGCGCCGCCGACATTCAGCTGCGAAGTGCCGTATACCGGCACGTCTGGCGTCAACGCCGACTTCAGCCTGGCCGCCTGCGCCACATCCAGCGCCAGCGCCACGCCGTCGGATTGGCCGGCTGCCTCCAGCAACGGCGTCATGTCGTTGGCGTCGAAAACCATCTGTCTGACCGGCTTGCCCGCCGCCGCGCGCCACTCGTCGGCGAAGGCCTTGCCCAGCCGCTGCGACAGCGCGTCGCCGCCCACCACCAGCAACGGATTGGCGCGGCCGTCGTCGCGCATCAGCCTCGCCAACTGGCGCGCCTCGCCCTCGACGATCAGCGACAGCGAATACAGCTTGGGATTGGCCGCCGCCTGCCGGTCAACCGAATTGAGCGCGATGGTGGGCACCGTCACCGACGGCGCGAGCCGGGCGATTGACTCGCGCGACAAGGGCCCGATCACCACGCTGACGCCGTCCGCCACCGCCGCGCGGTAGCGGTCCACCACATTGTCCCCGGTGGCGTCCACGCTGTAGAGCTCGGCATTCTGATCCACCTGGGCCGCCGCCTCCACCCCGCTGCGCACCACGGCGGCCGCTTCGCCCAGCGCCGATGATTCCGACGGCAGAATCACGCCGATGCGGATCTTGCCCTTCCCCACGGGCATAGCCGGCGAAACGCTTCCCGCCGCGGCCGGCTGGGGCACGGGAGAAAGCGGCGCGGCCGGCGCCAGCCTGGGCGTCTGGCCCGGCGGCTGCGACAGCGCGCGCATCGGCGCGGCGTTGCTTTGGATGATATAGTCGGGGGTTTGCGCCACAACCGGCGTCAGCCACGTCAACCAGACGCCAACCAACAACAGCGGAGTTAGTCTTTGCATACCTCGTTCGCCCACCTTATCGATGCCGCCAGGGATAGTTTCTGTAGCGGGACATTATATGTGGTGGCCACGCCCATTGGAAATCTGGCCG
Organism: Chromobacterium phragmitis; assembly: GCF_003325475.1. NCBI lineage: Bacteria > Pseudomonadati > Pseudomonadota > Betaproteobacteria > Neisseriales > Chromobacteriaceae > Chromobacterium > Chromobacterium phragmitis. The sequence goes on from NZ_CP029495.1 coordinate 1,280,279, forward strand.
ACATCAGCGCGCGCGCGCTGGCGTCGTTCGAAGCGGCTGACGTGGTCTGCGCCGAGGATACCCGCGTCACCGGCCAGCTGCTGTCCGCCTACGGCATCCGCGCCAAACGGCTGGTCAGCCTGCGCGAGCACAACGAGCGCGGCATGGCGGAACAGGTGGTGCGCTGGCTGTCCGAAGGCCAGATCGTGGTGCAGGTATCCGACGCCGGCACCCCGGCGGTGTCCGACCCCGGCGCCCGGCTGGTGGAAGCGGTGCGCGCCGCCGGCCACCCGGTGCGCCCGCTGCCCGGCGCCAGCGCCGTGATCGCCGCGCTGTCCGCCAGCGGCTTCACCGCGCCCACATTCCAGTTCCACGGTTTTCTGCCGCCCAAAAGCGGCGAGCGCCGCAGGACGCTGCAGCAATGGCTGTCCGCGCCCCACCTCACCGTCTGCTACGAAGCGCCGCATCGCATCGTCGACGCGCTGGAAGACATCGTGGCCGAACTGGGCGGCGAGCGCAGGGTGATGATCGCGCGCGAGCTGACCAAAACCTTCGAAACCTTCCACGCCCTGCCGGCCGCGGAACTGCTGGAATGGGTCAAGGCCGACAGCAACCAGCAGCGCGGCGAGATCGCGCTGATCATCGACGCCGCCCCCGCCGCGGAAGCTGCAGCCGACGCGCCGCCGGCCGAGGCGCTGCGGGTGCTGGAAATCCTGGCCGCCGAGCTTCCCACCAAGCAGGCCGCCACGCTGGCGGCCCAAATCAGCGGCGCCAACCGCAAGCAGCTGTACGATCACGCGCTGAAACTGAAGAAAGACTGAGCGCCAACTATTTACAAGCGCTTGCCGCAAGGTTAAGATTCGTTCTCTCGCAGATGTCGCCCGGATGGCGAAATTGGTAGACGCAGGGGATTCAAAATCCCCCGCCGCAAGGCGTGTCGGTTCGAGTCCGACTCTGGGCACCACAAGACATCAAGCGAAGCAAACAACCGCACGGCTCAAGCCCTGCGGTTTTTTGTTGTCTATTGCGCCCACCTCATTTTCAAGAATCAGCCGCTGCAAAGCCCCGTGGTGCTGGCCGACGGCGTCGAGAAAACCATCCACGGCCGCCGCCAGGGCCATCTGACCGCCATCAGCCTGGCGCAGCTGGAAAAGCTGGGCCTGTACGCCGCGCCCGACGTCCAGCCCTAAGCCCAAACCTGCCCGCCCCCTGCCCTCGACAGCCTGCCTTGTGTGGGCTGTCACGCTTTGCCCCGTTCAAACTGCGCAACAGCAAACCCTCCCCTACATGAAATATGACATTGACACGCATAAAGCAGCGAGAACGGCCGCCAATCGCCGGTTTCCGCGCCATTGGGTGTGGGAGGATGTGAAAAAATTCCGTGGATTGCCCCCTCCTCACCACCTAAGTCATTGATTGTTGAGAACAACCCATCCACGGTTTGCCCTCAGAAATCCACGGTTTCACCTCCCACTTCCACGGTTTGCCCCGATTCTTCCACATCGTAGTTTTACGACTTCTCTTCACTTCTTCTCTTCTTCTTTTATAAAAAAACAAATAGATAGAGAAGGAAAGCAGTGAAAAGGGAAGCTAGGGGCCATCCACGGTTTCGGAGCGCTGCTTAAAAATTAATCCACGGGTTTGTCGGCCGATGTGGTGGAAATGGTGGATTCGCCCTTCCCTTCATGGCATTGATTTTATTGAGGTTTCTGGCGTATCCACGGAATCGGGGGGAGCGGTGGTGGACAAACCGTGGATGAAAATCTATTACAAGACAATGACTTAGGGGCCAATCCACGGTTTCGAAGGGATTTTAGGTGCTTGTGTCTGGCTGGGCGGCGGGAAAACCGGGATTTACAATCGGCAGCTAACGGCCAAATGCGGACATTGGCTGTGCATTAATTGGCTATCTTTTTTTGCTGTCTTGTCGTAACAAGTGTATGACGTATAAAAATCAAAATCTGTACCGCCGACGCAGCAGTAAACTCTAACTACATCGTCAATTGGGGAGTTCGAATGGATTGGGAAGCTTTGTTTCGTGCATCAACTTCAAGGCTCCAAGCCTCATTAGACGAAGCTCGTGCTGCCGTTGAACATCGGACTATCAAGGGCCACCTTAATGAGGTCGCGGTAGCCAACTGGATCAAGCCGCTGCTTCCTGGCTCTGTTGGTGTTACAACCGGCGAAGTAATCGATAGTGAGGGTGGCAGATCCAGACAGGTGGACGTCTTGCTCTACGACATCGCTACGACATCCCGATTTCTGTCTCGAGGAGATGCGGACGTCTTGCCTATCGAGTCTGTTTATGGTGCGATCGAAGTTAAGACCTATCTAAACAAAGCAGAGATCGAGAATGCCTTCGAAAACATGAAGGCCATCAAGGCTCTGAAGAAGATCGCATACCATCCCAATTTCGTATCCACTACAAAGTACCTATATGGTCGGGAATCAATGTATTGGCCACAGCAATTCTTTGTTTTCGCGTATGAATCTGACGGCCTAGATACGGTGCTGGGACATGTTGAACGGCTCAACAATACTCAACCGATAGACCAGCGCATTGATTTGGTCTGCATTCTTGATAAAGGCTTGATCATCAATCACGCGCCCGAAGGCCTGCAACCAATTCCTATGCCGAACACGAAATTGATCGCAAAACCTAGCTCAAAGGCATTGCTGACTTTCTATTCTGTGCTCGGACACTTAATGGGACAAGCGGTCAGCGAACCAATTGCGATGCATGCATATTTGAAACACCTTCAGCACTGACAAATAAAATGTGCTCGGTTCGATCGCGTGCTGGAAAATCTGGAGTGCGAGCGGTGTGATTGCCCTCATTGCTGTTCACTCCGGAACGGGCGCTTTGGAGAATTATAACGGGCTGCTTTGGGTCGAAAGCTGTCATTTCAGAGTGTGTATATTTTTGCGTATAGACTTATTTTTCACATCATTAAAAACAAAAAAATAACAATGACTTAGCAAGCCTTTTCGATAGAGACTCTGGCAAAACGCAAACACGTTTGCGATGTGCCCCAATCCCTTCAAGCCTGCCGCCGGGTGGCAGGCCCGAGGTTTTAAGACCCGCTAACAAAACCTGTCGACAAATCGCAGACATATCAATGAGAAAGCCAGCTTGAGCAAGGCGTAATGCGTATCCAGCCGCCGTTCGAAGCGGATGCGCAACTTGCCGAAGCCAGCTAGCCAAGAATGGGTACGTTCTACCACCCAGCGGTGGCGACCTAGTCTCTCGCTGCTTTCCACCCCGCGCCGAGCAATTCGCACCAAGATTCCGCGTCGGCTCAGGTGTGCACGACAACGGCGGTAGTCATAGCCTTTGTCAGCATGCAGCTTGTAAGGCTTTTGTCTGGGCCGTCCTGGCAAGCCAGGAACGGCAGGAATCGCATCGACCAAAGTTTCGAAGACCATGGAGTCGTGCCGATTGGCGCCGGTAATGCTCAGCGCCAATGGCAAACCTCGGCGATCTACGATGATGTGCCGTTTGCTGCCGCATTTACCTCGATCGGTGGGGTTGGGGCCGGTCTCTTGGCCCCCCGGGGGCTGGCAACGCTAGCCCCATCAATGCTGGCCCGGCTCCAATCAATTTGATCGTGTTGGCGCAGTTGTATCAGCAGAGCCAGGTGTAGGCGGTCCCAAATGCCTTGCGCTTGCCAATCCCGCAGCCTTCGCCAGCAGGTCATCCCGCTGCCAAAACCGAGTTCCTGCGGGAGGTCCTCCCAAGGAATGCCGGTAGTGAGAACAAACAAGATGCCGTTGAGGGCAGCAAAATCATCCAGCCGCGGCCTCCCACCCCGGCGGGAACGCGGCGGCGGAGAGAGTAGCGGCTGCAATGACTTCCAGAGCTTCTGGCTGATGACTTTTCGTTGCATCTTCGCCAGGTGAGGGCATACGCATCTGGCATCAAGAGGTTTTGTTAGCGGCTCTAAGCGGCTGCCTGTTTGAGTCCCGCGACGGTAGCGCGGGACGAGTTCAGCCGCGCCTCGGGCCTGACGGGACCCGGCGGGAAGCCGAAGGCCAGGCTTGCAGGGTGGCTTTTAGGGGTGGAGGGGATATTTGGCCAAGCAAATATCCCCTCCCTGCTCGCCGGGCAGCCCCGGCAATCCAAACCCTCATCCGCGCAGCGGATTCTACGACCCGGCTGCACGAAGCCTTTGCCGCCTTGCAGGAGCAGTTGGCCAATAAGGACCAGTCCAAAGTCAGAGAGCCGGCCGCGCGCGTCGCGCATTTATGCCAGGACATCGAGCAGGCGGTGGTGGAATCCATCTGCCACTTGGCCCATGGCCAGTTGGGTTTGCAATCCGTGATCGATCTATTGGCTTGCCTGGGCGACGACGTGCGCCTGCCGTCCAGCCGCATCAAGGAATTGCTGGAGCCGCTGGATAAACGGATGAACCAGTCCCTCACCCTGCTCACCCGCGTGCTGTAAGCCCTGCTCCATAAATGCCAACAGCCAGCTGCTTCACTACGGCTGGCTGTTTTGGACTCTTCGATGCGTCGGGCGGTGCAATGCCCGGCGGAAGGTGACTGTATCGGCAGGTTTCTGGCCGGGTATTGCACCCTACACACTGGCCGTTTTGGATTTGCTGTTACGCCAAAGCGGCGCAATGCCCGGCGGCAAGGCGCGGCATCGACTGGTTTCTGGCCGGGTATCGCACCCTGCGCGCTACATTTACGACACGCCTACCGCCCCGCCGCCCATGGCCCGTCGGCCTGTTTATCGTCATAATCCGCCGTTTCAAACCAAGCGACGCCGCCCATGAAACCACTCATCGCCACCCTGCTGCTGTGCTGCGGCTTCGCCCAGGCTCAGGACTTTCCGGCCGGCGTATACGGCCACGAATACACCGCGCAAGCCGGCGAACCGGTCTGGAACTTGCGCCAGGATGGCGATGGACTCGCGTTGAGCGGCAATGACGGCGCCGCGCCCGTATTGCTGCACAATTTATCGGCAGAGGAACGGGCCGCTTTCTGGCAAAAGATGGATTGGCCGGCAGCAAGCAGCGCGGCGGCGCAGTGCGCCGGCAATGGCGACGATCTGTTTTGCCAGGTACCCAAGCGCGTTCGCGCCGACATTCCCTGGCTGAAAGACAATGGGTCGGACTTTTTCTATTACAACGAGATGGCCGGCGTGATGGAAATCAGCCGGCTCCCGCCGCGCTGATTTCCCGCCGCTACCTCCTTGTTTACTCGCCGCGTCAGCGCCCCATCTGGCGCAAGGCGGCCGCCCTAGCCTCAAACTGGGCGCAGCGCTGCTCCAGCCGCTGTTGCTGCCGCTGTTGCTGCCGCGCCTTGTCCGCCGGGCTGAGGCCGGCGGCACCATGCCCAGCACCAGCCTCACATCGGGAAAGCGCTGCTTAGCGACAGTTGCAGGCAGGCCAAAGCCTGTATCGATTTCACATCCGCTCCCATGCGCATTGCGACAACGACATAACCGTAACAGCGACGAAGGGAAGCCGGAAGGATGCGGTGTGGCCGCATGGCCAGCTGGACAAGGGCCAGCGGCCCAGACAAGAAGCGTACCAGCCGTAACAAAAAATAAAAAAAACAGCTATTTAGGATAGCTATAAAAGACCGATATAAAGCACAAGAAGTCCCGATCATTTCACCATGGAGCGACGCATACCGGCAAACTCAGGCGAACCTTCCGATCCCGCACTCTGATTGGTTGCGCCGCGCCACACCGCCATCCGCAGCACCCACCAGACCGCTATTCCGGCCAGGACTCCGGCAACGGTCACACTGCGAGACGACAGGCGGCAGCGACGCCAGATTGCCAGCGCTCTGCGCGACAACGCCAACTCAGGCCATCCCCAGCAGGATGGCCTTTGTTATGACAGGCCGGACCATGCCGTGCGGCTTTTACCAAACTTTTACCGTTTGCCGCGGCACTCGGCGGCCTGTGGCGGTCTATTCCTGTTTCCCCACCCGCGCAGGAACCCGCTGAACCATGCTGCAGAATTACTTCCCCATCCTTCTGTTCATCCTGGTAGGCCTATTGGTCGGCGTATTGCCGCTGATGCTGGGCAAGCTGCTCGGCCCCAACCGGCCGGATCCGGAAAAGCTGTCGCCGTACGAGTGCGGCTTCAATGCCTTCGGCGACGCGCGAAAGCGCTTCGACGTCCGCTACTACCTGGTAGCCATCCTGTTCATCCTGTTCGATCTGGAAGTGGCGTTCATGATCCCGTGGGCGGTGACGCTCAAGGATGAGCTGGGCCTGTTCGGCCTGGGGGCGATGGCGGTGTTCCTCGGCATCCTCACCATAGGTTTTGTCTACGAATGGAAAAAGGGCGCGCTGCAGTGGGATTGAGCGCGTCCGGAAACTGACCCCATCCCGCTAGGCCTGCGCGCAGGCTCGCCGCCTCTCGGCCATCCCGCGCGATTCGCCGGGCACGTGGTGCTCATCCAGCCAGGCGGCCTGCAGCACTTCGGCGATCATTTCCTCATAGTGCTCGCGCACCAGCCGGCGCACCGCCTCGTCGCGATAAATGCGGGCGCAGGCCTGGCAATGGTGGGCGTACATGCCTTCCCAGCGGATGCTTGGGTCGCGCGCGGCGGCCCGAATTCAGACCTTGAGCAGGCCGGCGGCCTGCATCTGCTTGGCCTGGTCGACCAGTTGGCCGATCACCGTGCGCAGCAGCGCGGCGTCGGCCACGCCGCCGAAACCGAAGGGCAAGCCGGAAGCGAAGCCGTTGAAGTTCTGGCTGGAACGCAAGGTCTGGTCCGAAGTGGACGGCGTCGCCGGCGGCGTGGCCACGCTCTTTTCCGGGCCGATCAGCAACTGTTCGGCGGAATTGCCGAAACCCGGCAGGCCGAAGCCATCGCTGGCCAGCTTGAACATCGCGCGGATCAGATCGGCGTCGGCGTACTTCAGCACCGCCGCGGCGAAGTCCTTGCTGAACTGCTCCTCGCTGACCGGCTTGCCCGCCGGACTGGCGGGATAGTCGTCCATCCACTGGCGGAAACCGTCGTTGGCCAACATGGAAAACAGCAGGCGGTTGACGTCGGACAATTGCTGGGCAGGCAACTGGCGCTGGCTGACCTTGGCCGTCAGCACGCCGACAGGGTTGCGGATGAATTCGGCGCGCGCGGCCGGATTCTTGTCCAACTGGGCGAACAGCGTCTGGGCATTGCTGCGCAACTGCGCGGCCGGCAGAACCAGCGGCGCGCTCTGCGCCGGCTGGATCGATGGGATGGTGGTGGTCTTCATGATGCCTCCCGTCAGGGAACACGGAACTTCCGCGGCGGTGGCGTGAAAACGGCGGAGCCGCCGTCCGCATCGCCGCGGCACATCGCGCGCCCAGAACTGGCCGCGCGGACATCCCCTTTGCGCAATTCGTTCATGATAGAACCATCATCATCGGAACAAACTGTTCTTTATGACAGTCACGCCACGCCTTCGCCCTGCAACGGATGGCGTCGCTCGTCCCCCGGCGCGCCGCCGCGGCCAGAATGCGCCGGCCTCCCATGCCATTGGCCATGGCTGCTTAAACAGCAGGCACCGCGCGCAGAGCGCTTCGCCGCCATTAGAGCAAAAACCCCATTGAACTCTTGCGCCGGCATAAAAACCCAAGTGAAACAAAAATGCATGGCGGAATTAATTAAAAGCGCTTCCGACCAATAAGAAGCATAAAAACGAAACATAATAAAGAGTAATTACTTCAATTTAAAAATTAAAATATATACTCTACTTTAAAAGAAACGCGATCATCAAGGCATCGCCAGAACTCGCCTGGCGTACTTGAAACAATTCAAATATTCAGAAAAATTCACATGCGCGAAATGTGATTTACCTGCAGCAGTAAGAAATCAGATTCGCAACAATATGGTTGGTAAATAATTCAAGTTGCGCCCCATTATTTTTTCAATTAGCATCAACGCCCTTTACGGGGGACATCCTCGTAAAACCAGGCATTCCCGCCTTAATTTCCGTGAAAAAATAAAATGAAACTCTTGCTGCTGCCCGCCGCCCTGTTGGCCCTCGGCCTGACCGGTTGCGCCTCGATTCTGAACGACCAGACCCAACAAGTTAACGTGTCCAGCTCCACCGGCACTGAAATCAAGGGCACCATCGATGGCCAAGCATTCAAAGCGCCCGGCATCGTCAACCTGAAGCGTGAAAACAAAAACAAGATCATCATGACCGAAACCGAAGGTTGCGCTCAGCAAACCGTCGCGGAAAAAACGGTCGATCCGAAATTCTTCATCAACATCCTGAGCGGCGGCGCGTTCGGCTCCACCACCGACTACTCCACCGAAAAGATGTGGAAGTACTCGGACAACATCGTTGTTTCCTGCCGGAAATAATGAAACTACGCGATATCATCGCCAAGGGCGGCAGCATTGCCGCCCTTTTTTGCTTGCTCGCGGCACACTGCGCCCAGGCCGAAGACAACCTGCCCGAGCAGTTGATCGCCACGGCGCGCTCCGCGCATCTGGCCGAAACCATCGAGTGGCAATCTCTGCTGCATAGCCAGAATGGCGAGCCCCTGGTCACCGATCCGGATTTTCTCCTCTCCGGCCAGCCCTTCTCCGCAGCCCGGGAACTCGACGCGACGCTGCGCCTGTTGTACGGCGGCGCTCGGGACGCGGTCTGCCGCTTCCCTGCCCGCTACTGGTGGCTGCGAAAAACGCTCAACGCGCCGGAACTGCCGCTGGACCAGTGCCAGGAAGTGGCGGACTTCCGCGCGCGCGCGCCGATGGGCCGCATCAGCCTGGTATTCGCCAGCGAAAACCAGGCCTTGCCCGCCAGCATGCTGGGACATGCTTTCCTGAAGATTGCCGGCGCGCGGCCGGACGGGAGCCCCCTGGAGCACGCGATCTCCTTCTACACCGACGCCGATACCTGGAACCTGCCCAAGCTGCTGGTGGACAGCCTGCTCATCGGCAAAACCGGCTATTTCGCGCTGTCGCCTTATCACGAGCAATTGCGGCGCTACGTCGATCAGGAGCAGCGCAGCGTCTGGGAATACGATTTGGCGTTCGACGCCTGGCATCGCGAGCTGATCCGGCTGCACCTGCTGGAATTGAAGCGGGCGCGGCTGACCTATTTTTTCCAGAAATACAATTGCGCGACCGTCATCCACTTCATCATGGGATTGAGCGGCAAGCCGCTGCCGGCCAAGCGCTGGCTGGCGCCGATGGAGCTGGTGCGCGAAGCGAGCGACGCCGGCCTGGTCCAGGCCAGCAGGATGATCGCGCCCAGCCGCTGGCTGGTGCGGACCCTGGATGAAACGCTGCCCGCCGCCCGCCGCCGGGAAAACCAGCGCGCGCTGGCGGCGGGCGAGATGCCCGCCGGCCTGGCGCAGCCGCCCAGCCCCGAGGGCTTCCTGCAATTGGAGCACGCGCAGGCGCTCAACCAGCACCTGTACCTGGAACAACAGCTGGCCCGCGAACGCTGGCTGTCCAACGCCGCGCGGCTCGAGGCCCTGGAGCGGGAGCGCTACCCCGGGATGTCTCTGGACATGAGCAAGGGCTTTGGTCCGATGTCCACGCCGCCCTCCTCCCAGGCCAGCCTGTCCTGGCTGCGGCGCGACGGCGAAGACAATCTGGAAATCAGCCTGGTGCCCGCTTCCCATCGCCTGGACGACGACAACCGCGGCTACAACCAGGAAAACGAGCTGCAAATCCTGGCCCCGACGTTCCGGATGCCGCTGCGCGGCGGAGCGCCGAGACTGCAACAATTCGTGCTGTACGGCATGCAAACCCTGCTGCCGCGCGACCCGATCGCCGGCGGTCTGGCGGGACGGCTGAACATCGCCTACCAGCAGCAACTGGATCAAAATTTGCAGGAGCGGTCCGTCGCGCAAATCAACGGCGCGCTCGGCCTGGCCCGGCGCGTCCAGCGCGACGCGGACTTCTACGCGCTGGCGGGCGGCGGGCTCGCGACCACCGGCAGGCAAGGCTACGCCTTCGGGGAACTGGAGGGCGGCGTAATGGTGCGCGAACTATGGGACATGAAAACCTGGCTGTCGGTCAGCCGGCATTTCAATCAGGCGGACAGCGGCAGCGCATTCAACCGCGTCAGCCTGCGGCAGATCCGCTACCTGAACCGGAATCAAAGCGTGTCCGCCAGCTGGAAACAGGAGCAGTCTGGCGCCCGCGTCCGCCGCGAATGGCAGCTGGGTTACAAGCAGCTGTTCTGAAAACGGGCGGGCGAAGCGGAAATATTCCCGACACGTAACAACCTGGCAGGGATTATTGTGTACCATTTTAACGTACCCATCCCGCCTGTTCCGCCATGATAGTCCGCAACATTCCATCCTGGTTCCGTCTGCTGTTCGTCTGGCACGGCTCGGTGCTGCCGCGCATCCTGCCGCGGCTGCTGCTGGTGCTGGCGGCGGCACTCTTGGCGGCGTCCCTGCGCCACTGGTGGCTGCAAAGCCTGGGAGATTCCGCGCTCAGCATTCCCACTTTCACGCTGCTGGGCGTGTCGCTGGCCATCTTCTTGGGTTTTCGCAACACCGTCAGCTACGACCGCTTCTGGGAAGCGCGCAAGCTATGGGGCAGCCTGACCATCACCAGCCGCTCGCTGGCCCGGCAGATGCTGGCGGCGCTGGGCGACGACGCGGACAGCCGCCGCTTCGTGGATGGCGTGTGCGCCTTCGCCTACGCGCTGAAGGCCCAGCTGCGCGACGACGACGCGGAAACCCACCTGCGCCGGCTGCTGCCCGCGTCCGAACAAGCGCGGGTGCTGGCCGGGCGCTTCCAGCCGGCGCTGACGCTAGCCTGGCTGGGGCGCGAGGCGCAACGGCTGCAGCGCGAGGGACGCTTGTCCGAGCTGCAATGGCATGCGCTGGACCGCAACCTGAATACCCTGTCGGAAATCCTGGGCGGCTGCGAACGCATCGCCGGCACGCCGATGCCCTTCACTTACCGCGTGCTGCTCAACCGCACGGTGACGCTGTACTGCCTGCTGCTGCCGGCCGGCCTGGTCAGCAGCATAGGCTGGCTGACGCCGGCCATCGCCGTTTTCATCGCCTACACCTATTTCGCGCTGGAGCAAATCGCCGAAGAGCTGGAGGAGCCCTTCGGCACCGAAGGCAACGACCTGCCGCTGTCCACGCTGTGCCACACCATCGAGGCCTCGCTGCGCGAGATGCAAGGGCTGCCGCTGGAGACGCCGCCGCCGCCCAAGCGCGGCATATACCTGCATTGAGCGACGGGTGGAAATGGATTTGCGCTTTGCATAGAATGGACGGCTCCGTACCATTCCCGGGCGCTCCATGTCCCTGACCAGACTGCTGCTCAGCTTCGTCTCCCGCCACTGGCGCTCCTACATCCTGGCCGCGCTGATGCTGGCCGCGGTGGCGGTGCTGACCGTGATGATTCCGCGCCAGGTGGGCCATATCGTCGACGCGCTGGTGGCGCGGCGGCTGTCCGGCGACGCGCTGCTGATGGCGCTCGGCCAACTGCTGGGCATGGGCCTGGCCATCTACGCGCTGCGCGTGGGCTGGCGGCTGCAATTATTCACCGCCTCTTACCGGCTGGGCGTGGAGCTGCGCACCCGGCTTTATCGCAGGCTGGCGGAACAGGGCCCGGCCTTCTTCCAGCGCCAACGCACCGGCGACCTGATGGCGCGCGCCACCAACGACATCGACTCGGTGGAAATGGCGGCGGGAGAAGCGATGCTGGCCGGTTTCGACGGGCTGCTGACCCTGGTGCTGGTGCTGGCGATGATGACGCTGGGCGTGGATTGGAGGCTGGCGCTGGCGGCGCTGCTGCCCTTCCCCTTCATGGCCTGGGCCTTCTCCCGCATCTCCAACCACATCCACCGCGAGTGGGGCGAGGCGCTGGCCCGTTTCGGCAAACTCAACGACCATGTGCAGGAAACCCTGAGCGGCGTGCGCACGCTGCGCGCGCTGGGGCTGGAGGCGCGCAACGACGCCGAGCTGTCGCGGCTGGCCGCGGCGGCTTCGGACAGCAGCTTCCAGGCCCAGCGCTGGGAAGCCGCGTTCGAGCCGGCGGTGGGCGTGTCGCTGGTCAGCGCCACCGCCATCGCGCTGGCGGTCGGCGGCTATCAGGTGTGGCACGGCCAGCTGACCATAGGCGCGCTCACTAGCTTCAGCATGTACCTGGTGCAGTTGATCTGGCCGATGTTCGCCGCCGGCTGGGTGTTGTCGCTGTTGCAACGCGGCGCGGCCGCCTGGCAGCGGCTGCGGCCGGTGCTGGACGCCGAGCCCGACGTCGCCGACAACGGCGGCCGGGCCGAGCTCTCGCCCGGCGCGCTGGTTTTCGACGACCTCACCTTCCATTATTCCGACGATGCCGCCGCCGCGCTGCGCCAGGTGTCCATCGACCTGCCGCCGGGCCGCACGCTGGGCGTGGTGGGCCCCACCGGCAGCGGCAAATCCACGCTGCTGAAGCTGCTGATGCGGCAATACCCGCTGCAGCAGGGCGCCATCCGCTGGAGCGGCGCCGACATCGCCGACTACCGGCTGCAAACCTTGCGCGGCGCCATCAGCTGGGTGCCACAGGAAGCCTTCTTGTTCTCCGCCAGCATCGCCGAAAACATCGCGCTGGCGCGGCCGGACGCCAGTCAGGCCGACATCGAGCGCGTGGCCAGGCTGGCCGCGGTGCACGAGGACATCCTGCGCCTGCCTCAGGGCTACGACACACCCGTGGGCGAGAAGGGCGTGGCCCTGTCCGGCGGCCAACGCCAGCGCGTCGCCATCGCCCGCGCGCTATTGGCCGACGCGCCGCTGTTGCTGCTGGACGACGCGCTGTCGGCGGTGGACACCCAAACCGAAAGCCAGATCCTGCGCCATCTGCGCGAAGCGCGGCGCGGCCGCAGCGTGATCATCGTCAGCCACCGGCTGTCGGCAGTGGCCGACGCCGACCATATCGTGGCGCTGCACCACGGCCGCATCGCCGAACAAGGCAGCCACGACGCGCTGCTGCGGCTGGACGGCTGGTACGCCGGCCAATGGCGCTATCAACAACTGGAGGCCAGCCTCGATGAAATCTGACGCCAGCCGTCTGCAAACCCGCGAAGCCGTCGCCCTGCTCGCCGACGCCGCCCGCCCCGACCGCCGCCACCTGTGGCTGGGCGGTTTCTGGCTGCTGATCGCCGCCCTGCTGGAAGCCGGCGCGCCGCTGCTGGGCAAGGTATTCATCGACAGCTACCTGCTGCCGCACCGGCTGGAGTGGAGCGCCATCGCCGGCCTGCTGGCCGGCAGCCTGCTGCTGGGCCTGGCCGCCGCCGCGCTGCGCTACCGGCAGCTGGTGCGGCTGGCCGGCGTAGCGATGCGCGCGGTGCTGCGGCTGCGCGAGCGCGTGTACGGCCACGTGATGCGGCTGCCGATGGCCTTTTTCGACCAGGCCATCACCGGCCAGCTGGTCAGCCGCGTCACCAACGACACCGAATCCGTCAAAGCGCTGTACGTGCAAGCGCTGTTCGTCATCCTCAACAGCAGCATCGTGGTGCTGGGCGCGCTGGCGGCGATGGCCTGGCTGGACTGGCGGTTGATGCTGGTTTCCCTGCTGCTGTTCCCCGCCACCTTCGCCATCGTCTGGCTGTACCAACGGCTGAGCGCGCCGTCGGTGGCCCGCGCCCGCGCGCTGCGCAGCGACATCAACGCCCAAATGGCGGAATCCATTTCCGGCATCGCCGTGCTGCAGGCCAGCAATGCCGAGAGCCGCTTCGTCGGCCGCTTCGACGACACCAACCAGCGCTACTACCAGGCGCGGCTGCGCGAGCTGCGCGCCAATGCCTGGCTGCTGCGTCCGGCGCTGGACCTGCTCAATGTGCTGCTGCTGGTGGCGGTGATCCACAGCTACGGCCAGCGCCCGCTGGACGGGCTGGAGATCGGCGTGCTGTACGCCTTCGTCGGCTACATCGGCCGGGTGGTGGAGCCGCTGATCCAGATCACGCTGCAATTCGGCCAGCTACAGCAGGCGGTGGTGGCCGCCAGCCGCGTCAGCCAGCTGCTGGCCGAGCCGGCCGCGCCGCAAGCCTTGGAAGCCGGCCATATCGCTGACGGCGCGGTCAGCTTCCGCGGCCTACGCTTCGGCTACCAGGCCGAGCATCCGGTGCTGCACGATCTGAGCCTGGAGATTCCAGCCGGCGGCTTCATCGGCATCGTCGGCCACACCGGTAGCGGCAAATCCACGCTGCTGTCGCTGCTGCTGCGCTTCTACCGGCCGCAGCAAGGCGAAATCCTGGTCGACGGCCAGCCGCTCTACGCCATCGGCGACGCCGCCTTCCGCGCCGGCGTCGGCCTGGTGCCGCAGGACCCCTTCCTGTTGGCCGCCAGCGCGCGCGAGAACATCGACATGGGCCGCGGCCTGCCGCAAGCTCGGATAGAGGACGCGGCCCGTGCCGCCGGCGTGCACGAGCTGATCCTGTCGCTGGAAAACGGCTACGACAGCGATATGGGCGAAAGCGGCGCGCGGCTGTCCAGCGGCCAAAAGCAGCTGATCGCCATCGCCCGCGCGCTGGCCGGCCAGCCGCGCATCCTGCTGCTGGACGAAGCCACCTCGCACATCGACAGCGAAACCGAGCAGTTGGTGCAGCAGGCGCTGGCCAAGCTTGCCGGCCAGATCACCCTGATCTCCATCGCCCACCGCCTGTCCACCATCCGCGACGCCGACACCATCGTCGTGCTCAACCATGGCCGCATCGCCGAATCCGGCAACCATGACGCGCTGATGCGGCAGGGCGGCATCTACCACAAGCTCTACCTGCTGCAACAACTGCAGCCGGAGGAGCAGGATTGAGCCGAGCGCTGCGCGCCGCCATTCGCGCCGAAATATCCTCCATCATCCCGCTGGACGCGCTGGAAGCGGAGCACCTCCAGGCCACGCTGGCCTGGATAGATTCCGGCGCAGAACTATGGCGGCGGGAAAAGCCGGCCACGCCGCCGGAGCATCTATCGACCTACTTCGCGCTGGTAGATGGATCCAGCCTGCTGCTGGTGGACCACAAAAACGCCGGCCTGTGGCTGCCCACCGGCGGCCATGTCGATCCCGGGGAGCACCCGCGCGATGCTGTCGCGCGCGAGCTGCTTGAGGAGCTTGGCGTAAGCGGCTTGCCCGTGCCCGCCGCCTCATTTCTCACTCGCACCGAAGTCGCTGGCCATCATCTGGACGTGACGCTGTGGTACGCGCTGTCGGTTTCACGGACCTTGCCGCTGCGCTACGACCAGACGGAGTTCAATGAAGCGCGCTGGTTCGATTTCGACCAGTTGCCTTATTCTGATAGCGATCCACACCTGGCCCGCTTCATCGCCAAGTTGGCTAAGATGAGCGCTTGAAACGGGCCGCGCGCCCAGATCCTACCGGAGCCCCGATGCCACGCCCTTTCCTCCTCTCCGGCCTGTGCGGCCTGCTGCTCGCCGTCCCGCCCTGCCATGCCGACGACGGCCAGGCTCTCGACCTGTCCATCAGCACCGAACTGATGACGCGGCAGACGTCCTACGGCAACTCCTCGCGGCTGCAACCCAGCGTGGACCTGCAATACCGCACCCGTTTCGGCGCCCTGTACGTGCAGGACGGCGAAGGCGGCTGGGCGCTGCCGGCGCCGGGCGGCTGGGTGTCGCTGGGCGTGGCCTCGGAGCCAGCCTGGAGCCTGGGCGGCGGCGTGTCGCAGAGCCTAGCGCTGGCGCGCTACGGCTTCGACCTGCCGCGCGACGGCAGCCTGTCCTTCGGCTACGCCAGCCGCATCGGCGACAGCCATCCCGGCCAGTTGCTGGTAGCCACGCTGAACGCGCCGCTGGGCGACTGGATGGGCCAGAAGTTTTCAGTGCTGGGCTGGGCCAGCCTGGCCAACCAGAAACGGCGGCGGGGTTTGAACCATCATGACGGCGGTTCCGGCTGGCAGTTGGAGCAGAGCAACCTCTTGCTGGTGATGTCGCATCCGCTCTCCCGCCGCTGGACACTGGACGTCGGCGCGGGCAGCCGCTGGGCGGCGGAGAACACCGGCGAACACACTGCCGGCTGGCAAACGCTGCTGGGGTTCACATGGAAGCTGTGACGCGCTTCGATCCGCTGCCGGCGGAAGATTGCCTGATCGACAGCCACTGCCACCTGGACGCGCCGGAGCTGGCGGCGGACGTGGACGGCGTGGCGGCGCGCGCGCGCGCGGCCGGCGTCGGCCAGTTGCTGGTGCCGGCGGTGACGGCCGGCGCCTTCGCCGACGTGCTGGCGATGCGCGAGCGCTATGGCTGCTGGATCGCCCTGGGGCTGCATCCCATCTATCTGGACCGGCACCTGGACGATCACCTGGGGCTGCTGGACGCGGCGCTGGCCGCGCACGCGCCGGCGGCCGTCGGCGAGATCGGCCTGGATTTCTACCTGCCGGAACTGGACCCGGCGCGGCAGGAGGCGCTGTTAGCGGAACAGCTGAAGCTGGCGCGCAAGCACGGCCTGCCGGCGGTGCTGCACGTCCGGCGCTCGGTGGACCGCGTGCTCAAGCACTTGCGCGAGCAGAAAGTGGAATGCGGCATCGCCCACGCCTTCAACGGCAGCGAGCAGCAGGCCCAGGCCTTCATTCGCCAGGGCTTCAAGCTGGGCTTCGGCGGCGCGATGACCTACAGCGGCTCTCGCCGCATCCGCGCGTTGGCGGCCAGCCTGCCGCTGTCCAGCCTGGTGCTGGAAACCGACGCGCCGGACATCCGGCCGGAATACGCGCGGGACATGCCCAACGAGCCGTTCCAGCTGGCCCGCTTCGTCGAGCTATTGGCCGAGTTGCGCGGCATGGAGGTCGCCCCGCTGCGCCGCGCGCTGCGCGACAACACGCTGGCGGCGCTGGCCCTAAGCTGAGCGCCGGAAAAACGAAAACCCCGGCGCACCGCCGGGGCTTTCGTCTCGCCGCGAGCCGGCCTCAGGTGCGGAAACGCTGCAGACAGGCGTCCAGTTCCTCTGACAGCGCGCTCAGCTCGGTGGCCAGCTTGCTGGCCTCGCCGGCCGCCTCGGTGGTCTGGCCGTTCAACTGCGCGATCTGCTCGACATTGCGCGCCACCGACTGGCTAGCCTGGCTCTGCTCCTTGATCGCGTTGGCGATATCGGCGATGCGCTGCACCGACTGCGCCGCCAGGTCGCGGATCTGCAGCAGCGCGTCCGCCACGCTTGAGGCGCTGACCACGCCGCTCTCGATCCGGCTGTTGGCCTGCTGCATGCTCTGGTAAGCGCGCTGGGTGTCGGCCAACACGCCGTCGATATGGCTGGAGATTTCAGTGGTGGCCTGGCTGGTGCGCTCGGCCAATTTTCTCACCTCGTCCGCCACCACCGCGAAGCCGCGGCCCATCTCGCCGGCGCGCGCCGCCTCGATGGCGGCGTTCAAGGCCAGCAGATTGGTCTGATCGGCGATGTCGTGAATTACCCGCACAATGTCGCCGATGTCGGCCGAACGCTGGTTGAGCCCGTCCATCATCGTCGAGGTTTCGGTGATGCTGGTGGCGATCTGGCGGATCTCGCCGGCCGCCTTCTGCGCCAGCTCGCTGCCGGCGGTCGCCTGCTCCATGGTCAACCGCGCCTGGCGCTCCACATCCTGGGTGCTGTCGGCCACCAGGTTGATGCTGACCGACATTTGCTCGATCGCCGCCGCGCCGCTGGAGGCGGATTCGGACTGGTGCGCCGACGCCGACGACACATGCTCGCTGACGCCGGACAGTTGATTGGCCGCCCGCGCCAAGCTGGAGGAGTGCTGCTGCGACTCCACCACCACCGAACGCACGCTGTCCACCAGCTTGCCCAGCGAGCCGGCCACGCTGCCCAGCTCGTTCTGGCCGAAGTCAGGCAGCCGCAGCTGCAGATTGCGCTGGTCGGCCAGCTCCTGGCTGGCGTCGCGCATTTTCAGCAGCGGCTGGCGGATCGACGAGATCACGTACCAGGCGAACAGGGTGGCGACCACCAGCGCCAACAGGATCTCGGTCAACAGCTGGGAACGCACCGCCGACGAGGTGGCGTCGATCTGGTCGTTCAACTGGCTCACCGCGTCGGCGGCCGCCTTGGCCAGCTCTTCGGACGCGCCCTCCATCTGGTGGATATTGTCCTTGTACTTGTCCAGCTCGTGGTTGGCGTCGGCAGTCGCGGTGACCTGCCTGGCCTCCACCATCGCCGACACCTTGCCGAAGCCGTCGGCATAGCCGGACAGCAGCGTGGACAGTTTGCCCAGCTTCTGGTTGGCGCCGTCGTCCAGCGGATGCGTCGTCGCCTGCTGGATGGACTTCTGAGCGCCGGCCAGCGCGCCCTTCCACTTGGTCTGGTATTCGGCGCGCTTGCCGTCGTTGGCGATATTGATGAAATAGTCTTTCTCGAAGCGGCGCAGGTTGCCCATGTTCCGCTGCAATTCGACGATGTCGGTATAGAACACCAGCTCGTGCGAGCTGACTTCCGCCACCCGCGTGGCGATCTTGCTCAAGCCCAGCTGCGTAAGCAGCCCGGTGAGCACCAGGGCCGCCAACAGCAGCCCGAAGCCTAGGGTAATCCTGGCCGCGATGGACAAATTCCGCATTGTCACTTCCCCACACCCGATGAGATAGATAGTGGCCGGGCTGAGCCCGATCCGTTGTGTGCTGCGATTCTAGATGAGCGCCTTCCCGCCCCGCCAGAGGCGGCATTCTGAACGGTTAAATTCACGCCGAACCAGTGGCAAAAAGCTCAAAAAAAGACCGGCATCATGGGATGCCGGTCTTTTCCTCAAGCTCTAGCCGTCTCAAACCTTGAGCTTTTTGAAGCTCCTGGCGTACCCCAATACACAGATGAAGAATAGTGTACTGATCAGCACTTCACACCATGCCAATCGCTGCGACAGGCCATGGTCGCCCCAGCCTCGCATCACGCCCTCGATGAAGAAGCCCAGGATGAACATGCTGGACCACTGGTAGGTGTAAAGCCGTCCAGCCAGGATGCCACGCAGCGGCAACAACAACAGCAAGGCCTTGAATGCCAGGAAAGAGCCGCCCGGCCGCAGCGGCGCCAGCCACAGCTCCCAGGCCAGGGTCAGCGCGATCAGCGATATCAGCGCGGCGGACGCGCCGGCGCGGCAGGCTTCGCGGCTCATGGCGCGGACTCCGCATGCTCCCGGGCGCGGGCTTTGCGCTCCATCAGGCTGGCCACCAGCACCCCGACTTCGAACAATAGCCACAGCGGCACCGCCAGCAGCGTCTGCGACAGCACATCCGGCGGCGTGACGATGGCGGCGATGACAAAGGCGCCGACAATCACGTAAGGCCGCGCCTCGCGCAGCTTGGCCACCGTCACCACGCCCATCCGCGTCAGCACCACCACCAGCACCGGCACCTCGAAAGTGGTGCCGAAGGCCATGAACATGCCGAGGACGAAAGACAGGTATTTGTCGATGTCGGTCATCATGCTGACGCCGGCCGGCGTCACCGCCGACATGAAGTGGAACACCACCGGGAACACCAGGAAATAGGCGAAAGCCATGCCGACCAGGAACAGCAGCAGGCTGCACAGCACCAAGGGCAGCACCAGCTTCTTCTCGTGGCTGTACAGCCCGGGCGCGACGAAGGCCCAAACCTGGTACAAGGTGTTGGGCAACGACACCAGGAAGGCCACCAGCATGGTCACCTTCATCGGCACGAAGAAGGTGGAAGTCACCTCGGTGGCGATCATGCTGCCGCCCTGCGGCAGCGCGTCCAACAAGGGCTTGGCCAGCAGGTGGTAGATGTCGGACGACCAGTGGAACAGGCCTAGAAAGACCAGGGCGATGCCCAGGAGAGCGCGCACCAGCCGGGTGCGCAGCTCGATCAGGTGCGCGAGCAGCGGTTGTTCGTTCATTCGCGAGCTTGTGATGCGGTAGGTTGGGAAACGGGCGCGCTCGGCGGCAAGTCGTCGAACAGATCCAGCTGGTTCTCGTCGCGGGCGGGCGGCGCGCTGTCTGGCGCGGCCGGCGCGTCAGGCAGCGGACGGTTTTCCTCGGCCAGCGCCTGCGCTTCCGCGTCGGGCTCCCGCGCGCCGTGTATCGTTCGATCGGCCTCCTGGAACGGCTCCGCCGCCTGCTCGGCCAGCGCGCGCGCGTCGGCGGCGTTCTGGTCTATCGCGTCGCGCACTTGCCGCACCTCGGATTCCAACTGGCCGCGAAAGCTGTGCGCGGCGTCCTGGATGTCCTGGCGCAGGCTGTCCAGCCCTTGCAGATTGGCCTGCTGCTGCATGTCCGCCTTCATGGTGGCGACGAAGCGCTGCGCGCGCGCCAGCAGCGCGCCGACGGTGCGCGCCACCGTCGGCAGCCGCTCTGGGCCCAGCACCACCAGCGCCACCGCGCCGATCAGGACGAATTCGCCGAAACTGATGTCAAGCACGCCGCGTCACCGTGTTTATTTCTTGTCGGCTTCGCCGTCGATGATGCGGCCGGCGTCCTTGGCCGGCGGCTGGCCGTCCTTGGCGCCTTCGTTCATGCCTTCCTTGAAGCCCTTGACCGCGTTGCCGAGGTCCTTGCCGATGTTCGGCAGCTTCTTGGTGCCGAACACCAGTACCACGATCAGCAGCACGATCAGCCAGTGCCAGATGCTCAGAGAACCCATTGTGACTCTTCCTTATGAAAAAACGGTAGCCGCGCTCAGCCCTTGTGGCCAAACACGTGCACATGCAGGTGGAACACTTCCTGGCCGCCGCCGCGGCCGGTGTTGATGCCGGTCTTGAAACCGGACGCCAGGCCCTGCTCCTTGGCCAGCCGCGGAGCCAGCGTCAGGATCTTGCCCAGCACCGCCTCGTGTTCGGGGCCGCAATGGGCCAGCGAGTCGACGTGCAGCTTGGGAATGATCATGAAGTGCACCGGCGCGATCGGACGGATGTCGTGGAAAGCCAGCACATCGTCGTCTTCGTAAACCTTGTTGGCGGGAATCTGGCCCGCCACGATCTTGCAGAAAAGGCAGTCGCTCATCGTGTTGTTCCGTTGTTCAGGCTGTGGGTTTGCGCGCGGCCTTCTCGTCCAGGCCGGAAATGCCCTCGCGGCGGTGCAGCTCCATCACCACGTCTTCCGGGCGCAAGCCATGATATGTCAACAGCACCATGGTGTGGAACCACAGATCGGCCACTTCGCGCACCAGGTGCAGCTTGTCCTTGTCCTTTGAGGCCATCAGCGTCTCCGCCGCCTCTTCCGCCACCTTCTTCAGGATGGCGTCCTCGCCCTTGTGGAACAGCGAGGCCACGTAGGAAGACTGCGGCGCCGCTTCGCGCCGGGCTTCCAGCGTATCGGCGATGTTCTTCAACACATCCGGTGTCATAGCGTTATCCTTTGGCCCGCCAGCCTTGCAGTATAAGGCGCGGGCATGACATTCTGGCAAAGCCGGCCGCCATTGTAACCCGGCCGGCCGCGGCGGCGTTGACCGGCCGCAATTCAGGGATGGTAGATGGTGCTCGGGTCTTTCAGCACGGCGTCCACCGTCGTCCAGCCGCCGTTCTCGAAGCGGCGGTAAAAACAGCTCTCCCGCCCTGTGTGACAAGCGATGCCGCCGATTTGTTCGATCTGCATCACGATGACGTCGCCGTCGCAGTCCAGCCTCAGCTCCTTCACCGTCTGCAGATGGCCGGACTCCTCGCCCTTCTTCCACAGTTTTTGCCGCGAGCGGCTGAAGTAGTGGGCGATGCCGGTGTCGGCGGTCAATTGCAGGCTCTCGCGGTTCATCCACGCCACCATCAACACGCGGCCGCTGGCCGCGTCCTGGGCGATGGCGGCCACCAGGCCTTTGTCGTCCCACTTCACTTCGTCCAGCCAGCTCATAGCCTCACCTCGATGCCGGCGTCGCGCATGGCCTGTTTGGCCTCTGCCACCGTGTATTCGCCAAAATGGAAGATGCTGGCGGCCAGCACCGCGTCGGCATGGCCTTCTTTGACGCCATCCACCAGATGCTGCAGATTGCCGACGCCGCCGGAGGCTATGACGGGAATGCTCACGGCGTCGGACACCGCTCGCGTCAGCGGCAGATTGAAGCCGGCCTTGGTGCCGTCGCGGTCCATGCTGGTCAGCAGGATTTCGCCGGCGCCCAGCTCCTGCATCTTGCGCGCCCATTCAACGGCGTCCAGCCCGGTGCGGTTGCGGCCGCCATGGGTGAAGATCTCCCAGCGGTCGTTCTCCGGCGTCACCGCCTTGGCGTCCAGCGCGACGACGATGCACTGGTTGCCGAAGTGCTCGGATGCCTCGCGCACGAACTCGGGGTGGGTGACGGCCGCCGTGTTGATGCTGACCTTGTCCGCGCCGGCGTTGAGCAGGCGGCGGATGTCGGCGACGCTGCGCACGCCGCCGCCCACCGTCAGCGGAATGAATACCTGGTCCGCCACCGCCTCGATCACATGCAGGATGATGTCGCGCTGGTCGGAACTGGCTGTGATGTCGAGAAAAGTCAGCTCGTCGGCGCCCTGCTCGTTGTAGCGGCGGGCGATCTCCACCGGATCGCCGGCATCGCGCAGGCCCAGGAAGTTGACGCCCTTGACCACGCGGCCGGCGGTCACGTCCAGACAGGGGATGATGCGTTTGGCAAGCATGTGCGTTTCCAGAATGCTACAGGCGCGGCGAGCGGCGGGCTTGCCCGCCGTTCGCCGCAGTCAGCCGGCTCAGCCGGCCAGTTCGTCCGCCAGATTCTGCGCGGCGGCGAAATCGATGCTGCCTTCGTAGATCGCGCGGCCGGTGATGGCGCCCTCGATGCCCTCGTCTTCCACCGCGCACAGGGCGCGGATGTCGTCGAGATTGGTCAATCCGCCGGAGGCGATCACCGGAATGGTCAGCGCCTGCGCCAGCTTGACGGTGGCTTCGATGTTGACGCCGGTCATCATGCCGTCGCGGCCGATGTCGGTGTAGATCACCGAGTTGACGCCGTAGTCTTCGAAACGCTTGGCCAGATCGATCACGTTATGGTTGGTGATCTTGGCCCAGCCGTCGATCGCCACCATGCCGTCCTTGGCGTCCAGTCCGACGATGACCTGGCCGGGAAAGGCGTCGCAGGCATCGTGCAGAAAGCCCGGCGTCTTGACCGCGGCGGTGCCGATGATCACGTAGGACAGGCCCATGTCGAGGTAGGCCTCGATGGTGTCCAGGTCGCGGATGCCGCCGCCCAACTGCACCGGCATGTCGTCGCCGACTTCGCCTAGGATGTCGCGGATCACCGACAGGTTTTTGGGTTTGCCGGCGAAAGCGCCGTTGAGGTCCACCAAATGCAGGCGTCGCGCGCCCTGGTCGCGCCAGTGGGCGGCAACCTTGACCGGATCGTCGGAGAAGATGGTGGCGTCGTCCATCGCGCCCTGTCTCAGGCGCACGCATTGACCGTCTTTCAGGTCTATCGCGGGTATCAGCAGCATGGTGCTAAATCGAAACGTGAGTTAAACATTGCCGTCCCAGGCCAGGAAGTTCTTCATCATCTGAAGTCCGGCCCGGTGGCTCTTTTCGGTGTGGAACTGCGTGGCGAATATATTGCCACGCCCGACGATGCAGGCAAACCGCTCGGGATAATCTGTTTCCGCGAGCGTCAGCGCCGCGTCGGCCGGCGCGAAATGGTAGCTGTGGACGAAATAGAAGCGCTCGCCGTCGGCGATGCCGGCGAACAAGGGATGGGACCGGCGCTGGTAAACCTGGTTCCAACCCATGTGCGGCACTTTGAGCCGCTCGCCCGCGGCGGCGAGATCGTCCGCGAAACGCACCACCTGGCCCGGGAACAGCCCCAAGCCGGCGGTATCGCCCTCTTCGCTATGTTCGAACAATAGTTGCGCGCCGACGCAGATTCCAAAAAACGGCTTGTTCTGCGTAGTTTCACGCACCGCGTCGGCCAGGCCGTGGCGGTTCAGCTCGCGCATGCAATCGGGCATCGCGCCCTGGCCGGGGAAGACCACCTTGTCGGCCTTCACCACGGCTTCCGGATCGCGGGTCAGGAAAATATCGGCGCCGTTTTCGTTGACGGCCTGCAGGGACTTCAGCACCGAGTGCAGATTGCCCATGCCGTAATCAATCACTGCGACTTTCATGCGGAGAGCGTCCCCTTGGTGGACGGCGTGATGCCGGCCATCCGTTCGTCGCGCTCGCAAGCCATCCGCAGCGCGCGGCCGAAAGCCTTGAAGATGGTCTCGGCCTGGTGATGGCTGTTGTGGCCGCGCAAATTGTCGATATGCAGCGTCGCCATGCTGTGGTTGACGAAGCCGTGGAAAAATTCGGAGAACAAATCCACGTCGAACTGGCCGATGCTGGCGCGAGTGTAATCGACGTTGTAAACCAGGCCGGGACGGCCGGACAGGTCGATCACCACCCGGCTCAAAGCCTCGTCCAGCGGCACGTAGGCGTGGCCGTAGCGGCGGATGCCCTTCTTGTCGCCGATGGCTTTGGCGAAAGCCTGGCCCAGCGTGATGCCGATGTCTTCCACTGTGTGGTGGGCGTCGATATGCAGGTCGCCCGCCGCCTGGACATCGAGGTCGATCAGGCCATGGCGGGCGATCTGGTCCATCATGTGGTCGAGAAAGGGCACGCCGGTTTCAAAACGGCCGACGCCGGTGCCGTCCAGATTCAAGGACACCGTGATCTGGGTTTCCAGCGTGTTGCGGGTGACGGTTGCGGTTCTCATGGCTTCAAGCGAAAAAACGTTGGATGGCGGACAGCAGCGCGGCGTTTTCATCCGGACTGCCCACGGTCAGGCGCAAGCAGTTTTCCAACAGCGGGTGGCTGCCATGCAACTGCTTGATCAGAATGCCGGACGCCTTCAGATGCTGGAACAGCGCCGGCGCGTCCGGCGCGCGGACGGTGACGAAGTTGGCTTCGGACGGGAACGTCGTCAAGGCAGGCAAGGCGGCCAGCGCCTCGAACAGCCGCGCGCGCTCGGCGCGCAGTTCGGCGGCCTGGCTATTGAACACCCCCAGGTGCCTGAGCGCGAAACGGGCGGCAGCCAGCGTCAGCACATTGACGTTGTAAGGCGGCCGCACCTTGTTGAGCTCCGCGATCCAGGCCGGACTGGCGGCGGCGTACCCCAGGCGGATGCCGGCCAGGCCCAGCTTGGACAGCGTGCGCATCACCAGCAGGTTGTCCAGCTCGCCGGCCAGGTCCATGAAACTGTCGGAAGAAAAGCTCTGATACGCTTCGTCCACCACCACCAGGCCCGGCGCGGCGCGGCAGATGGCCATCACCTCGTCGCGGGCGTAGCGCGGCCCGGTGGGATTGTTGGGGTAGGACACGAACACCGTCGCCGGCCGTTCCCGCTCGATGGCGGCGAGCGTGGCCGGCAAATCCAGCGTGAAGTCCTCGCGCAGCGGCACGCCGACGTACTGCAGGCCGGAGAACAGCGCGTTCATCTTGTACATCACGAACGAGGGCTCCAGCGCCAGCAGCTTGGCGCCGGGGCGCGCCAGCGCCTGGGCGATCAGCGTGATCAACTCGTCCGAACCGTTGCCTAGGAGGATGTCGGCGGCGGCGGGGATGGAGAACGCGGCGCGCAGATCGTCCTTCAGGCCGCCGCCGTTGGCGTCCGGATAGCGGTTCAGCGCCACCTGGGCCAGTTCGGCGGCCAGCTCGTGCTGCAGCTCGATCGGCAGCGGCCACGGGTTTTCCATCGCGTCCAGCTTGATCAGGCCCTGGGCGTCGGCAACGTGATAGGCGCCGATGGCGGCGATTTCCGGCCGCACCAGTTGTTGCACAGTCAGTTTCATTTCTCTTTCTCGTCCCATGCCGATCGCGCGGCGCGCGCCAAGCCGGAACGTCCATCCTACAAGTTTCGCCGGCTTTGGGCTACTCGACCCAATGCGCCTTGCGCGCCACCGGCGGCGGCAGCGTCAGACCGGCGCGCGACAGCTCGCTGCGGCTGAACAGGTATTCGCCCTCCGACGGCGTGACCGGAAACAGAGAGGATAGGTTGCGATTCTCGAACAACACCGCCTTGGCCATCCGCGCGGCCTCCAGGCCCTGCTCGCGCCCGGTCAGCACTCTGCCGCCTATGGTCTTGCCCTTGCCCACCGCGAAGTTCCAGAACGCGAACATCGGCAGCTTGCTGTTGGCCGCGGTCCAGCGCATCACCTCGTCGCTGGGCACCACCTTGCCGCTGTCGTCGCGCAGGGTGAAATACAGGCCCACCCAGATCGCCTGGTAGCGTTGCGGCGCTTGCAGGATGCGCTGCTGCCACTCGGCGAAAGTGGCGGGCTGGGCGATGTCGACATCGATGTTTCCCAGACGGATGCTGTCTCGGCCGATGAAGGTTTCGTCGCGGATGATGCGCGAGGTCAGATCGCTGTCGAACATGGCCAGCGCGCGCTTCAGGCCGGGGACGATATGCCCCAGCTCGAAGATGTTGCGCAAGATCAGCGGCCGCTCCAGCACCCCGCTGAGATTGCTGGGCGTGGACTGGAAATAATTGCGCGGATTGTTGTTGATGCCGAGGTAAATCACGGGCATGCCGGACTCTGCCAGCTTGCTGCCTACCAGTTGTAACGCGGCGTCGTCGCCTACGATGACAAGATCCGGCTGAAACGCCGCGATCCGCTTGCGCGCCTCGTCGGCGCGGACCAGCACCTGCTCGCGCGGCAGGCGCTTGCTGTCCAGCGTGTATACCGCCAGCTCGCAGCGCGGCGACAACTTCTCGAACAAGGCGGCGCGGTAATCGTGATCCCATTGGTAGTCGCTGTGGTAACTCTCCAGCAGAAACACCTTCTTTTCCGCGCCGAACGCCGCCGCGGCCAGGCACAGCAGGCCTGCCGCCAACCAGACCAGTCCTTTTGCCATCTCCACCCCTCCGCCGGTTCATCCAGCTTTCAGGGTAGAAGACCGGCGGCGAAACCGTCAGCCTGAGCGCTACGCCGTCAGCGGCGGCTCAATCCTCTAGCCGCAGCTCCGCGGCGCGGGCATGGGCGCTCAGCCCTTCGCCGCGCGCCAGCAGGCTGGCGATGCGGCCCAGCTTCTGCGCGCCGGCCTGCGACACGCGAATCAGGCTGCTGCGCTTCTGGAAGTCGTACACGCCCAGCGGACTGGCGAAGCGCGCGGTGCGGCTGGTCGGCAGCACGTGGTTGGGACCGGCGCAGTAGTCGCCCAGGCTTTCCGAGGTGAAGCGGCCCATGAAAATGGCGCCGGCGTGGCGCAATCGCGGCAGCAGGGCAGCGGGATCGGCCACCGACAATTCCAGGTGCTCCGGCGCGATATAGTTGCTGATCTCGCAGGCCTCGGCCAAATCGCGCACTTGGATCAGCGCGCCGCGGTTGCCCAGGCTGGCCTCGATGATGGCGCGGCGCGGCATGGACGGCAGCAGCCTGGCGATGCTGGCCTCCACCTGGGCAATGTAGTCCGCCGACGGACACAGCAGGATGGCCTGGGCGATCTCATCGTGTTCGGCCTGGCTGAACAGGTCCATCGCCACCCAGTCCGGATCGGTGTCGCCGTCGCAGATCACCAGGATCTCGGACGGGCCGGCCACCATGTCGATGCCCACCACGCCGAACACGCGGCGCTTGGCGGCGGCGACGTAGGTGTTGCCCGGCCCGGTGATCTTGTCCACCTGCGGCACGGTCTCCGTGCCATAGGCCAGCGCGGCCACCGCCTGAGCGCCGCCGACAGTGAACACCTTGTCCACGCCGGCGATATAGGCCGCGGCCAATACCAAGTCGTTGCGCTCGCCTCCCGGCGTCGGCACCACCATGATGATTTCGCCCACGCCTGCCACCTTGGCCGGCATCGCGTTCATCAGCACAGAACTGGGATAGGCGGCCTTGCCGCCCGGCACGTAGATGCCGACGCGGTCCAGCGGCGTGACTTGCTGGCCCAGCAGGGTGCCGTCTTCGTCCTCATAACTCCAGCTGTGCGCCAGCTGCTTCTCGTGGTAGCGGCGCACGCGCTCGGCGGCGGCGGACAGCGCGTCGCGCACATCGGCCGGCAGACGCCCCCAGGCGGCTTCCAACTGCTCGCGGCTGAGCGTCAAATCGGCCATGCCGGCCGCCTGCATGCGGTCGAAACGGTTGGTGTGCTCCACCAGCGCCGCGTCGCCGCGATGATGGACATCGGCGCAGATGGACGCCACGGCGGCGTCCACGGCAGGGTCCTGCGCGGTTTCAAAAGCCAGCAGCGCGTGCAGGCGCTCAGCGAAGTCGGGCTGGGAGGAGGACAGTTTCAACATGGTGGTTCTCTGACGTAAAGCCTGGATATTGGCCAACGCCGGCCGCCCTATCCTGGTTGACCGGCATGTCGGGCCACGGGAGAGCGATCAGGCTGGCACCGCGCCGGCGAAAGCGTCCAGCACCGGCTGGATCGCGTCGTACTTGAGCTTCAACGCGGCCTGGTTCACCACCAGACGCGAACTGATGTCGATAATGTGTTCGACCGCCGCCAGCTTGTTGGCGCGCAGCGTGCCGCCGGTGGACACCAGATCGACGATGGCGTCGGCCAGGCCGACCAGCGGCGCCAGCTCCATCGAGCCGTACAGCTTGATGATGTCGACGTGCACGCCCTTCTTGGCGAAGTGTTCGCGCGCGATCTGCGGATATTTGGTGGCGATTTTCAGCCGCGCGCCGCGCCGCACCGCCGCGTCGTAGTCGAATCCTTCCTGCACCGCCACCATCATCTTGCACTTGGCGATGTTCAGATCCAGCGGCTGATACAGGCCCGCGCCGCCGTGCTCGATCAGCACATCGCGGCCGGCGATGCCGAGGTCGGCCGCGCCGTATTGCACATAGGTGGGCACGTCGGACGCGCGCACGATCACCAGCTGCACCTCGGGGTGGTTGGTGCCGATGATCAGCTTGCGCGACGACTCGGGATTTTCCGCCGGAACGATGCCGGCCGCCGCCAGCAAGGGCAGCGTTTCTTCAAAAATGCGGCCCTTGGACAGGGCGATGGTCAGCTTCATGATGTTCAACTGCTAAAAGAATTCTGTTAAGACGGGATCAACCCACCATTGCGCGGCGCTCGCGCTCAAGGAAGCCGACATAGCGCTGGATCATGGTTTCCATCGGCGCGGTCAGGTTCAGATAAGAGCAACCGATACGCATCGCGTCGTTGCCGTTGCGCATGCGGGCGGTCAGCCTGTGCCTCACTTCCAGACCCAAGCTGAGCGTGCCGTAAGACTTCAGGTCTATCGAGCATTGCCGGTACTGTTGGCCGATATCGAAGCCAGGCGTGTCCAGTCCAGGCAACCACAGGCTCATCCCGCCTAAGCTGATGTCGAACAGCGCCAAGTCGATCGCTCGCTGGCCGTAATCGCCGAAGTGGCAGAATACCGGCGAGCTGAGCGGCGTCTGGATGCGGAAGAATTCGCGCCGCTGCAGCTTGATCACCTGTTCCGGCAGCTTGCACTGAAAAGCCGGCCGTCCCTCCAGCATCACTTTGCCAACCTGGCCGGTGACGAACTGGGTCTTGACGCCCTCAGGCGAACAAACGAATACATTGCGCTCGCTGTTCAGCAGTTGGGCGTTGGTTTCCTCTTCCGAGCCCCAATCGAAGGTGAACAGACCCATCTGGTAGTCCACCTCCAGCAGCCGGGTCAGGATGAAATTCTTCCCCTTATTGGCGAACACCGTCACCATGTGGCCGTGTTTGGCGATACCGGACAAGTGCTGCGCGATTTCGGCCGGCGAACTCAGGGTGAACTTGGCCAGATCCAGCGGCTGGTGCGAGCTTGCCGGCGCGCCGCCAGGCATATTGTCGTTGCTCACGATATTCCGGCTTTCATGTCTGCGAGGTTGAGTGATACGCCAAGTTTAGCGTAACAACTGCCGGATATCATAAGCAAGGTTGGCCGCTGGCGTGCCGTACGCCTCATACACTCGCAGCTTGCCTTCCTTGTCCAGCAGATAAGAGCCGGCGCTATGATCGACAGTGTAGCCGCCCTCCTCATTCTTCACCTTCTGCGCCACCACTTTATACTGTTTCATCACCTTCTCGACCTCCGCCTCGCCGCCGCTCATACCGATGAATCGCTTGTCGAAGTGGGGCACGTAGCCGGCCAATACCTGCGGCGTGTCGCGTTCAGGATCCACGCTGACGAAAAGCACCTGCACCTTGTCGCCATCGGTCCCAAGTTGCTTCATCACCGACGCGTACTCCAGCATCGTGGTCGGACACACATCCGGACAGTTGGTGTAGCCGAAGAACAGGGCCACCACTTTGCCGCGGAACTCAGCCAGGCTGCGCGGCTTGCCATGGAAGTCCGTCAGCGTGAAATCCCCGCCCATCGAAGCGTCTTCGATGGAGGTGCCCTTGAAATCGATTTTCTGCGCGCAGGCGGACAGGACCAACGCGGCGAACAAACCTAGCAAACACTTCAGGAATCGGGACATCAGCTCAATGGAATCAGATAGTAATGGTCGAATAAAAGCGCCGCGAACAACCAGGTCAGATACCAGATAGACCAAGCGAACAGGCGGCGCGCCAATGCGTCAGCATACTGGCGATGCAACCGCGCAGCAAGAAACAGCATCCTGCCGTCCAGC
The DNA here is from genome assembly GCF_003325475.1 of Chromobacterium phragmitis. Classification (NCBI taxonomy): domain Bacteria; kingdom Pseudomonadati; phylum Pseudomonadota; class Betaproteobacteria; order Neisseriales; family Chromobacteriaceae; genus Chromobacterium; species Chromobacterium phragmitis. Next base: position 1,310,612 of record NZ_CP029495.1, read on the forward strand.
AGCAAAACAGCGGCCAGATATATTGCACCCGCCTTGCCCAACGCCACAGGCAACAAGGTGATCCCGCTCAGCAACAGGCTATACAGCACGATGGACAGCGTGGTGTAACGCTGCCCATGCGTAACTGGAAGCATGGGCAGGCCGGACCTGGCGTAATCGTCTCTTCGATACAGCGCCAGCGCCCAGAAATGCGGCGGCGTCCAGGTATAGATGATCAGAAACAGCACCAGCGCAAACGCGCCGATCTCGCCATTCACCGCCGCCCATCCCAACACCGGCGGCATCGCGCCGCTGGCGCCGCCGATCACGATGTTCTGCGGAGTATTCGGCTTCAGCAACAAGGTGTAGACAACCGCGTAGCCTACAAAAGTTCCCAGCGTCAGCCACGCGGTCAGCGCGTTGCAGCAAGCCAGCAGCAAGGCCAGCCCCATTCCGCCGATGGCCAGCGCCACCAGTAGCGTCTCCCAAAAGCCGACTTGGCCGGTGGCCGTTGCGCGCCATGCGGTGCGCCTCATCCGGATATCAACGCCGCGCTCGACCAGGCAGTTGACCATCGCCGCCGCGCCCGCCACCAAAGCGATGCCCAGCGTGGCAGGCACCACCACCACGGCATCCGGAATGCCCGGACTCGCGAGAAACATGCCTATCACCGCGCAAAACACGATCAGCGCGACCACCCTGGGCTTGGACAGCTGCCACAACGCGTGCGCGTGTTGTCTCCAATGCGGCAGGCCGACGGCGCTCATCGTCCCTCTCCCGGCCGCCTGAAACGCTCCGGAGGAAGATAGCCAAACCTCGCCCAAGCCCCGCTCGGTCCCAACTGCGTCTCTCCCGTTCGCAGCCTGGCCCGCAACAGCAGCGACACCGCCATCAGCAGGGCCGCTCCGGCATTGTGAGCCACCGCCAATGGCAAAGGCAGCTGCAATAGCACGTTGGCGACGCCAAGCGATGCCTGCAGCGCCCAGACAGCCACCAAACATGACAAATGCCCGCGCAACGCGCGTTCCGCCCATCCTCGCGACACGACTGCCAACAGAAGCAGCGACACCAGCAAAGCGCCCAGACGATGCAGCCAGTGGATGGTCACCAAGCTGGCGAAATCCAGCAGGCTGCCATCCGGAGCCTCGCCCAAGTCGCGAGACAGGTGAAAAGCGTGATCGAAGCGCAGCGCCGGCCATGCCTCGCCGTTGCAGCCTGGAAAACCCTGGCAGGCCAAAGCGGCGTAATTGCTGGACACCCAGCCGCCCAGCGCCAGTTGCAGGCCCGTCGCCGCCGCCAGCAGGCCGGCCAGCCAGCCGATACTGCCGGACGCGGAAATCTGCACCAACCTCGGAGACAACGCCATCCAGACCAATATTTGCAGCACGGCCATGCCGCCGAGCAAATGGGACGTGACGATGACGGGTTTGAGCAGCTGCGTGACGGTCAGCATGCCCAGCATGCCCTGCATGCCGACCACGGCCACAAGCAGGGAGGCTGGCAGCCTCTGGCGGCGCTCTCGCCAAGCCCGCCATGCGATCAACGCGATCAGCGCGCCCAGGCCTCCGGCCAGATAGCGATGCGCCATCTCGCGCCATGCCTTGCCCAGACTGACCGGACCATCCGGCGACATCGCCTGCGCCTCGCGTATGCTGTCGGCCGCGTGAGCCGGCGACAACTGGCCATAGCACCCTGGCCAATCCGGGCACCCCAACCCGGCGTGTGACAGCCTGACATAGGCGCCGAAAGGCACCACGATCGCGGCCAACAGCAAGGCCAGCCAAACCAGTCTTCGCATGGCAAGCTCCCCCTTCTGCGCACATCGCGTCCGCCGGCCTGCGCCGGCTCAGCCCAATCCGTTGTTCACCTTCAATACTTTGGCCACTTCGTCGATCACCTGGCGCGGATCGGCGCCATCGCGATAGAACATAACCTGATTACCCAGGGGGTCGATTAGATAAAACCCCTGGTTTCCGGCCGGCAACTCCGTTTCCGCCTCATGCGGCAGGCTGTGAGGCACCTCCAGCGGCGCAGATCGATCCGCGACCTGTAGTGCCACTCTGGTCATCCTCGCGGTAGCCTCGCCCTGCGCTCTCTCAATCTGGCGCATAGCATGCCAGCGTTGCTGGCAACGGCCGTGGCATTCCGCGCCCAGCACCGCTGTCAACACCCATTTACCGCGCGGCCACCCCGGCTGCACCGCGGCGGTGAACGGGCGGGTGGGCAGCAACTGGCCGTAACTGCGCCCGCCTTGCGGCGGTAGCAACCAATAGGCCAGCCAAGCGGCCAATACCGGAGCCAAACACAGCAAGCCCATCGCCAGCAAGGCCGCGCGTCCGCGATTAATGGATTTCATGCCTACGCCTCCAGATCAGCCAGCTTGCGCCGCTGATGCATATGCCCAGCAACAGCCATTGCAACGCATAGGCGTAGTGGCGGTCTGGCATGAACTCGGGTACCACTGGCCAGTGCAGCAAAGGCGCTGGGGAGTTTTCCAAGACCACCACCCCCTGGAACCAATGGCCTGGGTAGCGCTTGCGCAATGCGTCTTCGTCCACCTGGTCTACGGGCCCCTCTGCGCCTTTTGTCGCGTCGGAAAGTACGAAATGGCGAGGCGTCGGCATCCGGTACCCCTGCGCGACAATCTGGTCTGACCGAAAGTCAGGCAAACTTGCGCCATCGACTAGCCAGCCCAAATCCAGCAGCACCATAGAGTGGTCCGCTCCCTGCCGCCACGGCTGCAGAATTCGACGCCCGCTCTGCCCCGCCAAATAACTGTTGCGCAGCTCGATCACCGGCCCCACTGGCTCGCCATGATCCAGTCTGACCCGGGTAAATTCAGGAGGCGGCTCGGCATCCCGGAACACCAGCTCCACCGGCGCGGTACTCATCGCGCTGGTCAACGAGCGCAGCAGCACTTCCTTGTCTTGCCCCCTTTGCCACTGCCATACTCCCAGTACATATGGTAATAAGTTGATTACCAATAGAAACAGCCATAGCAGCCGCCGCCATCTAGACTGTGGCTTATGTTCCGGATCAGTATGCGTGGAGGATACGGTCATGAAACTCGTCATCCTGTTGTTGCTCGTCTGTATCGTACTGGCCCTGTTCTGGGGGCTAACTGGGCTGATGAAGGCCGAACACGGCTCTCAGCGCCTGGTCCGCTCGCTGACTCTGCGGGTTGGGTTGTCCATAGGATTATTCCTGCTGCTGCTACTGGGAGCGCTATTCGGCTGGTGGCGCCCGCACCATGTCTGAACGCCCGTCTCATAACCAGTAAACGAAGATGAATAGCAAAAGCCACACCACATCCACAAAGTGCCAATACCAGCTGGCCGCCTCAAAAGCGAAATGATGCTTGGGATCGAAGTGGCCGCTCATGCTGCGCAGCCATACCACGAACAAGATGATGGAACCCAGCAGCACATGCAGGCCATGGAAGCCGGTCAGCATGAAAAAGGTCATGCCGTAAGCGCCCGAAGCCAAGGTCAAATTCAATTTGCTGAAAGCGTGGCCGTATTCATGCATCTGTAAGCTCAGGAAAGTGCAGCCCAACAGCACGGTCAATAGTAGCCCCAGCTTGAACTGGCGCCGTTTTCCCTGCAGCAGCCCCCAATGCGCCCATGTGACGGTGGCGCCCGAGCTGAGCAGAATCAGCGTATTCAGCGATGGCAGGCCCCAAGCTTCCATCGCCTGGTAAGCCTGGGAAATGCCGGGGCCGGTGGATAATGGCCATGACGCTTCGAAATCCGGATACAACATTTTGTAGTCCAACGACCCCAGTTCCGGCACCGATACCATCCTCACCCAGAACAGCGCGCCGAAAAAGGCACCGAAGAACATCACTTCGGAAAAAATGAACCAGCCCATGCCCCAGCGAAACGACATGTCCTCCCGTCCCAGATAGACGCCCAAGCGGCTCTCGCGTATCACGTCGCCGAACCACCCGACCAGCATCACCACCAGGATAAGCGCGCCCACCCCCAGCGACACCTTGCCCAACAACATGCCGTTGACCGCGAACGCGGCGCCCAAGCCGATGCAGAACAGCGCCAGCGACCCCACCATTGGCCAGCGCGACGGCGACGGCACGAAATAACGGTTCTGCTCTTCCACGCTTGCCATGTCACTCCTCCTAACGGGTCACCCAGGACACCAGCAATAACAGGGCGACGATCAGCCCTCCCGCCAGCGCCAGCGCGGTCACGATCAACTGCCACGGTTTGAGCGCCTGATCCGCCTGCGAGGCGGTGCCCCTGCGCACGCCGATGAAAGCGCCCAACACCGCCTTCATGCCTTGTCCCCAACTCATGACGCTCCTCCCTGGCCCGGCACGTCGAACACGGTGTACGCCAAAGTGATGCTGGTGATCGAGGCCGGCAGCTTGCGGTCTATCACGAACACCACCGGGAAGGTTCGGGTCTCCCCCGGCTGAAAACGCTGCTGGGTAAAGCAGAAACACTCCAGTTTCTTCACGTACTCGCCGGCCTCCGCCGGCAAATAGCGCGGCAGCGCCTGCCCCACCACCGCATGCGGGCTGGCATTGGTGATGCGATACTGCACCTGGACGAAAGTGCCGGGTTTGACTTTCAGATGCGTGGTGAGGGGCTGCACCTGCCAAGGCAAGCCGGCCTGCACCGTGGAGTCGAAAGTCATCCGAACCTCACCATCGCCGGCAATCAGATCGCCATGCTGCAAAGCATCCGCCTTGACGATGTCGTTGAGGCCGATCTGATCGCAGACGATGCGGTACAGCGGAATCATCGCCCAGGCAAAGGCGAACATCAGCGCGACAATCAGCGTCAGCCGCCTCACCAGCCTCAGATTACGCCGCCGCATCGCCATCGCGTCCATGTCATTCCCCCGGGTGGGCATGCCCCGATCCGGTGTCTTGGCAGGACAGGATCACGCCGTTCTCACCGACCTCAAGCTTCGGAGCCTGCTCGAAACTGTGATAAGGAGCAGGCGTAGGCAGCTCCCATTCCAGCGTGTTGGCCCCCTCCCAAGGCTTGTGCGGCGCCTTCTCGCCATGCCGCAACGAATGCAGGATGTTGTACAAGAAGATCAATTGCCCCAAGCCGAACATGAAGGCGCCCACGCTGGCGATGCGGTTGAAATCTGTGAACTGCAACGCGTAATCGGGAATCCGCCGCGGCATGCCGGCCAGGCCCAAGAAATGCATGGGGAAGAAGGTGACGTTGAACCAGATCATCGACCACCAGAAGTGCAGCTTGCCAAGCTTCTCGTCGTACATCCGGCCGCTCATCTTGGGGAACCAGTAGTAAATGGCGGAGAACAGGCTGAACAGCGCGCCGGCCACCAGCACGTAATGGAAATGCGCGACCACGTAGTAACTGGCATGCAGCTGGATATCCACAGCCGCCACGCTGAGCGTGATGCCGGACAGGCCCCCGATGGTGAACAGCAGGATAAAGCCGATGGAGAACAGCATCGGCGTTTCGAAGCTCATCGCCCCCTCCCACATGGTGGCGATCCAGTTGAACACCTTCACGCCGGTAGGCACCGCGATCAGCATCGTCGCGTACATGAAGAACAACTGGGCGGAGGCCGGCATGCCGGTGGCGAACATGTGGTGCGCCCACACCATGAAAGACAGGATGCCGATGGAGCTGGTGGCGTACACCATCGAGGTGTAGCCGAACAAGGGCTTGCGTGAGAAGGTGGGAATCACTTGGCTGACGATGCCGAAGGCCGGCAACGCCATGATGTAGACCTCGGGGTGGCCGAAGAACCAGAACACGTGCTGGTAAAGGATGGGGTCGCCGCCGCCGGCCGCGTTGAAAAAGTGGGTGCCGAAGTGGCGGTCGGTCAACACCATGGTCACCGCGCCGGCCAGCACCGGCATCACCGCGATGATCAGATAGGCAGTGATCAGCGACGCCCAGGCGAACATCGGCATCTTCATCATCGTCATGCCTGGCGCGCGCAGATTGAGTATGGTGACGATGATGTTGATCGAGCCCATGATGGAGCTGATGCCCAGGATATGGATGGCGAAGATGGTCAGATCCATTCCCACGCCCAATTGAGTGGACAGCGGCGCGTAAAGCGTCCATCCCGCCGCCGCCGCGCCGCCGGGCACCGCGAAGGACAGCAGCAACAGCGCCGCCGCCGGCGGCAACAACCAAAAACTCCAGTTGTTCATCCGGGCGAAAGCCATGTCCGGCGCGCCTATCATCATGGGCAGCATCCAGTTGGCCATGCCGGTGAAGGCTGGCATGATGGCACCGAACACCATGATCAGGCCATGCAGCGTGGTCAGCTGATTGAACAGCTCCGGCTCGAAAAAGCGCAACCCGGGGCTGAACAATTCTGCGCGTATGCACAGCGCCAACACGCCGCCAGTCAAAAACATCGTGAACGAGAACCACAGGTACATCGTGCCGATGTCCTTGTGATTGGTGGCCATCAGCCAGCGAGCCAAGCCATGGGGCTTGCCGTGATGCGCCCCCCCGGCGTGGGTGGTTTCCGCGATTGCCATGAGTCCGACTCCTTATGCCGCCTTGCCGCGCGCAGCCTTCACTTCCCTGGGCTGCACGACCTGGCCGGTATGGTTGCCCCAGCTGTTGCGCTCATAGGTGATCACCGCCGCGATGTCGGTATCGGACAATTGCTTGCCCCAAGCCGCCATCGCCGGATTCTTCTTGCTGCCGAACAGCACGATCTGGATATGGCCTGCCTTGTCGCCGGTGACGATGGGAGATCCGTCCAACGCGGGGAAGGCGCCTGGCAAGCCCTTGCCATTCGCCTGGTGACAGGGTACGCAGTTCTGCGCATACACCTTTTCGCCTCGCGCTTTCAAATCCTCCAGTTTCCAGAGCTTGCTGGGGTCGTCGGCGGCGGCGGCCATCTGCTTGAGCTTGGCGGCTCGCCACTTGTCGTATTCCGCCGGCGACTTCGCCTCCACCACGATGGGCATGAAGCCATGATCCTTGCCGCACAGTTCCGAACACTGGCCGCGATAGACGCCGGGTTTTTCGATCAGCATCCAGCTATCGCGCAGGAAGCCGGGAATGGCATCCTGCTTGACGCCGAGCTGCGGCACCCACCATGAGTGGATCACGTCGTTAGCTGTCAGGAGCAGCCGTATCTTGCGTTCGGTCGGCACCACCAGCGGCTCATCCACTTCCAACAGATAGTTCGCGGGCTTCTGGGCCGCGCCCTCTATCGCCTCGCGCGGGGTGGCGAGGTGGCTGACAAAGCCGAAATTGTCGTCAAGGTAGTCGTAGCGCCATTTCCATTGATAACCGGTGATCTTGATGGTCATGTCCTCGCTGCGCGTGCTTTTCTGTGCCAGCACTGCCCGCGTGGCGGGCACCGCGATGATTACCAAAATCAACAGCGGCACCACGGTCCAGATGATTTCCACCGTGGTGTTTTCGTGAAATTGCTTGGCCTCGTTGCCGACCGATTTCCGGTGGTGGAAGATGGAGTAGAGCATCACCAGAAACACCACGGCGAAGATCACGCCGGTCACGATCAACAGCATGGTGTGAAGGTGATATTCGGTGCGCGCGAGTGGAGTGACTGGCGGCTGCAGGTTGAACTCGGCCGCGGCCGCGCCCTGAGCGGCCAGCAGCAGGCATAGCGGAATGCGCAAACAAGACATGTTGCCCCCTAAGGTCGGAACGACCGACACAATGCACTGCATGCACAAGCACCGGCTTGCCGCCGGCATGCTTTCATCGTAGGAGCAATGTCAAGAAAAACAAGAAGACGTCATGACGCGCCGCAATGCGCGGAGACATGAGCATGGAGGGCCGGCGCCGTCCGCCCGGAGGGCGCTCAAGCCGCCGGTTGGTAGGGAATTTCCAGCAGCAGCGGAGCCGGAATGTGGCGCTTCAGCGTATCCAGATTTGCCGTGTAGGCCGCCTGCGGCGGCTGCGCGCAATTGGCCACCCAGCCCGCCAGCTCCAGCCCGCTGTCGCACACAGCCTTCGCCGTCAGCAAGGCGTGGTTGATGCAGCCTAACCGCATCCCAACGACAAGGATCACCGGCAATCCCAAAGAACGCGCCATGTCAGACATGAATAGGCTATCGGACAATGGAGCCAGCCAGCCGCCCGCGCCCTCCACCAACACGATGTCGGCTTGTGTTTGCAAACGCCGATAATGATCGACGATACGCGGCAGTTCGATTTCCACTCCGGCTTCGCGCGCGGCGATATGCGGCGACACCGGCGGCAGAAAACGGTAGGGATTCATCCATTCCAGATCGGTCTGTCCCGTGGCGGCGGTCAGCCTTGCCACATCGTCGTTCCACCAACTTCCGTCTGGCAAGATCTCGCAACCCGACGCCACCGGCTTCATCGCCAGCACCCGCTTGCCTTGCTCCTGGTACAACCGTATCAGCGCGACCGCAGAATGGGTTTTGCCTATTTCGGTATCGGTGCCTGTGATGAAAAATCCTTGGCTCATCTGATTACCCATGCCTTTGATCATAAGCGAGGCTGGCCGCCTCCAGCTTTTCGATATCCGCGGCGCACACCGCATCGCGCAACGCCTCGAACTTGCCTTCCGGCCATGCGTAAATGTCCAGCGCCCGCAGTCGGGAGACCACCTCGGGAGCGAACCGATGGCGGATCAGCCCCGCCGGATTGCCGCCGACGATGGCATAGGGTTCGACATCTTGGACCACCACGCTGCCAGCGGCGACAATCGCGCCCTCGCCTATCGTGACGCCGGGCATGATCATGGCTCGCATACCTATCCAGGCCCCGTCTCCAATCACGGTATCGCCCTTGCCCTTATATGCTTCCACGATGCGGTCCGCAAAAGGATAGAGGCTGAACCAGTCGGCTCTATGAGTATGATTGCCGCCCATCAGGATCACCGCCTCGGCGCCGATGCAAACATAGTCGCCGATATGCAGTTGATCGATCGGCCATTGCGGCTGCCAGGTTCGCAGGCTGTAGCCGTCGCCATAGAGATAGCGGACCACTGAAGCTTCGAAACCCTCATCCCAGGCGCCGCTGTAGTAGCTGTGCGTCCCTTTGACCTGGATATTGGGATTGCGAACAGCCTGATGAAGCAGTTCCATCTTGGACCAATGTTTATCTTGCTGCGCCATCTGCCTGACCCAAACTGAAGAACAGCCTGATGTTCTACACCAGCCCGCGCCATTCTTCCAGCCTAACCCTTTGCCTCAGGCCGAACGCCGGCGCGAGGCGAAAATCGAACAGGCGGATTTAGTCATAAAGATCAGTCGCTTTCGCGATAAACCATGCCGCAGGCATGGCAAAATCGAGATTCCACAATTCTGCTTGGGAACTCGCCATGAAAGAAAGCGAAGCTTTGGCCGCGCTGGCCGGCATGGGCATCATGGTACTGGTAGTGGTAGGCGCGTTGATGCTGGCGGTCAGCATCTTTTACTTCATCACCCTGCATCAAACGATGAACGCCATCGGCGAAACGCGCCGCCCCTTCGCCGGGGGCTTGATCTGGCTGGCGCTGATCCCAGGATTGGGCCTGTTCTGGTATATGGCCTACATTCTGCTGCTGTCCAGCGCGCTGAAAAAAGAGCTGGCGGAACGGAGGCTGACCGGCGACGGCGCGTTCGGCATCAGCCTCGCCCTAGTGATCCTGCAAGCGCTGTGCCTCATTCCCTACGTCAATCTTCTGGCCGCCATCCCGGCCTTGATACTCTGGATCGTCCACTGGGTGAAGATGGCCGGCTATCGCAGGCTGCTGCAACCCAGCCAAGCGGCGTTGGCTGCATAAGGCCGCGCGCGTTTCTCAAGCGGGGCGCCTGCGCCCCGCCGGGAAAATGCCAAAAACAACCACAAACAAACATTTAAAAACCATTGCCATGGTAAACTGAAAAGTTTTTGCGACCTCATCTGGAGACTACACATGGCAGAGGACGATATCCTCACCCTCATCGCTGGCATGGGCATCATGGCGATGTTGATGATCGGCATCCTGGCGCTGATCGCCCAAGTATTCTATTTCCTCACTTTGCACAAGACCATGGACGCGGTCAGCGAACAGAACCGTCCCTTCACAGGCGCACTGATCTGGCTGGGCCTGATTCCGCTCCTTGGACTGGTCTGGTGGATGGTCTACATCCTGCTGCTGTCGACCTCCATCAAAAAAGATCTGAGCGCCCGCCAGATCCCCGGCGACGGCGGCTTCGGCATCACGCTGGCGCTGGTGATCCTGCAGGGACTGTGTTTCATTCCTTATCTCAACCTGCTGGTCTTCATCCCCATGATCGTGCTGTGGATCATCCACTGGACCAAGATGGCCGCATTGCGCAAGCAGCTGCAGCCGCCGCAATCTTTCCAGTTTTCCTGACCGTGGGAGCCGCGCCCTCGACGTGCCAACGCCGACCTTGTGGGTCGGCGTCGTGCCGTCGGCCTTGTGGGCTTGGGCGCGATAAGTTCGGCCGGGTAGGCCTGCGCAGGATTTCACGCGGGATGGGGTGAAAGCCTTTTGGCTTGGCGGCCCAAGCCGCGGGGCGCAACGACAAGAACGGGATGGAAAACCTTGCCGCCTCCCCGCGGCGATGGGCTGCCGCACCGGGAACTTCAGATGGATCAGACCACGGCCTGGGCGCTCACTTTCTCTTCAACCGTCAGTTTGTTCAACGCCGACAGATAAGCTTTGGCGCTGGCGACGATGATGTCGGTATCGGCGCCCTGCCCGTTGACGATGCGGCCGTCGATGGACAGCCGCACGGTCACCTCGCCCTGAGACTCGGTGCCCTTGGTGATGGCGTTGACCGAATACAGCTCCAATTCGGCTCCGCTGGCGGCGACAGCCTCGATCGCCTTGAAGGCCGCATCCACCGGACCAGAGCCGCTGGACTCGCCGTGGCGCTCTTCGCCGTGCTCGACGAACACGATGCTGGCCAACGGCGGCTCGCCGGTCTCGCTGACGACTTTCAACGACACCAGCTTGTAATCCTCGCGCTCGATGGTGACCATCTCGTCGGACACCAGCGCGTGCAGGTCTTCATCGAAGATTTCGCGCTTCTTGTCGGCCAGCTCCTTGAAACGGGCGAAGGCGGCGTTCAACGCTTCCTCGCTGTCCAGCACGATGCCCAGCTCGGCCAACTTGGTCTTGAAGGCGTTGCGGCCGGACAACTTGCCCAGAGTCAGGCGGTTGGCGCTCCAACCCACGGACTCCGCCGACATGATCTCGTAGGTTTCGCGGTGCTTGAGCACGCCATCCTGATGAATGCCGGACTCGTGGGCGAAGGCGTTGGCGCCGACGATGGCCTTGTTCGGCTGCACCGGGTAGCCGGTGACGGTGGACACCAGTTTGGACGCCGGCACGATCTGGGTGGCGTCGACGCGACTGTCCACGCCGAACACGTCGCGGCGGGTCTTCACCGCCATCACGATCTCTTCCAGGCTGGCGTTGCCGGCTCGCTCGCCCAGGCCGTTGATGGTGCACTCCACCTGGCGCGCGCCGCCCAGCACCGCCGCCAGGCTATTGGCCACCGCCATGCCCAGGTCGTTGTGGCAGTGGGCCGACCAAACCACCTTGTCGCCGCCCGGCGTGCGGGCGATCAGTTCGCGGAAGAAGGCTTCGGTCAAACGCGGCACCGCGTAGCCGACGGTGTCCGGCACGTTCAGCGTGGTGGCGCCGGCCTCGATCACCGCGCCGAAGATGCGGGCCAGGAAGTCGATGTCTGAGCGCAGCGCGTCCTCGGCGGAAAATTCGACATCGTCGGTGTATTCGCGGGCAATCTTCACCGCTTTCACCGCCGCGTCGACCACCTCGTCCGGGCTCATCCGCAGCTTCTTCTCCATATGGATGGGGCTGGTGGCGATGAAAGTGTGGATGCGGCCGCGCGCGGCCGGCTTGATCGCTTCGCCGGCGGCGCGCACATCGCGCTCGTTGGCGCGCGCCAGGCTACAGACGGTGGAGTCCTTGATCGTTTCGGCGATGGCGTGGATGGCGTCGAAATCGCCTGGGCTGGCAGCGGCGAAACCGGCTTCGATGATGTCCACGCCCAGCCGCTCCAACTGGCGCGCGATGCGGATTTTCTCTTCCTTGCTCATCGAAGCGCCCGGCGATTGCTCGCCGTCGCGCAAGGTGGTGTCGAATATGTAGAGGCGGTCGCCCATGTCGATAGTTCTCCCAGCTCCCTGTGCCGGCTCGCCGACCAGATAGTCGTTGAAATCAAAGCGCCGGCCTTGTCCAGCGGCTAGTTGCGCCAACCGGCTCAATTGGGTCAGCGGCAGGCTGCCGCGCTCTCTCCATTTGTATATCGCTGCCCGGCTCACCGGCTCGTCGGGGAACAGACGGTTCAGTTCGTCGGCCAGATGGCTCGGCCCGCCGAAGTCCGCGACCAGTCGTTCAATATCCACTTGCATCAATGTGCTCCTGCAGCATGTTTCGAACCAGACTACTCAAACATGAGACACAAGGTCAAATTTGATAGAAAAAATCTGTATCAAATTCGTCACACCGCATGTCTAACTTTATTTTTTAGACAAATTGTAGAATTCAATCGCAAAAAAAGACGCCCCCAGGCGCCCGCACAACCGCGGTAAAGCATCTAACTTGGCGACAGCCAGGGCAGACTGACATGAAACGCCACGCCCCGGCCCTCCAACCCCTCCGTCATCCGGATGCGGCCGCCCTGCGCTCGCACCGCCTGCCAAACAATGGCGAGACCCAGGCCGGAACCCGGAGCAGACGTCGCCTTGCCCCGGTAAAAACGCTCGAACAGATGTGGTTTGTCCTCGACGGCAATGCCAGGCCCATCATCCGTCACCGCCAACTCTATCCGTCCATCGACGGCGGCAAGGCGCACCCGGACGCGACCGCCGGCTCGGCCATACGCCACCGCATTGGACAGCAAGTTATCCACAATGGAGAGGAAGGAAACCAAGGCCAGGCTAGCCAGCAAGCCATCTGGCGACTCCAGTTCCAGCTCCATGCCCTTTTCTTCCGCTCGCGGCAACAAGCCGATCAAGGCATTGCGCGTCACCTCGACCAGATCGACCTGTTGCCGGCGCTCGCTCTCCACGCCTTCCAGCGCCGCCAGTCGCAACAGCTGCTGCACCAAATGGGAATGGCGGGCCACCGCCTGCTCCAAAGCGGCCAGGTTTTGCTGCCTGGCCTCGGCATCCTCCTCGCGGGCCAAGGCATGCGCCTGCGTGGAAATCACAGCCAACGGCGTGCGCATCTCATGGGCGGCATCCTGCACGATGGTGCGCTCGCGAGCGATGCTGTCGCGGCTGCGCCTCAGCAACTGGTCCAGCGCCTGGACAATGGGCTTCAACTCCCGGTAGGGCAAGCGCATGGACAAGGGAGAGAAATCATCGGAAGCGCGACGGTTCAGATAATCCGCCAAGCGCCTCAGCGGCAGCAGGACTAATGAAAAAGAGATGGCCAGGGGCACAATATATCGCTTAGTGAGAAAAGGCAGCACTTCCTCGTCTGGAATCAGCGGCTCGAACACGGTCAAATATCCAGCAGGATAGAGACGCCCGGCCACCCGATACGCTTTTCCTTTCAGCTGAACCACGCCCTTATTCAAATCGCGCGCAGGTAGCGCGGTGGCCGGGACGCCCGGCGAAGCGTAGATCCGCTCGCCTTGCCGCGTGCGCGCGGAAATCAACAAATCGCCCGGGTGATCGATCTCGACCTTGGCAGCCACGTTGATGCGCCGCGATGTGTTGAACAAACGATCCGCTGTCTGCAAGGCTTGCCGATTTTGCTCCATACGGCCAGGCGACAGCACCTCGGAAAGCAGATCGGTCACGTTCCACAAAACTTGGCGGCGGGATTCCGACGACCTGGACTCCTTGTATTCCCACCCGACCAGCGCCAGCCATATCAAGGCGAAAGCCAGCAACAAAACTAGCAACACCCGCTTCGTCAGCGACGGCGCCAAACCGTCCGCCAGCCGCTTAAACCACATACTGATAGCCCACGCCGCGCACGGTGCGGATGCGTTCGGCGCCTATCTTACGGCGCAGATTGGACAAGTGCACCTCTATCGTCGCGCCGTCGACAATATCGCCAAGCGGCTCCAGACGTTGCCCCAGCACCGTTTTCGACACGATGCGGCCAGGATCGCGCGCCAGCTCCACCAATAATCGGAATTCGCGAGGCGACAAGTCCAACGCCAGACCGTCTAGCCAAGCCAAGTGCACGCGGGGCTTGAGGCTCAGCGCGCCCAAACTCCAGACTTCGCTGGCCTGGCGGGCGCTGCGGCGGCATACCGCCCGCACTCTCGACACCATTTCCGACACCGCGAACGGCTTGCACAGATAATCATCGGCACCATCATCCAGACCCGCCAATTTATCGTTCAAATCGGCGCTGGCCGTGATCATGATCACCGGCACGGCGATCTGTCTGGCCCGCCAGGCGCGCAATAACGCCAAGCCGCTGCCGTCCGGCAGGCCCAAGTCCAACAATACGCAATCGAACCGGTCCGGCTCGAACAGGGCGTCCGCATCCGCCAGCTGGCGCACCCATTCGGTCGTCACCGCTTCGGCTTTCAACGCGGCTTGCAAAGCCCGGCCCAGATCCAAGTCATCCTCAACGATCAATAGATGCATTTTCGTTTTCACCGCAACAATCTTTGGCTTAGCAAAAGGTTGGCATACGCATACTTGCGCCATGCGAACGGGATGCCCTCTCTTTGCGCTTGCCATGGAGTATATGGTCGCGCGCTCAAGACAGACAATCGGCTGGCCATCCAAACCCAGGATGAATTGCCCGCCCGGCGACCCGCCCTTTTCACTCCACCCAAAGGAATATCCGATGAAACAGCATGCCGTATTGATACTGCTCGCACCTTTGCTGGCAAACGCCGCAGAGAATGAACAAGACGGTTTTGCCGGAACCCTCCAGCTAGGCGTCAGCCACTATCAACTGGCCAGCAATTTCCTCAAGGCGCCGAACGGCGTCCCCCCAGCGCCGCCAGCCTGACGCAATCGCCGGCCTCGCAATCCGGCACCGCCCCCCTGTTCGAAGGCGAATGGAGCTATCGCTTCGCCGGCACAGGCACCCAGCTCTTCATCTCGCCTTCCAATACCAGCACTTTCGCTACGGGAGGCGGCATGCAGTTCGGCGCGCGCCAGAAGCTGCCGCAAGCCGGCTCGGTGTCGGCGGCGCTGACGTATGGCGAAAGCGAGGTCTGGCTGGACCCCTATGCTTTGAATGCCTCGCGCCAGGACGGCAAGCTGAAAAGCGCGGGTCTGGCGCTGGGCTGGTCGAACATCCTGAATACGCCATTCAGCGCCGACCTCAGTTACGCCAGGCAAAAGCTGGGCAATGAGCGAAGCGGAGAGGCTCAAGGCTTGACGCTGGCCGATCAAGCCCTGCTGCAACGCAATGGCAACAACTACGGCGTCCAAGCAGCTTATGCCTGGAAATTGGACAAACAGGGCGCGCATACGCTGACCCCCGGCCTGATATACGCGCGCGCGGATCTGGACGGCAAGGCGATGAGCACCCGACGCTACGGGATGCAATTGGCTTACGCCTACCAAGGCGCTGACTGGGGCGCGACGACCTCGCTCGTCGCGCTCCGCACCCGCTATCAAACCGGCAATCCGATCTTCGCCGGCCAGAAAGCGGATAGCCGCAACACTTTGCTCAGCCTGGGCCTGACCCGGAAAAACCTGTTCGGCGCCAAGGCCTGGTCTGCCTTTATCAGCGGCAACTATGGCCGCTCCGACTCGGACATCGCTTATTTCAACGAGCATATCCGGGAGGTTTCCATCGGCATGGGCTACCATTTCTGATCCAGCCGAAACGCGCGGCGATCGTCGCCAAGGCGCACGCTGGCGGCCCGCCATTCAGCGCGGCGCCAGATGGCTGCGACGCCTCCTGTCGCGCGCTCGGCCACTAAGGGAAACCGGCGGGGCGCGCGCGAAAGCGCCGCGTCATCGGCAGACGGCGGGCCAGCTGCGCTTAGCTGCGATATAATGGGCGGTTAAACTCATCATCAGGAAATGCCCGTGTCCGAACGCCTGTTCGTGCTGTTGCAGCACGCGATGCCCAAGCTGGCGCTGACCCGGTTCGCCGGCTGCTTCGCCAGTTGGAAGGGCGGCAGCATCACCACGGCCGCCATCCGCCGCTTCATCGCGCGCTACCACGTCGACATGAGCGAAGCCGCCAGCAGCGATCCGGCCGACTACGCCACCTTCAACGACTTCTTCACCCGCGCGTTGCGTCCCGGCGCGCGGCCGCTGGCCGACGCCCGCCTGGTTTGCCCGGTGGACGGCGCGGTCAGCCAGCTGGGCCCGATAGACAGCGGCCGTATTTTCCAGGCCAAGGGGCGCGACTACAGCGCCACGGCGCTGCTGGCAGGCGATGCCGAACTGGCAGCCCGCTTCGCAGACGGCCATTTCGCCACCATCTATCTCAGCCCGCGCGACTACCACCGCATCCACATGCCCTGCGCCGGCAAACTGCTGGAAATGACCTACGTGCCCGGCGAGCTGTACTCGGTGAACCCCGCCACCGCCCGCGGCGTGGAGCGGCTGTTCGCGCGCAACGAGCGCGTGGTGTGCGTATTCGAAGACGAGCAGGGACAACCGTTCGTGATGGTGCTGGTGGGTGCCACCATCGTCGGCAGCATGGCCACCGTCTGGCATGGCGTGGTCAATCCGCCGCGCCGGCCGGCAGTGGAAAAATGGGATTACCGCGGCCAGAACATCCGCCTGGCCAAGGGCGAGGAGATGGGCCGCTTCCTGCTCGGCTCCACGGTGGTGCTGCTGTATCCTGCCGGCCCGCTGAAGTTCAATCCGCAGTGGCAAGCCGCCAGCCCGGTGCGGATGGGCGAGGCGATGGCATCGTAGAGCCGCGCCTGGGATCGGAACGCAAAACGGCTGTCCCTTGCACGCAGCTCCCACTGCGAGACGGACAGCCGTTTTTCCAATCCGCGGCAGCGGGCCAAGGCCGACAGGACATACGCGAAGCGATGCCTTAGCTTACTCGCACTTGCATTGCAGCGTGACCTTGTAATCTTCATCGCCGCCGCGGGAGACGATACCCAGCGTGCCCAGCTTGAGCATGATGTCGGTGGCGGTTTTCGCCGCCTTCATCACCTCGCCGTCCCCCTGGTCTTTGGACTCTTCCTTCCGATCCAGGATGACCAGCTTCTTGTCTTGCTTCTTGCAAACCTCGCCGGCCTTGCCGACTGCGTTTTCTACCGCATCCTTGTACGAAGCCGCGGTAGCCACCGCGGTAAAGCTGCCTTCCTGCTGCGGCAGGATCGTGGCTTTAAAAGAAGAGCATGCCGACAACCCTGCGACGACACCCAGCAACAACGGCAAACAGATTTTGTGTTTCATGAATTTATCTTGGTTTTCAACAGCTTTTCAGCAGTAGATCAATTACTCGGAATCTACAATATTAATGAAAACTAACATTTACTACAAAGTTTATTTCTAAGCTTATTTCTTTATGTTATTTACGTAAAAAAGCCGGGCTTGCGCCCGGCTTCGTCATCAACAACCAACCGTTGATCGATCAGTTCTTGGACTGGTCCACCAGCTTGTTCTTGGCGATCCACGGCATCATCGCGCGCAGCTCGGCGCCGACCTTCTCGATCGGGTGGGCGGCGGTCAGGCGGCGGCGGGCGGTCATGGATGGGTAGTTGGTCTTGCCTTCCAGGATGAACATCTTGGCGTACTCTCCGCTCTGGATGCGGTACAGCGCCTTCTTCATCGCTTCCTTGGTGGCGGAGGTCACCACTTCCGGGCCGGTCACGTACTCGCCGTACTCCGCGTTATTGGAGATGGAGTAGTTCATATTGGCGATGCCGCCTTCGTACATCAGGTCGACGATCAGCTTCAGCTCGTGCAGGCACTCGAAATAAGCCATTTCCGGCGCGTAGCCGGCTTCCACCAGCGTTTCAAAACCGGCCTTCACCAGCTCCACGGCGCCGCCGCACAGCACGGCCTGCTCGCCGAACAGGTCGGTCTCGGTTTCCTCGCGGAAGTTGGTCTCGATCACGCCGCCCTTGGTGCCGCCGTTGGCCGCGGCGTAGGACAGCGCCACGTCGCGCGCCTTGCCGGACTTGTCCTGGTAGACGGCGATCAGGGTCGGCACGCCGCCGCCCTTCAGGTATTCGGAGCGCACGGTGTGGCCCGGACCCTTCGGCGCCACCATGATCACGTCGACATCGGCCGACGGCACGATCTGGTTGTAATGAATGTTGAAGCCGTGGGCGAAGGCCAGCGCCGCGCCCTTCTTCAGATTGGGCGCGATGTCCTTGTGGTAGACATCCGGCTGGGATTCGTCCGGCAGCAGGATCATCACCACGTCGGCCTTCTTCACCGCCTCGGCCACTTCCTTGACCTTGTGGCCGGCCGCTTCGGCCTTCTTCCACGACGCGCCGTCCTTGCGCAGGCCGACGATGACATCGACGCCCGATTCCTTCAGGTTCTGCGCGTGCGCATGGCCTTGCGAGCCGTAGCCGATGATGGCTACCTTCTTGCCCTTGATGATGGAGAGGTCGGCGTCTTTGTCGTAATAAACTTTCATTTCTTTATCCTTGGTATTGGTTTGCTAAGGGACTTGCAGCCCTGCTCAGATTTTCAGAACCCGCTCGCCTCGACCGATGCCGGATGCGCCGGTACGGACCGTTTCCAGGATCACTGTGCGGTCCACCGCCTCGATAAAGGCGCCGAGCTTCTCGCTCGTACCAGTCAGCTCGATGGTGTAAGTCTTTTCCGTCACGTCGATGATGCGTCCGCGGAAGATGTCGGCCATCCGCTTCATCTCCTCGCGGTCCTTGCCTACGGCGCGGACCTTGATCAGCATCAGCTCGCGTTCGATGTGTTCGGATTCATTGAGGTCTATCACCTTGACCACCTCGATCAGCTTGTTGAGCTGCTTGGTGATCTGCTCGATGACTTCGTCGGAACCGTGGGTGACGATGGTCATCCGCGACAGCGTCGGGTCCTCGGTGGTGGACACTGTCAGCGAATCGATGTTGTAGGCGCGGGCCGAAAACAGCCCCACCACGCGGGACAAGGCGCCCGCTTCATTTTCCAGCAAAATGGATAGGATATGTCGCATACCGGCCGCCTCAGCACATATTGCCGTAATCACGGTTGTTCTCGAAAGGCACCTGCTGGATGTCGCGCATGTGCGGCGGCAGGTCCATCTGATCCAGCCCCTTGCCGTTCTGGATCATCGGGAACACGTTTTCCGACTGGTCGGTGCGGAAGTCCAGGAACACCAGACGCTCCTTCAGCTTGTCGCTGAAAGCCTCCCGCAGCGCCGGCTCCACGTCTGCCGGGCTCTCCACCTTGAGGCCGACATGGCCATAGGCTTCGGCGATCTTGACGAAATCCGGCAGCGCGTCCATGTAGGACTCGGAATAACGGGTGCCGTAGAAGAACTCCTGCCACTGGCGCACCATGCCCAGATAGCGGTTGTTCAGCGCCAGCACCTTGACCGGCGTATGGTACTGCTTGGCGGTGGACAGTTCCTGGATGTTCATCTGGATCGAGCCCTCGCCGGTGATGCAGGCCACCTGCGCGTGCGGATTGGCCAGCTGCGCGCCGATCGCCGCCGGCAGGCCGAAGCCCATGGTGCCGAGGCCGCCGGAGTTCAGCCATTGCTTGGGCCGGTCGAACTTGTAGTACTGCGCCGCCCACATCTGGTGCTGGCCGACGTCCGAAGTGACGATAGCCTGGCCGCCGGTGATGTCGTACAACGTCTGCACCACCATCTGCGGCTTGATCAGCTCGTCGGACGGCGCGTACAGCAGACAGTCGTGGCCGCGCCATTCCTCGATCCGCTTCCACCACGCCTCCAGCGCCGCGCCCTCCGGCTTCTGGCCGGACTGCTTCAGTTGCTCCAGCATTTCGCGCAGCACCAGCTTCACGTCGCCGACGATGGGTATGTCGGCCTTGACGCGCTTGGAGATCGAAGACGGATCGACGTCTATATGGATGATCTTCTTGGGCTGGCTGAGGAAATGCGACGGCACGCTGATCACGCGGTCGTCGAAACGCGCGCCCACTGCCACCAGCACGTCGCAATACTGCATCGCCATATTGGCTTCGTAGGTGCCGTGCATGCCGGGCATGCCCAAGAACTGTCGATCCGAGCCCGGATAGGCGCCCAGGCCCATCAGGGTGTTGGTACACGGCAGGTTCAAGGACCGCACCAGCTCGGTCACCTCGGCCTCGGCGCGGCCTTGGACTGCGCCGCCGCCTACATAGATGAAAGGCCGCTTGGCTTCCAGCAACAGGTTTACAGCCTTCTTGATCTGCCCGCTATGGCCGCGGGTAGCCGGCACATAGGAACGGATATGCACGCTGTCCGGATAGCGGAACTCGGCGCGCTGCTGGGTGACGTCCTTCGGAATGTCCACCACCACCGGGCCGGGACGGCCCGATTTGGCGATGTAAAACGCCTTCTTGATGGTGGCCGCCAGTTCGCTCACATCCTTGACCAGGAAGTTGTGCTTCACGCACGGCCGGGTGATGCCCACCATGTCCACTTCCTGGAACGCGTCCAGGCCGATGGCCGGAGACGGCACCTGGCCGGAGATCACCACCATCGGGACGGAGTCCATGTAGGCGGTGGCGATGCCGGTGACGGCGTTGGTCGCGCCGGGACCGGAGGTCACCAATGCCACGCCCACCTTGTCGCTGGAGCGCGAATAGGCGTCGGCGGCATGCGTCGCCGCCTGTTCGTGCCTCACCAGCACGTGTTTGAACTTGTCCTGCCGGAAGATGGCATCGTAGATTTCAAGTACCGCGCCGCCCGGGTAGCCGAAGACAAATTCGACCCCCTCTTCCTGCAGGCAGCGGACTACTATTTCGGCGCCCGATATCTGCATATCGCCTCTATTTCGTGTTGATTTCATCCCGTTTGCTCAAAGACCTTATCGTATTGCTCAAAGCACGGTCAAGTGATTTTGTGCAGGTGCAAAATCGCGCTAAGCCACGGTTATTTCAGAAGAAAAACTCGCACTAGCCTAGCGAATCATGCTCTGCTAACATCTTCGGTTGGCATCAACCTGAAATGCACAGATGGCAAGCCGCAAGGAAATGGCCGACTTCCTCGAGTCGGTGGAGAAGCGCGCCTTCAAGCAGGCGCTATACGCGGTGAGGCAGGAAGACAATGCGCTGGACATCGTGCAAGATTCGATGATGAAACTGGCCGACCGCTACGCGCACGCGCCCGCGAACGAGCTGCCGCTGATCTTCCAGCGCATCCTGCAGAACACCATCCGCGACTACTATCGCCGCAGCAAAGTGCGCAGCTTCGTCAGCACGCTGCTGTCCTCGTTGATTCCCACCCATGCCGAGGACGATGCCCTAGATCCGCTGGAAACGCTGAACGTCGCCGCCGACGAGGCCCATACCAATCCGGAACAGTGGTACCAACGCAAGGAAGTGGCGCTGATGATAGACGCATCGCTGCAACTGCTGCCCGCCCGTCAACGGGAGGCCTTCCTGCTGCGTTATTGGGAAGGACTGGATGTCGCCGAAACCGCTCTGGTCATGGGTTGCTCCGAGGGCAGCGTGAAAACGCACTGCTCCCGCGCCAATCACACCCTGGCGGCCATTCTTGCGCAAAAGGGAGTCATGCTATGAAACACGCCAACGACGGGCAGGGAGAGCATTTTCCCGTCCATATCGCCCGCATTCTGAACAATCCCCATTCCGAACCCAGCCCGCGGCAAATGGCCCGCCTGAAAACAGCCCGCGCCGAGGCGATGCGGCGTTTCGAACAGCGCGCCGCCGAAAATGTCAGCCTGCAGGAAAAAATCTGGACCTGGGCGCAGCGACACACCCTTCTGCTGAAACGGGGCAGCGCCGCGCTCGGCTTCGCAGTGATCACCGGCGCCGGCCTGATGCTGGTGGAAGGCCTGATGGCCGAAAGCGACGCGGTGGACGCCACCGTGCTGTCGCAAGACATGCCGCTCGACTCTTTGCTGGAGCCCCATTTCAGCCGGGGGCTGCATGAGTAAGGCAAAGTGGCTGGCCGGCGCCTTCAGCCTGGCCTGCCTGCTTACCCCACGCGTCTCACTCGCCACGCCGCTGGCCGATCCGCGCTGGGAGCAATTGAATGGCGAGCAGCAGCAAGTGCTGGCGCCGCTGGCCTCCGATTGGAACCGCTTCGCGCCAGACAAGAAGCAAGACCTGCTGACCATCGTCCCCCGCTTCGCCGAACTGACGCCCAGCCAGCAGCAAAGGCTGCAACGCCGGCTCAAGGCCTGGACCGAGTTGAGCGAACAACAGCGCGACGAAATCCGCGCCAATTGGAAAAAACTGCAGCAGCTGCCGCCGGAACAGCGCGAGCAAGCGCTGCGCCGCCTGCGCGCCCGCGCCGTGAAACCCACCTCCGCCTCCGCCCCATGACCGAGCTTCCCGTACCCGGCCTCGCCCGCTGCCTGGCCAGCCTGTTCTACGAATCGTTGCTTATCGTCGCCATGCTGCTGATCGCCAGCGCCGCGCTGACCCCCTTGCAATTGCTGCTGGGACAAGACTCCGGGCTGCTGCATGGCCTGATCCAATTGGCCGCCGCCGGCGTGCTGTTCGCCTATTTCGGCTACTGCTGGACACGCAGCGGCCAAACCGCGGCGATGAAGACCTGGCATATCCGGCTGGTAACCGCCGACGGCCGCTTGCTGAGCTGGCCGCAGGCGCTGATGCGCTTCGCCGTCGCGGCGATGCTGTTCGTCGGCTTGCCCATCATTTCCTACCTGGGCTGGCTGCGCAGCTACGGCGACCACCCGGCCGCCAAGTGGCTGGCGCTGATCTGGTGGCTGGTGCCTTTCCTGTCCCGCTACTACGACAAGGAACGCCGCCACCTGCACGACCGCCTGTCCGGCACCCGGCTGGAGCTGCTGCCCAAGCCCGCGCGGAAGTAGCTCAGGCCTGCAGCAGCGGCTCCTCTGCCGCGAATTCCAGCAAGATGTCCAACAGCGCCCGCACCCGGGCCGGCATCGCCCGGCGCTGCGGCCATACCGCGTACACCGGGCGCGGCGGTATCCGCCAGTCCGGCAGCACCCGCTCCAGCCGGCCATCCGCCAGCTCGCGGTGGCATTGGCTGAGCGGACACAGCACCACGCCGCAGCCCGCCTCCGCCATCCTCACGCCCAATTGCATGTCGTTGACCAGCAGCCGCGCGCCATCCGGCAGCGCCCTCTCCTCGTCGCCGCCGACGCGACGCAGCTTCCAGTTTTGCAGCGGCGTGGTCAGCAGCAGATCATGTTCCGCCAGCTGTTCGAACGCCTGTGGCCGTCCACGCTCTGCTAGATACGACGGCGCCGCCGCCAGCAGCGCGCTCACCTGGCCCAGCTTGCGCTGGCTCAACTGCGAATCCGGCTGCGGCCCCACCCGTATCGCCAGGTCGCCGCCCGTCTCCCACACATCGTCCACGCCATTGCTCAACGCCAGCTCCAGCCGCACCGCCGGATGCCGCCTCAGCAGCCGCTGCCATACCGGAAGCAGCAGGCTGTTGGCCATGCTCACCGGCGCCATCGCCCGCACCACGCCCTCCACCCGGTTCAGGGTCGCGTCCAGCGAGTCCGCGGCCTGCCTCAGCGCCGACAGCAAAGGCTTGCACTGCTCGTAGTATTGCCAGCCTTCGTTGGTCGGCACCAGCCGGCGCGCGCTGCGATTCAGCAATTTGCAGCCGAGCTTGGCCTCCAGCGCTTGCAAGCGCCGGGTCAGCGTCGCCGCCGGCATGCCCTGCCGCTGGGCGGCCGCGCTCAGGCTGCCGGCATCCACAATCGCCACGAATAAGTCCAGATCGTCCAGCATGATTGCAAAAATGGAATTTGAAATTGATTTTTTGATTCTATTTTCATAATGCGCTTTTGACTAGACTCGCCTCATCGTTAACCGAATGGAGCGCCATCATGAGTCCCGCCCTGCGCCAACGCTTGTTGTTCTCGCTGCTGATGTCGGCGGCGATGTCTTTCCTGATGACCGCCTGGGTCAGCTGGCTGAATCTTGGACTGCGCCCGGACCTCCTCGCCCGCTGGCTGCATGCTTTCGTTTCCGCCTGGCCCGCCGCCTTCGCCGCGGTGCTGCTGCTGGCGCCGCCCATTCACCGCCTCACCCAGCGCCTGCTGAACGGGCGCGCTCAAACCGTTGGCAAGCCCGCCCTGAACCCAAAAGGATGAAATCATGAGACTCGACTACACCCAGCTGTCGCCCAAGGCCTACCAGGGGCTGCTCGCCTGCAAGAATGCGCTGGCGGAAAGCAGCCTGGGCCTGCCGCTGATCGAACTGGTCTACCTGCGCGTGGCGCAGCTCAATGGCTGCGTGTTCTGCCTGAAATTGCACAACCACGCGCTGCGCCGACGCGGAGAAAGCCAGGACAAGCTGGACATGGTGGGCGGCTGGGATGTGGCGGAGGACGGCGTGTTCTCCCCGCGCGAGCGCGCCGCCCTCGCCTGGACCGAAGCGGTGACCCGCGTCGCGGAAAGCCGCGCGCCGGACAGCCTCTACCAGCCGCTGCGCGAACATTTCAGCGAATCGGAGATTTCCGACCTGACCTTGGCCATCGCGCTGATGAACGCGTTCACCCGGATAGCGGTGGCAGTGAGGCAATGACGGCAAGCCACTGACAAAAACCGCCAACTGGAAGGCATAGTCTCGAGCCCGCATCCGCCTGGAGACGAGACATGCCTTTCCCCCATCGCGATGGCGCCCATCTGTCCAAATGAGACTGCCGGCGCGGCGCAGCGCTGCCATGCCAGGCTCTCTTCTGGCCACTTCGCGCACGCGATGGCGCATCAATCTGTTTCTGCTGGAAACCGCGCGCCACAGGCGCGGCGAGGCCACCGCGAAAGCGTGGCGATGGAATCCAGAATCCAAGCTTTCCTTGCGATGGCCAACACGCTGGCCAACGGCTGTCTGTCAGATTATCGCCGCCAGGAGCCCCACGACGCCTGAGCCGCCGAAAACGCTTGCGGCTGGGGAGCGAGACGCATCAACCGGACGACGCTAGCCGGATGGAAAGCCGAGAGAATGCAAAGCGCTGGCCATCCAAGCTTATCCACACCTTCTCCGCCCAGCCGGATTTATCCACACGCTTAGTCCACAAGCTCGCCCAGCGATTGCGTCAACCGGAAAAGCCGCTCCGCTCAGGCCGCCTCTCTGGCGTAGACCTTTTCCCCGGCGGCGTAAGTCGCGGCGACCGCGCGGTCATCGCCCAGCATCATCTGGATGAACAAGGCTTCGGAGAGGTCGCGCGCATAGCGCATGCGGAAATCCAGCAAGGGCGTCGAGCGCAGGTTCAGCACCGCCAGGTCCGCCTCCAAGCCGGGCGCGATGCCGCCTACCTTGTCCTCGATGCCTAAGGCCTCGGCCCCGCCTCGGGTGGCCAAATAAAAGGCCTGGACCGCGGTCAGCGGCTTGCCATGCGTCTGCGACGCCATATAGGCGGCATGCATGGTCTGCAGCATGGAGAAACTGGTGCCCGCGCCCAGATCGGTGCCCAGGCCCAGCTTCACCGGCTTGGCGCCATCGACGCAATGGCGCAGGTCCAGGCTGCCGGAGCCCAGGAAGAAATTGGAAGTGGGACAATGCGCCAGCGCCGCGCCGCTGTCGTGCAGCATTTCCCGCTCCGCCTCGGACAAGTGGATGCCGTGGCCGTATACCGCGCGCGGCCGCAACAGGCCGTAACGCTGGTAGATGCTGGCGTAGTCGCGGCAGCCCGGGAACAGCCGCTTCACCCAATCGATCTCGGCCTGGTTTTCCGAGATATGGGACTGGATGGCCACATCCGGAAACTCCGCCGCCAGCGCACCCAGCATTTCCAGCTGGCCATGGCTGGAAGTGGGCGCGAAGCGCGGCGTGATCACGTACTCGGCGCGCCCCTTGCCATGCCAGCGCTCGATCAGCTCCCGGGATTGCTCGTAGGCGGTCAGCGGCGTGTCCAGCAGCGCCTCCGGCGCGTTGCGGTCCATGCACACCTTGCCGGCCAGAATGCGCAGCTTGCGCGTGGCCGCGGCTTCGAACAAGGCATCCACCGACGCCGCGTGCACGGTGCCGAACACGCAGCCGGTAGTGACGCCATTGCGCAGTTGCTCGGTCAGGAACACTTCCGCCACTTCGCGCGCGTGGCCGGCGTCGGAAAAGCCCTGCTCGGTGACAAAGGTGTAATGGTTCAACCAATCCAGCAGCTGCTCTCCGAAAGCGGCCATCATCTCGGTTTGGGGATAATGGACGTGGCAGTCGATGAACCCCGGCAGAATCAGGTGGTCTGGATAATGATCGACAGCCGTCCCGGCCGGCAGCGACGGCAGCAGCTCAGCCGCCGGCCCCCAGCCTGAAATGCGGCCATCTTCCATCACCACCAGCGCGTCGCGCTGGAACGCCAGGCAGTCGCGCTCGGCCTTCCGGAACGGATTGCCATTGAAAGTCAGCGCGTCGCCGCGAACCGCAGTTATCACATTCCCTCCCCGCCGCGCGGCGGCGAAATCGCCATCGCGCAGAATTTATCTTCACATAAAGAATCTTCAAATATAAATATAGTTCCGATTGCACTCGTAAGCAAGTCAGCCCCGGGTAAAGGGACAGGAACTGACGCAAGGCAATTGTCTTTAGATGAAGATAGTATATTTTTAAGTCGTGATACTCTTGCGCCCGACTGGATTTGCCGCATTTACCTTTGCTCAGGAACCCGCAGCATGCAGCACGCACCCGACCAGATTGACCGCATCGTCGCCCTTTGGAACGAAGTCCGCCCCGACCTGGACACCTCAGCCACCCAGGTCATCGGCCGCATCGTGCGGATGGAGTACTTCATCACCCGACGGGTTCTTCAGGATTTGGCCCGCCATAATCTCAATGTAGGCGAATTCGACGTGCTGGCGGCGCTGCGCCGCGGCGGCGAACCGTACCAGCTGTCGCCCAACCAGCTGCAGGGCATGGTGCTGATCTCGTCCGGCGCGCTGACCAACCGCATCAACCGGCTGGAAGAAGCCGGACTGGTCAGCCGCTCGCCGGATCCGGACGACCGCCGCGGCGTGATCGTCACGCTGACGCCCAAAGGCCTGCAGGTGATCGAGGATGCCGCCGGCCACCACCTGGCCGCCGAGGCGGAATTGATCGAAATGCTGGACGCCGACGAGCGCCAGACGCTGGCCCGCCTGCTGAAGAAAATGTTGCAAGCGCAGGAAGACTGATAGACCAAGCCGCCTCCGGGCGGCTTTTGTTTTGCCCATCGATCGGGGGCCGCGCAGGTCGCCGTTGACCTCACGGCGCGGGGAAGGGAAAACATGGGATGCGCCGACGGGGTTGTTCATCCACCGCCAGCATAGCGCGCCTCAGCGGGCGCGCGGAAGATGATCGCCAGTCTGCTGCAGCGCAGGCGGCGCGCTCCACGCCCAGTGGCGCTTCCATGCCCCCACCACCAGATCGGGATAGCCCGGCTTGCCCAGGCTGCCGTTGTAGCGGCCCAACGCGCGGAACAGATTGCCGCGCTCCACGTCCAGGTAGTAGCGCAGGATGGTGCAGCCGTAGCGCAGATTGGTGCTGAGATCGAACAGATTGTGCTGCGAGGTGCCGATGTGGCGGGTCCAGAACGGCATCACCTGCATCAGGCCGCGCGCGCCGGCGCCGGACACCGCGTACTTGTTGAAGCCGCTTTCCACCTGGATCAGGCCCAGCACCAGTTGCGGATCAAGGCCGGCCCGGGTGGATTCGTACTGGATGGCGGTGAGCAGGCGCTCGCGCACCCAGGCGTCGGGAATCTTCTTTTGCAGCCGGGAGGACATCTCCGCCAGCCAGGCCTGGCCGACGCGCGGGTCGTCGAACACCAGCCTGGGCGCATTGACGTCGGAGATGGAACGGCTCATCGCCGAAGCGACGTTGGCCGACAGCGCCTCCTCCTTCTGCGCGCCGGCCCATGCCGGCGCATGCGCCAGCGCCAGGCACAACGATAGCGGGAGGAGGAGGCTCGTCTTCATCAGGCCAGCTTGGAGAGGACATGCTCCAGAATAGCATCGGCGGCGACGGCGGTGGCTTCGCTGTCGCGGCGGTGCTGGTATTCGACCTTGCCTTCCTTCAGGCCGCGATCGCCGATGGTGACGCGATGCGGCGCGCCGATCAGCTCCCAGTCGGCGAACATCGCGCCCGGGCGTTCGCCGCGGTCGTCCAGGATCACGTCGACGCCCTTGGCGGTCAGATCAGCGTACAGCTTGTCGGCCGCGTCCTTCACCGCCTCGGAGCGGTCGTAGCCCACCGGGCACAGCGCCACCACGAACGGCGCGATGGCGTCCGGCCAGATCATGCCCTTGTCGTCGAAGTTCTGCTCGATGGCGGCGCCCAGGATGCGGGTGACGCCGATGCCGTAGCAGCCCATCTCGAACGGTTTCGGCTTGCCGTCTTCGTCCAGGAAGGTGGCGTTCATCGCAGCGGAGTACTTGGTGCCCAGATAGAACACGTGGCCCACTTCGATGCCGCGCTGGATGGCCAGCACGCCCTGGCCGTCCGGCGACGGATCGCCTTCCACCACGTTGCGGATATCGAACACTTCCGGCTCGGCGCAGTCGCGGCCGAAGTTGGCGCCGGTATAGTGCTGGTCGTCCTCGTTGGCGCCGATGACGAAGTCCGCCATCTTGGCCACAGTGCGGTCGGCGATGACGCGGCCCTTGAAGCCCACCGGACCCAGGGAGCCCGGATTGGCGCCGAAGGCGTCGCGGATGGCGGCCGGGCTGGCGAAGGCCAACGGATTCTTGATGCCGGCGATCTTCTGCGCCTTCACTTCGTTCAGCTCGTGGTCGCCGCGCACCAGCATCAGCACCGCTTCGCCCTCTACGCCCTCCACTACCACCGCCTTGACGGTCTGTTTGATGTCGATCTTCAGGAAGTCCACCAGCTCGGCGATAGTCTTGACCTTGGGCGTATGCGCCTTGCTCAGCGCGGCGGAAGCGGCGGCGCGCTCGCCGGCCGGGGCCACGGCTTCGGCCAGTTCGATATTGGCCGCGTATTCCGATTGCGGGCAGTAGACGATGGCGTCTTCGCCGGTATCGGCGATCACCTGGAATTCATGCGAGCGGTCGCCGCCGATGGCGCCGGTGTCGGCCGCCACCGCGCGGTAGCTCAGGCCGAAGCGGTCGAAGATGCGGCGGTAGGCGGCGTACATATTGTCGTAGCTCTTGCCGGCGTCTTCCGCGCTGCGGTCGAACGAGTACGCGTCCTTCATGGTGAACTCGCGGCCGCGCATCACGCCGAAGCGCGGGCGGCGCTCGTCGCGGAACTTGGTCTGGATCTGGTAGAAGTTTTTCGGCAGCGAGCGATAGCTGCGCAGCTCGCGGCGGACGATGTCGGTGATCACTTCCTCGGCAGTCGGCTGCAGCGCGAAATCGCGCTCGTGGCGATCCTTGAAGCGCAGCAGCTCGTCGCCCATGGCGTCCCAGCGGCCGGTTTCCTGCCATAGTTCGGCCGGCTGCACGACCGGCAGGCTCACTTCGATGCCGCCGGCGCGGTTCATTTCCTCGCGGATGATGGTTTCAACCTTGCGCAGCACGCGCAGGCCCATCGGCATCCAGGAATAGATGCCGGCCGCCTGCTTGCGGATGAAGCCGGCGCGCATCATCAGCTTCTGGCTGGTGATGTCGGCGTCGGCGGGAGCCTCTTTCAGGGTGGAAATGAAAAACTGCGATGCGCGCATGATGCGTCCTTGAAAATTCAGCTAAATGAAGACGATTGTAGCGTCGTCACCGCCCACCGGCCAAGCTCGTCCCTGTCCCGCGGACGCTTTTCGCCAGTTGTTGCAGTACAACAATCCTGCGCACAGCCTTCCGCGCTGTACTTGGCGGCCCTCGCGCACTGGAGTAACCTGCGCCCTGCCGAGCTTTATGGCTTTTTTATTTTGCCCATGTCATCGACAATGAGAGGGCATCCCGCCATGAACTATCCGGAC
Source organism: Chromobacterium phragmitis (assembly GCF_003325475.1). NCBI lineage: Bacteria > Pseudomonadati > Pseudomonadota > Betaproteobacteria > Neisseriales > Chromobacteriaceae > Chromobacterium > Chromobacterium phragmitis. The sequence continues at coordinate 1,340,447 of NZ_CP029495.1, forward strand.
CCCCGCCGCTGCGCCCTCTCCGGCAGCGGCGCTCAACCGTAATGGAATCTTATGCAGGATCACAACAAAAAGGCGATGGCAGGCCTGACCCTGGCCGCCCTCGGCGTGGTCTACGGCGATATCGGCACCAGCCCGCTGTATACCTTGCGCGAGTGCTTCGTCAGCCAGAGCCTTCCTACCACGCCCGACAACATCTTCGGCATTCTGTCGCTGATATTCTGGTCGCTGATATTCGTGGTGTCGATCAAGTACGTGGCCTTCGTGCTGCGCGCCGACAACCGCGGCGAAGGCGGCATCATGGCGCTGATGGCGCTGGCGCGGCACTACACCACTCACGCCGCGCGCTGGAAAATCGTGCTGCTGGGACTGTTCGGCGCGGCCTTGTTCTACGGCGACGCCATCATCACACCCGCGGTGTCGGTGCTGTCCGCCGCCGAAGGCCTGGAAGTGATCTCCTCCGGCATGGAGGCTTATGTGCTGCCGATGGCCATCGGGGTGCTGGTCGGCCTGTTCCTGCTGCAGCGCCACGGCACCGCCAGCGTCGGCCTGATGTTCGGTCCGGTGATGATGGTCTGGTTCGCCATCCTGGGCGCCCTGGGCCTGCACCAGATCATCCAGCAGCCCGCCGTGCTGCAGGCGCTGAACCCCTGGCACGCGGTGTCCTTCCTTAGCCAGCACGGCTTCCACGCCTTCCTGACCCTGGGTTCGGTGGTGCTGGCGCTGACCGGCGCCGAGGCGCTGTACGCCGACATGGGCCACTTCGGCAAGTCGCCGATCCGCCGCGCCTGGTTCAGCCTGGTGCTGCCCGGCCTGGCGCTGAACTATTTCGGCCAGGGAGCGCTGTTGATGGACAACCCGGGTGCGATCAAGAACCCCTTCTTCCTGCTGGCCCCGGACTGGGCGCTGCTGCCGATGATCGCGCTGGCCACGTTGGCCACGGTGATCGCGTCGCAGGCCGTGATTTCCGGCGCCTACTCGCTGACCCGCCAGGCCATCCTGCTGGGCTACTGCCCGCGGCTGGAAGTGCGCCACACCTCGGAACGCGAAATCGGCCAGATCTACATGCCCTTCATCAATTGGGCGCTGCTGGTCGCCGTGCTGGTGGTGGTGCTGACCTTCAAGACCTCGTCCAGCCTGGCAGCAGCCTACGGCATCGCCGTCACCGGCACCATGCTGATCACCACGGCGCTGTTCTTCGTCGTCGCCCGAGTCAACTGGCGCTGGCCGCTGCCGCTGGCGCTGGGCATCACCCTGCTGTTCGCGGTGATCGACACCGCCTTCTTCGCCGCCAACATCCACAAGGTCGCCGACGGCGGCTGGCTGCCGCTGGTGATGGGCATGGCCATCTTCACGCTGATGAGCACCTGGAAACAGGGCCGCGACATCCTGTTCAAGCGCCTGCGCGAACAGGCGCTGCCGCTGGACGACTTCATCCACAACCTGGAAGCCTACCCGCCGGCTCGGGTGGAAGGCACCGCGGTGTTCCTCACCAGCACGCTGCACGGCGTGCCGCACGCGCTGCTGCACAACCTCAAGCACAACAAGGTGCTGCATGAGCGCGTCGTGCTGATGACGGTGCGCACCGAGGACATTCCCTATGTGGCGGAAGACGAGCGGCTGGAAATCGTGCAGATGTCGGCGTCGTTCTGGCGGGTGATGGCCCGCTACGGCTTCAAGGAAGAGCCCAATGTGGTCCAGGTGCTGGAAATGTGCGCGGAGGAGGGCTTCGAGATGGAGCTGATGGACACCTCCTTCTTCCTGTCGCGGGAAACCATCGTCTCCACCGGCCATCCAGGCATGGCGCGCTGGCGGCAGAAGATTTTCCTGTGGATGAGCAAGAACGCGCTGCGCGCGACCGACTTCTTCCAAGTGCCGACCAACCGCGTGGTGGAACTGGGCGCCCAGGTGGAGCTGTAAACGCCATTCGCATGCCGCCAGACCAAAGCGCGCCGAGCGGCGCGCTTTTTTCTTCCCGCCCATGCTCGTCAACGCCGCGCGGACGGCCTCACCTGAATCTGCGCGGAAGCGGACGACCATGTCCGGCATTGCTCGTACATCGAGCAGAACCCCGCCAGCGCCTGGCTGATGGTCATCGGCCAGATGCGCTCCGGCAATGGCTGCACGCCAGTCAGAATCGGCCATTCGATATTGTCCGGCGGCATCAGGTCGCGCCGCTCGGTCGCCAGCAAGCGAGCGTCCGCCATCGCCAGCTCCGCCCTGTCGTCCCCGGACAGATGCAGGCCGAAACGCGCTTCCACCGCAGCTGTCAGCCGGTGCTGCAAAGGAAGCGCTTCCTGCGCGTCCGCCCTGACCACTTCTCCCGCATAGGCCTTGGCCGCGCCGTACAGCAAGCCGGCCAGTTGCAGCCTAGGCGGCAGCAGTTGCGCCATCCGCATCGCATGCTCGGCTTCGCTGTAATACTGGCGGCAGGCGCCGCCGAAACGGCAGACATGCGCCAAATGATGGGCGATGTCGGCAATGTCGATATCGTCCGGCTGCGGGTCCAGCACATTCAGATACCGCCCCGACACCGTTTGTATGAATGCGCCTCTCATCGTCCCGCCCTCCCGCAAAGGCTCGCTCTGGCGCGCCTCCATTCTGCAATCACTGGTTTCATCCCTGTCACCCCTGCACCCGCAATTATTTCGACTTGATCGTTGATCAAATCAATTTCAAAAGCATAAAATCGAAAACCGATCAGGACGAGTCGTTAGCCGGATCGATTTTTTATTTAACGGCCAACCCCCTCGATATTCCAGCAAGTGAATCCAGCCAGAACAGTCTGGATTTATCTCTTTCAAAACAACAACTAAACAGTGGAATATGACATAGATCATAAGAACCCAAATCTAGCACAGCGCGCCAGTCTTTTTCCAGAAAAAAACACGGAGCTCCCAATTGATTTAGGCGCAAATAAATATATCAATAGTGTGAATATTTAAATAAGGACAAATAGGCAAGATCGAAAATGCCGGCTAAGAATCTATTCAAATCTCCATCTGTATTGGATGAATTCAAACTCAATGCCTTGCGGCGAATCCGCGACCGGAAACTATCCATCAGCGAGCTTGCCCGCATCACCGGCATCAAACAGTCAACACTGCATCGCGGACTGTACGAGGACCGCGAGCTGACCTTCAGCAACGCCCATGCGATAGGCCACGCGCTGGATATCAATCTTGACGGCAGCATCAATGGCGGCATGGCGCCGGTCATCGCCAGCTTCGGCCAATTGAGCGCGCTGAGCGAAGGGCGCCAGCCAGTGTGGGATGAGTTCATCCTGATGGAGCCCGCGCTGGACGATTCGACGCTGGCCGTCGATCAGGCGCTGTTCCTGCAACGCGTGTTCCCGCCTCGCGCGGTCGTGCTGCTGCGCACCCGCCTCCCCAGAACCGGCCGCCTGGTCTATCCCGACCGAGGCTCGCTCAGCCTGGAGGACAACGGCCACGCCGCCATCGGCGAGGTGGCCGGCATCATTTTTCGGAAAAACGCATGAAATTCTTCAAAGACATGATTCGCCGCGCGCTGTCCTGCGTCGATCCCATCGTGATCCTGTCCTTTTTGATCCTGATCTCGGCGATCGCCTCCAATCTGACATCGTACAAAGTGGTCCAGGTGTTCGGCACCGAGGCCAGCCTGGGCACCTTCACCATGCCCATCATCCTGATGCTGCTCAACCCCATCGCCGAGGTATACGGCAAGCAGCGTTCCAATCAGATCCTGTTCGCCACTTGCCTGGCCGAGATACTGTTCGCCGTAGCCTTCACCGCGCTCAGCCAGTCGCAACGGGACTGCGGCCTGCTGCCGCTGGCCGATCGCGGCCGCTGCGAGGCCCTGAACCAGAGCTATGTGCTGATCAGCGAACACATCGTGCGCGGCTCGATCTCGTTCGCGATCGGCTGCCTGATCGGCAGCCAGTTCAATACCCGTTTCCTGCTGTATCTGAAGAGCTTGTGGTCCAGCCGGCTCTATTTCATCCGCGACATCTTCTCCTCGGTGATAGGCGAGGTGGTATACACCGCGATCTGCTTCATGATCGCCTTCTACGGCGTATTCCCCTTCGCCACCATCCTGAAAATCTTCGCCTTCAGCCTGATGTTCAAGTTCTCGTCCACCGTGGTCCTGTCCTGGATTTCGCAATACATCGTGCTGCTGCTTTACCGCTACCAGGCCTGGAGCCAGGACGCGGCAGGCGGCCGCAAGGTCAAATTCTCGTCCCGGTACCTGCAAGTATGAAACCGCTCGCGCTACACGTTCTGCCCGCTCCGCCAAACAACGCCGCCGCGCCGCTGTTCGCGCTGCGATGCAACTACGACTACACCGCCAAGCACGCATGCCATGTCCGCGCCGTCGAGCGCGCCGCGCTGAGCGTGCTGTTCTTCGCCGACCGCATCGTCCTGTTGCCGCGCAGCCGCAACGGCGCGCGCATCGCCGAGGCGCTGGCGCAGCGGCTGGATCTGGCAGCAGAGTCCGGCGCGCTCCGGCTGCCGCTGAACCCCGCGTCGCCGCTGCCGGAGCGGCTGCGGACATTGCTGTCTCTCCCAGGCCAGTTCGACGCCGATCCCCGCTTCGGCCTGTACGGCTTCTTCTGCTACGAGCTGATCCATGCCAAGCTGGGTCTGGACGCCGGCCTGCTGGGGGTATTCCACCTGCCGGAACGGCTGAGCGTAGACGGCGAAAGCGTAGACTACCTGCTGGACCCGGCCGACGCCGGAGGGGAGACCTGGCCGCTGGCGCTGGGGCCCATGCTGGAGAGCGGCGATTTCGCCGCCGGGAGCGGCCTGCCCTACGGGCGGATGTACGATCTCGCCCTGCGGCGCATCGCCGACGGCGAACTGCGTTCGGTCAACCCCAGCTTCGCCATCCAGCGGCCCTGCGCGCGAGACGGCTACCGCATCCACCAAGACCTGCTGGCGCGCAATCCCGCGCCGTACAACTTGTATTTCGACGGCGGCGATTTCCAATTGGCGGGCTCCTCGCCGGCGATGTTCCTGCGCCTGCGCGGCGGCCGGCTATCCACCAGTCCGATCTGCGGCACCATCGCCCGCGGATGCGACGCGGCCGCGGACGCGCTGCAGGTGGCTACGCTGCTGGCCTCGGACAAGGATAAATTCGAACTGGAGGAATGCGTGCGCGCCGACATGCTGGCCAAGGAGGCCAGTTGCGAGGACATCCGCGTCGACGCGGAGCGGGAGGTGGAGCGCTTCGCCAATGTGTTCCACACTTCGGCCAGCGTCAGCGCGAGGCTGCAGCCGGGCAAGACGCTGGCCGATGCCATCTGCGACCACCTGTGGCCGGCCACCGTCGTCGGCACGCCGGTGGATGCCGCCGCGCGGCTGCTTGCCGAGCACGAGTCCCGCCGCTGGTACGCCGGCGCCTTCGGCTATCTGTGCGCGGACGAGGCCGAGCTCGGCACGGTGATCCGCTCCGCGCTGCTGGCGGACGGCATGGCCACCACCCGGGTGGGCAGCACGCTGAGCGCCCACTCCAGCCCGCAGCTGGAGCGCGGCGAACTGGAGGCCAAGGCCTCGCTGATCCTGGGCGCGCTGTGAACGAGCTGACCATAGAGGATATCGACGCCGACGCGATCACGATCCGGCTGGTGAATACCGCCAAGACCTACCGCGTCGGGCTGGACCGGGCGATAAAACGGGAGGTCCTGCGCGGCCTGCCTCGCGACGAGATCCTGCTGGCGGGCGTGGTGGCCGGCAAGGTGGCGCGCAAGCGCCCCGCGCTGCTGGCGCAATACGACTTTTCCGACGTCGCCATCGCCGGCGCGTTCCGGCCGCAGCACGTGGTGTTCGAACACAGCGTCGGCTTCGTCGAAAACGACGAGGCCAGGATCAAGCTGCCGTTCCGCGAGCTGCTGGGCAACCTGGACGCCATCTCGCGTCTGAGCGACGCGGCGGCGTTCTATCTGGGCTTCAGCTACGCGCTGTTCGCGCTGCCGGGCGAGGCGCTGGCCTTCGACGACCATCCCCGCCCCTATCTGAAGCTGAAATAGCCTCAGAAGCCCAGGCCGCTGTCGGCTTGGGCCCGCTTCCAGTCGAACCAGGGACCGGGGTCGGTCTTGCGCCCCGGCGCGATGTGCTCGTGGCCGGCGATGGCCGACAAGGGCAGCGCGCGGCGCAGCTCTCTGGACAATGCCCCCAGCGTCCGGTATTGCGCCTCGCTGAAGGGCTCGAAGTCGCAGCCCTCCATCTCCACCCCGATGGAGAAATCATTGCACTTTTCCCGCCCTCGCCAGCTGGACACCCCGGCATGCCAGGCCCGCTTGCCCACCGGCACGAACTGCAGCAACTGGCCGTCGCGGCGAATGAAGAAATGCGACGACACCCGCAATTGGTAAACGCCCTGATAGTAAGGATGCTCGGCCGGATCCAGCCGGTTGGAGAACAGCTGCTCGACGCCGGAACCGCCATAACGGTAAGGCGGCAGGCTGATATTGTGTATCACCAGCAACTCCGGCGCGCTGCCAGGCTCGCGCTCGTCGCAGTTGGGCGACGGCGTCTGGCGCGCGCCGCGCACCCAGCCGTCCTCCCCCAATGCCAGAGCCGGCGGCGCCGCCGGCCGGTACACCAGCCGCCACAAGGCCAGGCCGTCGGTGGTGTGCCAGCGCTGCTCCAGCACGAAGCCGGCCTTGTGGTACAACGCGATGGCGGCTCGATTCACCTCGGCGGTATCCACGCTGACGCTGTCCTCGCCCTGCAGCGCGCGATTCAGCAGCCGGTAACCCCAGCCCTCGCGCAACCGCGCCGGGTCCACCACCACTCTTTCCACATGCATGCCGCTGTCGGATCGGCGCGAAGCCACCAAGAGGCCGCGCAACTCTCCACCTTCGAAAGCGGCCAGGATGAGGTCCCTGCATGAATGCAACGCCACCAGGTCAGGCCACAACAGCGGCAGTTTCGGATAATCCAGCCACTCCGCCTCCAACCGATGCGCATCCAGCTGCAGTCTCAGGGCCCGCTGCGCCAGATTTGCGTCGCCCCGATCCAGCTCCCTCACCTCGAATGGGCACTCCATTTCATTCCCTCGTCATTTTAAGATGGAATCCTCTCGTACAATTTCGGCTTGTGTTCCATCGCGCAAAGCGGTATCAAGAACTTGCGCCGCGCAGACCGGAGCATAGCGTTCCGCTTGAGCCGCATCATGTCCACGGCCCTGGCATGGCGGCACAATCATGCCAGCCCCCACGCAGGAGACCATCTTCATGCTGACACTCGACACCTTGGGCAGCGCCGCCGCGCCCAGCTTCGAACAACCGCTGGAAATGCTGCAGGCCTGTCACGACAAGATCCGCCGCTTCTGCGATCAACTGGACAAGCTGCCGCCCTATATCGAGGAACACGGCGTCGACGACGCCGCTCGCAACACCATAGACGATGTCGTCCGCTATTTCGACATCGCCGGCCCTGCCCATCATACCGACGAAGAGGAGGAACTGTTCCCCCTGATCGAGGAACGGGTGCCTGCCGCCGCCTCTCGGCTGGAGCAGCTGTCGGCCGAGCACGGCTATCTGCACTCTTGCTGGAACGCGATCCGAGATGACCTGCTCGCCCTGCGCGACGGCCGCATCAAGCAGATCAGCAAGAACGAACTGCAGGAATTCGCCCGCCAATACCGCGAGCACGCGGCCGCCGAAGAGGAATGGCTGTTCCCTGCAGCCGCCAGCGCGCTCAGCGCCGAGGAGCTGCGCCAGGCCGGCGCCAACATGGCCAAGCGCCGCCAGGCCGGCTGATCGCCTGCGCGCGCGACGCGCCCGCTCTCCCTGCCGCGGCTGGATCCGCGGCCCTCGATAAAGCCAAACGGGTTGCCCGCTCTCGCCGGCAACCCGTTCTCGTTCCCCCGCGCCTAGACTCAGGCGGTCAGCTTCAGCAACTGGGCGAACGCGTCTTCGAACAGCTTCAGGCCGTCCCGCTGCAGTTTCTCGCCGGCGGCGGCCAGATCGATGCCGGCGGCCTCCACCTCGGCCAACAGCGCCTTGGCTTCATCCATGCTCTGCGGCAGCGTCAGCGCGGCGTCTCCATGGTCGCGGAAAGCTGCCATGGTGGCGTCCGGAACGGTGTTGACGGTTTCGTCGCCGATCAGGCTCTCCACATACAGCACGTCGCGGTAAGCCGGGTTTTTGGTGCCGGTTGACGCCCACAGCAGGAATTGCGGACGGGCACCGGCAGCGCGCAGCTTGGCGAACTCTTCGCCATGGAAGCGCTCCTGGTAGCGCGCATAGGCGGCCTTGGACAGCGCGATCGCCACCTTGCCTTGGTGCGGCTCGGCCACTTGCGGATCCAGCAGGCTGTCGACGCGCGACAGGAAGAAGCTGGCCACCGCCTTGACGCCGGCCACCGGCTTGCCGTCGGCCAGGCGAGCGGACAGTCCGGCGACATACGCGTCCCAGACTGCTTCCACTTGCGGCAGCGAGAACAGCAGCGTGATGTTGACGTTGACGCCTTCGCGGGTCAGCGCCTGGAAAGCGCGGATGCCTTCGGCGGTGGCCGGGATCTTGATCATCGCGTTGGCGCGGCCGATCTCGGCCCACAGACGGCGCGCGGCGGCCAGGGTGCCGGCTTCGTCGCGCGACAGCTCGGGCGACACTTCCAGGCTGACGTAGCCGTCGTTGCCCTGGCTGGACTCGTATTGCGGCAACAGCAGGTCGCAGGCGGCCTGGATGTCGGCCACCACCAGCTTTTCGTAGCGGGCTTCGGCGGACAGCGACGCGTCCTGCTTCAGCACGGCCAGTTCGCCCTGGTAGCTCGCGTCGGAGCTGATCGCCTTGTAGAAGATGGCCGGATTGGAGGTAACGCCGGCGATGCCGTCGTCGGCCAGCAGACGGGCCAGTTCGCCGGAGGCGATCAGTTCACGGGACAGGTTGTCCAGCCAGATGCGCTGGCCGAAGGGTCGAATGGCTTGCAAACGGTTCATGGTGAGGCGTCCGGGTATTGCTTGAGGTAAAGAATCCATCCTACCCCGCCGAAGCCGCCGCGCCAAGGGGATTGTCGCGGCGGTTTGCGCTGGCTCAGGCGGCCTGGCTGTCGCAGCGCCGCTCCCGCGGAAACACCACGCTGAAGGTGCTGCCCTTGTCCGGCTCGCTCTTGATTTCCAGCCTGGCGTGGTGGCGCGCCAGCACGTGCTTGACGATGGCGAGACCGAGTCCGGTGCCGCCGCTGCCGCGAGAACGGCCTCGGTCGACACGGTAGAAGCGCTCGGTCAGCCGCGGGATGTGCTCGCGCGGGATGCCGATGCCGGTGTCGGCGACGGAAAAGCGCAGCTGTTCGCCCTCATCTTGCCAAGACAGCGTGATGCTGCCGCCCTCCGGGGTGTAGCGCACCGCATTGGACACCAGATTGCCGAACGCGGAATGCAGTTCCTGGCCGCTTCCCCACAGGCCGGCGTCGCAGCAGCGGGCCAGCCTCACCTGATGGCGGCCATGGGACAAGCCCTCGGCCTCCACCATCAGCGTGTCCAGCATCACCCGCATGTCCACCAGTTCGGAATTCACCGCCTTAGGGCTGTTCTCCAGCCGGGACAGCGTCAGCAAATCCTCAACCAGGCTCTGCATCCGCCTCGACTGCTCCATCATCATCGGCAGGAACTGGCGGAACATCTGGTCGCTCACCTCCGGCATGTCCGACAGCGTCTCCAGAAAGCCGCCGACCACCGTCAGCGGGGTGCGCAGTTCGTGCGAGACGTTGGCGACGAAGTCGCGGTGCACGGTCTGCACCCGCTCCAGCTGGGTGATGTCTCGGGTCAACAGCAGCTTGCGGGTGGAGTCGAACGGCACCAGCTGCAGCGAGATCACCAGCTCGCGCGGCTGGCTGAAAGTCAACGTCAGCGGCAAGCTGAAGCTGGCGTTCTTCATATAGGTATGGAAGGCCGGCTGGCGGATCAGGTTGAGAATCTGGTTGCCGACATCGCGCTTGCGGTCCAAGCCCAAGTGCTCCACCGCCATCGGGTTTACCCACTCGATGCGGTCGTGCTCATCCAGCACCACCACGCCATCCGGCATCGCCTCTCCGGCGTTGATGAAGCGTTCCAGCGCGTGGGTCAGCTTCTTCTTGCTCTGGCTCTGGTTGCGCATGGTGCGGTACAGCGTCATGAACACCGAATGCCAGACGCCGAAGCCGTCCGGCACCCGCTCGGGCACCGGATGGCGCAGCCAGCGCAACAACAGCGCGATGTGGTAGAGATTGAATGCCAGCCAGGCGCCCAGCGAGATGGCCAGCACCAATAGCGCGTCGGTTGCCGACGACAGCGCCCAGAAACCGGCGCTGACCAGCAGGATGGCCGTCAGCCACAGCGCCGTGCGTTGCAGGAGCTCTCGCATTACTGCTGCACGGAAAAGCGGTAGCCGGTGCCGCGCACGGTCTGGATCAAACCATCATGCCGGGTGCCTTCCAGCGCGCTGCGCAGGCGGCGGATGTGCACGTCCACGGTGCGCTCCTCGACGAAGACATGGTCGCCCCACACCTGGTCCAGCAACTGCGCGCGGGAGTGGACGCGTTCCGGATGGGTCATGAAGAAGTGCAGCAGGCGGAATTCGGTGGGGCCGAGCTCGATCACGCTGCCGTTGCCGGTGACGCGGTGGGTCACCGGGTCCAGCCGCAGGCCTTGCACGTCGACCGCGTCGTCGGTCATCTGCGGCGCGCGGCGGCGCAGCACGGCCTTGATGCGGGCCAACAGCTCGCGCGGCGAGAACGGCTTGGTGATGTAGTCGTCGGCGCCGGTTTCCAGGCCCGCGACCTTGTCCTGCTCGTCGGAGCGGGCGGTCAGCATGATGATGGGGATATGGCGGGTGCGCTCGTCGGCGCGCAGGCGCTTGGCCACATCGATGCCGCTGGCGCCCGGCAGCATCCAGTCCAGCAGCACCAGGTCGGGCAAGGCGTTCCTGACCAGCGTCAGCGCCGCCTCGGCGGTGCCCGCGCGCAGCACATGGTGTCCGGCCTGGGCCAAATTGAAGGCGATCAGCTCCTGAATCGCCGGTTCGTCTTCGACAAGCAGTATGTTGGCGGCCATGTGGCTATCCTCGGGTTTGATTTTGCGGCAAGCATACAAACGCCAGATGACACTAATATGACATGTCTTGGAAAGTTCCCGCGCCGCGATTTTCCCGCAAAGCGCCCCCGCGCGCCAGACCAAAAAAAAAACGGGCCTGCCTATCAGGCAGACCCGGAATGGTCGTCGTCAAAAACATTGATCTGACAAGAGACCAGGGACAAAGAGATCACCAGGACAGTCTCAAATGAGGGGGTCGAGCGACTCGCTCATCCGCAACAATCTTGGACGGAGCAAACGGCGGGACGTGCCGCTTGTTCCAGATACGGGCTGCATTCTACGTAGCAAATCCACTACGATGGCAAGGTAATTATAGGATTTTTGGCCATATCGCCTTATTATCTATCTTTATTTCGTCATATTTCCTTTGATTCGAAAAATGGATAGATTCGACCGCAAAATCCTCGCCGAACTGCACGAAAATGCGCGCATCAGCTTCGCCGAACTGGCGCGGCGGGTAAACCTGTCGGCGCCGGCGGTGGCCGACCGAGTGGCCAAGCTGGAGCAGTCCGGCGTGATCACCGGCTACCACGCCCGCATCGATCCCAACCGCGTCGGCCTGCCCATCGCCTGCCTGATCGAATTGACAGTCAAGCATCTGGAGTACTACGTGGTGATAGACGAGATCCGCAAAACGCCCGAGGTGATAGAGTGCGCTTCCATCACCGGCACCAGCGGCCTGATGATACGGGTGGCGGTGGACACCATGCCGGCGCTGCAGGCGCTGATCGCGCGGCTGATGCAGTTCGGCGACACCAAGACCTCCATCATCATCGACATGCCGGTGCCGCCGCGGATGCCCGCCTTGCAGGAAGAGGAATGAAAAAACGGCCAGAGCCCCTAGGGGCGCTGGCCGGCACAGAGAACAACTCTCCCTTACAGCGTAGCGGTTCAGCCTGCCACGTGCTTGACGAAGCGCAGCATGTTGCAGGTGTAGCCGTACTCGTTGTCGTACCAGGCCACCACCTTGATGAAGGTCTTGTCCAGCGCGATGCCGGCGTCGGCATCGAAGGTGGACGGCGCGGTGTTGCCGACGAAGTCGGTCGACACCACTTTTTCATCGGTGTAGCCCAGCACGCCCTTCAGTTCGCCTTCGGCGGCGGCCTTCATCGCCTTGCAGATGTCGGCGTAGTCGGCTTCCTTCTCCAGCTCCACGGTCAGGTCGACCACGGACACGTCGGAAGTCGGCACGCGGAAGGCCATGCCGGTCAGCTTCTTGTTCAGCTCCGGGATCACCTTGCCCACGGCCTTGGCGGCGCCGGTGGACGACGGGATGATGTTTTCCAGGATGCCGCGGCCGCCGCGCCAGTCTTTGGACGAAGGGCCGTCAACGGTCTTCTGGGTGGCGGTGGCGGCGTGCACGGTGCTCATCAGGCCGCGCTTGATGCCCCAGTTGTCGTGCAACACCTTGGCCACCGGAGCCAGGCAGTTGGTGGTGCAGGAAGCGGCGGAAACGATGGTTTCGCCGGCGTATTTGTCATGGTTGACGCCGTAGACGAACATCGGGGTGTCGTCCTTGGACGGCGCGGACTGCACCACTTTCTTGGCGCCGGCGTCGATGTGCTTCTGGCAGCCTTCCTTGGTCAGGAAGAAGCCGGTGCAGTCGATGACGATCTCGGCGCTCACCTCGTTCCACTTCAGATTGGCCGGGTCTTTCTCCGCGGTCAGGCGGATGGTCTTGCCGTTGACCACCAGGCTGCCGCCCTCGACCTTGACGTCGCCCTGAAAGCGGCCGTGCACGGAGTCGTACTTCAACATGTAGGCCAGGTATTCCGGATCCAGCAGGTCGTTGACGCCGACCACTTCCAGCTCGGGGAAATCCTTGGCGATCGCGCGGAACACCATGCGACCGATACGACCGAAACCGTTGATACCGACTTTGATAGCCATGATGAAGTCTCCTTGTCAGCTTGTGACAGCACAATGAACGATTCGATGGTGGGAACCACGCCATCGAAAAATGCGAATTCCGCGGGTGGACGCCTGTTCCGATGCGGCCGGATCCAGGCCGCGCCGAATGAAAACAGCGCAGGCCGTTTTCCGCCCTGCGCTGCCACTTTCCACTGATTTGCGCTTGTAATCAACACGCTACATCAAGTGTTTGCGATTTAACCCGCCTCAGCCTTGCAAAACCGCCGCGTATGGCGCGGCGTCTCCCTGCAGCACCACGTGCAGCAGGCTGGAGGACACCGCGGTGACGCCGCTGGCGCCCAGCGCTTGCAGCGCGGCCTGGTCCACCAGCGACGCGTCGGCCACCTCCACCCGCAGCCGGCTGCCTGCCACCGCCTCGATCTTGCGGACATTGGCGGCCCCGCCCAACGCGGCCAGCCAGCCCGCCTTGTCTATGCTGGCGCCGCTGGCCGCGGCCACGGACGCCAGCGTCTCGGCCACCGCCGGCTCGGCTTCAGCGCCGCCCAACGCGTTGCGGATCTCGTCGGCGATCAGATCGGCCTCCGGCCCCAGCACCACCTGCACGCTGCCGGCGGCGGGCTTGATCAGGCCGCGCGAGCCCAGCGCCTTCAGCGCGGCTTCGTTGACCTTGTCGTTGCTGGCCACCTGCAGACGCAAACGAGTGGTGCAGGCGTCAACCGACTTGAGGTTGGCGGCGCCGCCCAGCGCGTCGATAAAGGCGCGGGCGCGGCCGGTGCCGGCCTTGACCTCGACGGCGGCCACAGCCACGTCTTCGCGGCCCGGGGTCTTCAGATCGAACTTCTTGATGAAGAACACGAACAGGCCGTAGTACAAGGCGAAGTAAGCCGTGCCCACCGGCAGCAGATACAACGGATTGGTGGAGATGCCGTAATTGATCACGTAGTCGAACAGGCCCGCGGAGAAGCCGAAGCCCAGCTTGACGTTGAGCAGGTGCATGATGGCCATGGACAGGCCGGTCAGCACCGCGTGGATCGCGTACAGCGCCGGGGCCAGGAACATGAAGGCGAATTCCACCGGCTCGGTGACGCCGGTCAGCATCGCGGTCAGCGCCAGCGAGAACAGCAGGCCGCCGACGGCCGCGCGGTTTTCCGGCTTGGCGGTGCGGTACATCGCCAGGCAGGCGGCCGGCAGGCCGAACATCATCACCGGGAAGAAACCGGCCATGAACAGGCCCGCGCTCTTGTCGCCGGCGAAGAAGCGGGTCAGGTCGCCGTGCACCACCTTGCCGGCGGCGTCGGTGAAGTCACCGAGCTGGAACCAGAAGATGTTGTTCAGGATATGGTGCAGGCCGGTGACGATCAGCAGGCGGTTGAGCACGCCGAAGATGAAGGCGCCGACCTCGCCCAGGCCGATCAACCAGTGGCCGGTGCTGCCGATGGCGTCCTGCACCGGCAGCCAGACCCGCCCCAGCACCGCGGCCAGCACCAGCGCCGAAAAACCGGTGACGATCGGCACGAAACGCTTGCCGCCGAAGAAGGCTAAGTAGCTGGGCAGCTTGATGTCCTTGTAGCGGTTGTACAGATAGCCGCCCAACAGGCCGGACAGAATGCCCGACAGCACGCCCATGTTGATCTTTTCGTCGATCACCTTCAGCACCGCGGTCAACACCAGGTAGCCAATGGCGCCGGCCAGGCCGGCGGTGCCGTTGTTGTCCTTGGCGAAGCCGACGGCCACGCCGATGGCGAAGATCAGCGCCAGGTTGCCGAAGATGGCGTCCCCGGCCTGGGCCATGATCTTGATGTCCAACAGGTCGGGCTGGCCCAGCCGCAGCAGCAGGCCGGCCACCGGCAACACGGCGATCGGCAGCATCAGGGCGCGCCCCAGCTGCTGGATGCCGGCAAACTTGTTAAGAGTACTCACAACATATCTCCCAGGTTAATTCTGGTGCCGTCTTGTCCGATGGCGGCTCCCCAGCACTTCGCACCGATGCCCGCCGTCACGCGCCGGGCCACAGTTCCGTCACTCGGCCGCGCACCGCCTGCGGCGAGGCCAGCGTCAGCAAACGCCGCGCTTCTTCTTCGCAATGCCGGCGCGACAGGCCGCGCACCAGGCTCTTCACTTCCGGCACCAACCGCGGGCTGACCGACAGCTCGGCGACGCCCAGGCCGATCAGCACCGGCACCGCCTGCGGGTCCGACGCCATCGCGCCGCACACGCCCACCCACTTGCCATGCTGTTTCGCGCCGTCCACCGCGATGGCGATCAGCCGCAGCAGGCCGGGATGCAGCGAGTCGATGCGCGCGGCCAGCGTGGCGTTGCAGCGGTCCATCGCCAGCGTGTACTGGGTCAGGTCGTTGCTGCCTATCGACAGGAAATCGGCATGCTTGGCCAGTTGGTCGGCCAGCAGCGCGGCGGACGGCACTTCCACCATCACGCCCAGCTGCGGCCGCTCGGAAAGATTCATTTCGCCGGCCAGTTGCTCGATGCGCTCGCGCAGCCGGATCAACTCGCCGACATCGGCGATCATCGGCACCAGGATGCGCAGCCGCGACAGCGGCTTCACCGCCAGCAAGGCGCGCAGCTGGGTGTCCAGCATGTCCGGGTAGGCGAAGCCGGTGCGGATGCCGCGCAAACCCAGCGCCGGGTTCGGCTCCGGCGGCAACTGCAGATAGGGCACGTCCTTGTCGCCGCCCACGTCCAGCGTGCGGATGATGGCGTTGCGGCCGTCCAGCGCGTCCAGCACCGCCTGGTAGGCGGCGGTTTGCTCGGCTTGGTTCGGCGCGTCGCGGCGATCGATGAACAGGAATTCGGTGCGCAGCAGGCCCACCGCGTCCGCGCCGTGGGCCACGCCCTCGCGCGCGTCGTCGGCGTTGGCGATATTGACCGCCACCTCGATCGCCACCCCGTCGACGGTGATGGCCGGCGCGTTGGCCGAGGCCTGCATCATGCGGCGTCTGGCTTCCAGCTTCTCGATCTCGGCGCGGGCGGCCGCCAGGTCGGCCGCGCCAGGCCGCGGATGGGCGAGGCCGGCGCGCGCGTCCAGCACCAGGGTTTGCCCCTGCCCCAGCGCCAGCGCCGACGGTCCGCACGCCACCAGCGCCGGAATGCCCAGCGACCGCGCCAGGATGGCGACATGGCCGCTGGCGCCGCCGGCTGCGGTGATGATGCCGGCCACCTTGCCGCGCGGCAGCCGGGTCAGCGCCGACGGGGCCAAGTCCTCGGCCACCAGGATGGAGGCGTCGAACAGCTCGGGCCCCTGCTCCGGCTCGCCATACAGCGCCACCAGCACCTGGCGCTCGATGTCTTTCAGATCGGCCACCCGCTCGGCCAGCAACTGGTTGCCCAGGCCCGCCAGGATCGCGCACTGCGCGCGCACCGCTCGGCGGAAGCCGAAGCCCGCGCCGCAGCCGGCGGCGATGTCGTTCTCGGCTGCGGCCAGCAGCTCCGGGTCGTCCAGCAAGGCGAGGTGGGCGGCAAAGATGTCGCTCTCGGCGGTCGCGCCGCGGCGCAGCGCCGAGTCGATGCCGGACGAAATCTGATCCCTCACCTTGCCCAGCGCCGCCGCCAGCGCCACGCGCTCGGCGGCGATGCCCGCGCCCTGTTCCGGCAGCGGCATGTCGAAAGCGTCCAGCCGCACCGCCTGGCCGATGGCCAGCCCCGGCGCGGCGGCCACTCCGGCCAGATAACCCGCCACCTGCGGCGTCGCGCCGGCGGCAGGCTCGGCGGCATGGCCGGCAGAACTGCGGGTTTCCAGCGCCGCGGTCACGGCCGCCAGCGCGGCGTCCGCGCCGGCGCCGCTGGCGATCACCGCCACCCGGTCGTTCTCGCCCGCCCCCAGGCCCATCAGCGCCACCACGCTGCGGGCGTTGGCGCGCTTGCCGGAAAATTCGATGAACACCTCTGCCGCGCCCTGCTTGGCCGCCTGCTGCACCAGCGCCGACGGCCGCGCGTGCAGGCCGCCCTCATGGCGCACCGTCGCCTCGCCGCGGCATTCCGGGCCGCCGGCGGACTCGCGAGGGGAGACAGCCTCGCGAGCCGCCAGGGTCAGGAAGCGCGAACGGCCCGCTTCGAGCAGGCCTTCCGCGCGGCGGGGGAAACTGAACTGGTCGGAATTGGCGATCACCACCATGGTCTGCAGCGAAGGCGCCTGGCGCGCCACCGCGTCCAGATCCACTTCGATCAGCGGCTGGCCGGCTTGCACGCTGTCGCCGACGGCGACCAGCGGACGGAAGCCTCGGCCTTCCAGCTTGACGGTGTCGATGCCGATGTGGATCAGCACCTCGGCGCCATTCTCAGCCAAGAGGGTCAGCGCGTGGCCGGTGCGCGCCAGCTGCGCCACCGCGCCGCTACAGGGCGCGAGCAGCGTGGAGGACAGCGGTTCGATCGCCAGTCCGTCGCCCATCATCAGGCTGGCGAACACCGGGTCGGGCACGCGGTCGAGAGCGATCGCCGGCCCGGTGAACGGGGCCAGCAATTCGAGCGTTGCGGTCATCGAGAGTCCTTATTCTGTCGATATCGTTGTCGGCGGGCCGCGCTTGGCGGCCGCCGGGGCGGTCTTCGCCGCCTATCGATGCGTTCCCGGTCAGCGGGTGCGGGTCACCTTGGACAGGTGGCGCGGCACGTCCGGATTCAGGCCGCGCGCCTCTGACAGGCGGGCCGCCATCAGGTAGAAGCTCTGGATCGCCAGCAGCGGGTCCAGCGCCTCGTCGTCGGCCACCGCCAGCGTCAGGTCGCGGCTGGCCACATTGTCCGGCGCGGCCAGCAGCACGCGCGCGCCCCGGCCGCGCATTTCCTCGGCCAGATCGATCAGGCCCTG
Source organism: Chromobacterium phragmitis (assembly GCF_003325475.1). NCBI lineage: Bacteria > Pseudomonadati > Pseudomonadota > Betaproteobacteria > Neisseriales > Chromobacteriaceae > Chromobacterium > Chromobacterium phragmitis. The sequence goes on from NZ_CP029495.1 coordinate 1,358,187, forward strand.
CTGCTCCGGACCGCGCGGCGCGAAGATCAGCAGCGGGTAGCCGTCGTCGATCAGGGCCATCGGGCCGTGCTTGATCTCGGCGCCGGAGAAGGCTTCGGCCTGGATGGCGCAGGTTTCCTTGAACTTCAGCGCGGCTTCCAGCGCGACGGCGAAGCCCAGGCCGCGGCCGACCACCATGATGCGTTCGGCCGGCTGCAATACCTCGATCGCAGCTGACCAGTCATGAGCGGCCGCCTCGTGCAGGCGCTGCGGCAGGTTTTCCAGCGCGGCGAGCAGCTTGTCGTCGTTGTGCCAATGGGCGACCAGGCGAGCGACGGCGGACAGCGACGTGATGTAGCTCTTGGTGGCGGCGACGCTCTTCTCCTCGCCGGCGCACAGCGGCACCGCCCAATGGCAGGCTTCCGCCAACGGCGATTGCTGCTTGTTGACCAGCGCCACGGTGTGGGCGCCGGCGGCGGACAGGGCTTTCATGGTGTCCACCAGGTCCGGACTCTGGCCGGATTGCGACAGCGCCACGGCCAACTGGCCCTCCACCGCCAGCGGCGACTGGTGCAGGGTGACCAGCGACATCGGCAGCGACACCACCGGAATGCCCAGCCGCTGCATCACCAGGTAGGCGAAGTAGCTGGCGGCATGATCGGAACTGCCGCGGGCGACGGTGAGCGCCAGGCGCGGACTGATGCGGGACAGCTCGCGCCCCAGCGCGGCCAGCCCTTCATCTGCGTACATGTGTTGCGCGGCGACCGCTTCGGCGGAATACAGCGCTTCCTCAAGCATCAACGAGGCCAATTTTCTCTCCCTCTACAAAGACTTGCTGCAAATTGAGATCCGCGTCCATCACCACGATGTCGGCCCAAGCGCCGGCCTCCAGCCGGCCTCGGTCGGCCAGGCCCAGATAGTCCGCCGGGTACAGCGACAGGCGATGCGAGGCGTCCGCCAGCGGCAGGCCGATGGACACCAGGTTGCGCAGCGCCTGATCCATGGTCAGCGTGCTGCCGGCCAGGGTGCCGTCGGCCAGGCGAACGCCGCCCATGCACTTGGTCACCGAGTGCGAGCCCAGCTTGTACTGGCCGTCCGGCATGCCGGCCGCGGCGGTGGAATCCGTGACGCAATACAGCCGCGGAATGGCGCGCAAGGCCGTGCGGATGGCGCCGGGATGGACGTGAAGCAAATCGGGAATCAGCTCGGCGTATTCGGCATGCGCCAAGGCCGCGCCCACCACGCCCGGCTCGCGATGGTGCAAGCCGGTCATGGCGTTGAAGAGGTGAGTGAAGCCGGAAGCGCCCTGCTCCAGCGCGGCCACCGCCTGCTCGTAGCTGCCGAGGGTGTGGCCCATCTGCATTCTGACGCCCTGGGCGCTGAGCTGGCGGATGATCTCCAGATGGTTGGGGATCTCCGGCGCCAGCGTGATCAGCGAGATCGGCGCCAGCGCGCGGTAGGCGTCTATCTGCCCCATCGCCGCCTGACAGGCGTCGTCGGGCTGGGCGCCCAGCTTGCCGGGATTGATGTATGGACCTTCCAGGTGCACGCCCAGCACGCGGCTGCCGCCCGGCGCCCGCTCCCGGCTGCAGCGGCCGATGTCCGCCAGCACGCGGGAGATTTCCTCGGGCGGCGCGGTCATGGTGGTGGCCAGCAAGGAGGTGGTGCCGAAGCGCGCGTGCAGCCGGGCCACATGGTTGACGGCCGCGCCGCCCTCCATGATGTCCACGCCGCCGCCGCCGTGCACGTGCAGGTCGATGAAGCCGGGCAGCAAGTAGCGCTCCGGCTGCCGGCCCGATGCCAGGCTGGCGTCTATCGCTGCGATGCGGCCGTCGGCCGCCAGGCGCACGGCGCCGTCCATCCAGCCCGCGGCTGTCAGGATGCGGCCCTGCAAGGTCTGCGTTTCAATCATCGTTTCAGTTCGGCTACAAAGTCGTAATAATCGTTGCGGCAATAGGTGTCGGTCAGCTCGATCGCCACGTTGTCGGCGTTGAAGCCGATCCGCGTGATCAGCAACATCGCCTCGCCGGGACGGATGCCCGCAAGCTGGGCCACGTCGCCCGAGGCGTTCACCGCCCGGATATGCTGCAAAGCCCGCACCACCGAATGGCCGGCCGCGTCCAAATGGGCGTACAGCGAAGTGCCCACCGCCTGCGGATCCGGCAAGTACGCCACCGGCATCGTGCTCATTTCTATCGCCATCACCACGCCGTCGGCGAGGCGCTGGCGCTTCAGCCGCGCCACCATCGAGGTCGGCGACAGCCCCAGCTTGATCACTTCTTCATTGCTGGGCGCGAACACGCCGCGCTCCAGCCACACCGAGGACGGCACGAAGCCGCGCAGCCGCAGCTGCTCGGTGAAGCCGGTCAGCCGCGACAGCGGTTGCTCCAGCCGGGGCGTGATGAAGGTGCCTGAACCCTGGCGCCGGCGGATCATGCCCTGCTCCAGCAGCACGTCCATCGCCTTGCGCGCGGTCACCCGCGAAATGCCCAGTTCTTCCGAAAACGTGCGCTCGGACGGCAGCGCCTCGTCCGCCTGCCACCAGCCGGCGTTGATCGCGTCGGCCAGTTTGCGCGACAGCTGCAGATACAGCGGCGTGCTCAGGTTTTCATCCGGTTTCAATGCTTGCCAGCGGTTTTCCATGATCGTCTGCAAGTGGTCTGAAAACTCCAGTGTAAGCCCAGTCCCGCGACGCCGGTATCCCGCCGCGGAACCATGCCGCGCGTAGTTGTCCCGTTACAGCTCGAACGGTAATACCACATTAATACCACGTCAATACCAATTATCAAGCTGCAAGCAATTCACGCATTGCGCATGGCAACAAAGCGACAGCAGAACAAAGAAAGGGAAGATTCGAAACGCGGATAAAACGCAAAGCGACCAAGTGGACAGGTTTCTCCGGCAGAGATCCTTGTCAGAATCAGCGATTCCGGTCTAAGCGAGAGGAATTGGTATTAACACCAATTTGTAAACTTATATTTAAATTATTGATCGGATTTTCAATCATCAAGCCGAGGCAAGGGCGATTTCCGCCCTGGCTGATGACCATGCGCTTGCATACCACTACCCAACAAGGAGTCCGCATGAAACTGCATTGGCATCTTCCCGCCGCGTTGACCCTGAGCTGCCTGGCCGTCCCGCTTTGGGCCCATGGCACCATGGAAGTCCCGATCAACCGCACTTACAGCTGCTTCCTGGAGGGCCCGGAAGCGCCCAAGACCGCCGCCTGCCAGGCCGCGAAGCAAGTGGGCGGCACCCAGGCGATGTACGACTGGAACGGCATCAACCAAAATCCGCAAGGCGACAATCACCAGGCCGCGGTGCAGGACGGCACCCTGTGCGGCGGCGGCAAGTCCGAGTTCAAGGGCTTCAACCTCGCCCGCAGCGACTGGCGCAGCACCAGCATCGTGCCTGACGCCAGCGGCAACTACGAATTCGTCTACAAAGCCACCGCTCCGCACGCCACCAAATATTTCAAGTTCTACGTCACCCGCAATGGCTGGAATCCATCCATGCCGCTGAAGTGGTCCGACCTGGAGCTGTTCGGCACTTACAACGGCACGCCGCCGCTGGACGCCAGCAAGCGCTACAAGATGACGATGAAGCTGCCCGCCGGCAAAACCGGCCCCCACATCATCTTCAATGTCTGGAAGCGCTCCGACAGCGAAGAGGCCTTCTACTCGTGCTCCGATGTCCGCTTCGGCGGCGACCCCGCGCCGCCGGCCGCCAATCCGTGGAAAGAAATCGGCAACGTCGCCGCGCGGGAAAACCTGCCGGCCGGCAGCAGCGCCACGCTGCGCGTGTTCGACAGCCAGGGCCGCGACGCCGAGAAGCACACGGTGGCACTGAACGCCGCCGGCGGCCAGACCGCCAACTGGCCGTACGAGCTGGCCTTGAAGGTGAACGCCGCCTCACCGTCCATCCGCATCGGCGTGATGAAATCGCAGCAGCGCGCCGTCTCCATCGTTCCGGTGAAAGACGCCACCGCCAATCGCGTCTACCTGAACGACAGCTACAAAGGCTACAGCTTCACCATTGACCTGAAGAAGGGAGACGGCGGCGCGCAGCCGCCGGCCGCCAACGCCTGGAGGGAAGGCGGCCAATACGCGGCCGGCCAGGTCGTCGGCTACCAGGGCAAGTCTTACCGCTGCCTGCAGGCGCACACCGCCTGGGCCGGCGCGGGCTGGACGCCGTCCACCCAAGCCACGCTGTGGCAGCCGCTGTAACAGGCAGCCGCCCATGAAAAACGCCGCCCTGATGAGCGGCGTTTTTCTTTACTCAGCGGCGCCAACTGATCAGCACCACCGCCGTCACGATCACCATCATGGCGAGCATTTCGTGAACGCCGACATGCTCGCCCAAAAATACCGCGCCCAGCAGCACCGCGATCACCGGATTGACATAGGCGTAACTGGTAGCCGCCGCCGCCGACACCGTCTTCAGCAGATGCAGATACGCGCTGTAGGCGATCATCGAGCCGAACACCGTCAGATACAGCAGCGCGGCCCAGCCCTCGACGCCGGGCCAGGCGGCCAGGCGCTCTCCGACTGCGAAGCTTGAGGCCACCAGCGCCAGGCCGCCGCAGATCATGATCCAGGCGCTGCCCATCGCGCCTGCCGGCTGCGGCAGCTTCTTGCTCCAGGCCGAGCCCAGCGCCCAGCCGGCCGAGGCCAGGATCAGCAGCGCCGCGCCGCGCGGGCTGGCGCTAAGGCTGGAACCCAGATTCAGCAGCGCGATGCCCAGCACCCCCAGCGCCATCCCCGCCCACTCCAGCGGCCGCGACCGGTGGCCGAACCAGCGGGCGAACAGCAGCGTGAACAGCGGCACCGTGGCGATCACCAGCGCCGCCGCGCCGGACGACACCTCGCGCTCGGCCACCGTCACCAGCCCATTGCCTATCGCCGGCATCAGCACGCCCAGCAAGGCCGCGCCGCCCAGCTGGCGCGCATTCGGCCACGGCGTCCGCTTCCAGACGAGATAAGCCAGCACCAAGCTGCCGGCCAGCAGGAAGCGGATGCCCGCCATCAACAGCGGCGGCCAGGATTCGACGCCGATGCGGATCACCAGATAAGTGGAGCCCCAGACGACATAAAGCGCGAGAAAGGCGGCCAGCGTCAGCGGCGCGAGGCGTGAAAAAGGCATGGCTCAGTCCGTAAATTTCGAACTCAAACCATGCCGTATGCAAGCCGAAACGGCAAGCGTCTTAACGCGTCGCCAGCCGCTGCAAGATATTGGAGAACTCTTCCATATAGGTGTCGAAGCGGGTGGCGAGGCGGTCGACGTCGGTGGCGAAGCGGTTGTACGCCACCACCGCCGGGATCGCCGCGAACAGGCCGATCGCCGTGGCCACCAGCGCCTCGGCGATGCCCGGCGCCACCGTGCTCAGCGTCGCCTGGCCGGCGTTGCCCAGGCCGATGAAGGCATGCATGATGCCCCACACCGTGCCGAACAAGCCGATATAAGGGCTGACCGAGCCGACCGTGGCCAAGAAGGAGGTATGGCTGTCCAGCGCATCCAGCTCGCGCTGCGCCGCCGCCCTCATCGCGCGGCGGGAGCCATCCATGATGTCGGACAGCTCGGCGCCGCTGCGGCCGCGCTGCTTCAGGAATTCGGCGAAGCCGGACTGGAAGATGCGCTCCATGCCCACGGTGTCGCTGCGGCGGCACACATCCTCGTACAGGCGGTTCAAATCCGCTCCGCTCCAGAAATTGCGCTCGAACTCCTCGCTGTGGCGCTTGGCGGCCCGCAGCACCGAGACCTTGTTGAAGATCAGCGCCCAGGACAGCACCGACGTCAGCGCCAGGCCGGCCATCACCAGCTGCACCAGCAGGCTGGCGTTCAGGATCAGGCTGATAAAAGAAATCTGTTGCACGTTTTATTCCTCAGTTCACACACGGCCTAGCGCAATACGCGGCCGCTCTCCAGATCGATGATGGTCGATGGCTTGCGCCGCTTGCCGATGCGGCCCGGCAGCGTCAGCACCTTGTCCTTGAAAGCCATTCGACAGGCTCGCGCCGTCTTCAGCGACTTCTGCCCCGCCCGGTTGGCCGAGGTGGACACCAGCGCCGTGCCCAGGCGCCGGCACAACGCCGCCGCCTCGCCATGGGCGGTCACCCGCACCGCGATCTTGTGATGCCTGCCGCGCAAAGCCGGCGGCACCCGCCGCGACGCCGGCAGCAAAAAGGTATATGGACCGGGCCAATAGCGCGCCAGTTCCGCGCGCTGCGCGGCGGACAACGGCTTGACCAAGTGGCGGATCTGCTCGACATCGGCGGCGATGACGATCAAACCCTTGTGATTGGGGCGCGCCTTGATCGCCAGCACCCGGCGTATCGCCCGGGCATCCAGCGGGCGGCAACCCAAACCGTAACAGGATTCGGTGGAATAAGCGATGACGCCGCCAACGCGCAACTGCTTGCGGGACCGTTGCTGCAGGCGGCTGCCTGGCAGGCGCGGCAAGGGGCCGGAACCGGACTTCATGATGGATCGGACTAGATGAAAACGGGAAACCGCCATTGTAGCGGCAACGGCGCAAAAACACAGACGCAAATATGGAACAAGAACAGAAAACGACGCCGGAGCGGCCTCCCGGCACGCTCCGGCAGCGGACACGCGTCAGAGCAGCAAGTGCTCATGGTCTTCCGGCGGCGATTCCGGCGCGGCGCGCCAGGCATAGCAGCGCGCGGGCACGCCGGCGTCTGAGCTGAACTGCTTCAACCAATAAGCCAACCGGCGCCAGCAACGCTTTTCATGGCTGAGAAAACGCAATAGCCGGCGGCGACTTCCAGGCTCCGGATCTGCCGGCAGGCCTTGCTCGGTAATCAATGTGGACATGATGGCTCGCTCCAGGATGGGGACTTGCATCGGACTGATGAGCGAACTGTAGCGGGCAGGACGTCAACTTCCCGTGAAGATAACCGCCGCGGATATCAAATTTTCATAAATGCCTGACTGGAGTGCCAACAAGGCTAGAATGCACGCACACTCTTTTACATTTCAAAATGTAAAAACCCTGCCCATTCATGAGCATAAAATTTCTCAACTGCAATTTGTAAACGAATTGAAAACGAATTAACTAAAAATTATTGGCATAAAAAATCATCGGCTGGCAAAATTATACAAGCGGATACATTTTCAGATACCAAACAATACCAAAAGGCAAGAGTAATGCCCCTGCATGCGCGCATCGGCTCGGCTGTTTTCGCGGAACAAGCCCGGGCCCTACAAACTCAGGCGGATGAGCTGTCCAGCGACTTCAGCCAGGCTGTAGAAATGATTCATGCCACGCAAGGCAAGCTGATCGTCTGCGGCATGGGCAAATCCGGCATCATCGGCCGCAAAATCGCCGCCACCTTCGCCTCCACCGGCACCTCCAGTTTCTTTGTCCATCCCGGAGAGGCCTTTCATGGCGACCTGGGCATGATCAGCCCGCAAGACAGCGTGCTCTTGCTGTCCAACAGCGGCGAGACCGAGGAAGTGCTGCGCCTGCTGCCCTACCTGAAACACATCGGCGCGCCGGTACTGGCCATCACCGGCAGAAGCGACTCCACGCTGGCCCGCGAGGCGGACTGCGCGTTGCTGGTGCCCATCGAGCGCGAAGCCTGCCCTCACAATCTGGCCCCCACCACGTCAACCACCCTGACACTGGTAATGGGCGATGCGCTGGCTGTGGCCTTGATGGAACTGCGCCAGTTCCAGCCCACCGACTTCGCCCGCTTCCATCCCGGCGGCTCGCTGGGCAGAAAGCTGCTGACCCGCGTCCGCGATGTGATGACGCCAGGCATTCCCAGCAATCACCCGGGCGACAACTTCAAGCAAGTCGTCAACAGCATGACCAAGGGCTGTCTGGGCCTGACCGTGGTATTGGGCGATGAGGGGAATCTGCTAGGCATCGTGACCGATGGCGATCTGCGCCGGGGCATGGAGCGCCACGAATCGCCGCATGCGCTGCAAGCCCGGCAACTGATGACGCCCGCTCCCCTGACGATTTCCTGCGACGCGATGTTTGCCGAAGCGGAAGAGCTGATGCTGAAACGCAAGATCACCTCTCTGGTCGCGGTAGACCAATACGACCGCCCCGTCGGCATCATCAAGTATTTCGACCTGTGACGGCGCACCATGGCTGGGGCGTGATGCGCAGTTCGGTGCACGCGCTGTTTCTGAGAGAGCTGAAAACCCGCTTCGGCGAATACCGCCTGGGCTACCTGTGGGCCTTGCTGGAGCCGGTTGCCCACATGGTGGTGATGCTGGCGATCATCGGCTATCTGCTGCATCGCACGATGCCCGACATCTCGTTCCCGATTTTCCTGCTGTGCGGCATCGTGCCCTATGCGCTGTTCTCCAATATCGCCACCCGTTCGCTGAACGCGGTGGAGGCCAACCGCGGCCTGTTCAGCTATCGGCCGGTTCACCCGGTAGACGCGGTCTTGGCGCGCAGCCTGCTGGAATGCCTGATCCAGACATCCTGCTTCGCCGTGCTGCTTCTCATCCTCTGGCTGCTAGGGGAATCCATGCGGCTGAACGACATCCCTGGCCTGATCGCCATCTGGCTGGCGCTGGCGCTGTTGTCGCAAGGCATTGGATTTGTCTTCATGGTGTTGGGCCATGCGTTCAAGGCGGCGGACAAGATCCTGCCCATCTTGATCAAGCCCTTGTACTTCGCCAGCGGCGTGATGTTCTCTTTGCACATCATTCCCGCCGAATACCGCTGGCTGGTGGACTGGAACCCGCTGCTGCATGCCTTTGAACTGATGCGCCATGCGGTGTTTCCCGGCTACCCGCTCTACGGAGTCAGCCTTTCCTATCTCTGGCTGTGCGCGCTGGCCATGTCCTTTGTCGGGCTTCTGCTCTACAAGGCCCGCGAGCCGGCCATCCTACGCTCATGATACAGATCCGCAATCTCAGCAAGTCCTATCGCACGCCGGCCGGCCGGCATTACGTGTTCCGGGACCTGGACCTCGACATTCCATCCGGCGTCAGCGTCGGCCTGATCGGCCGCAACGGCGCCGGCAAGTCCACCTTGCTGCGTATTCTGGGCGGCATGGACCGGCCCGACTGCGGGCAGGTGCGCGCCACCGGCCGCATCTCCTGGCCGGTCGGCCTGGCAAGCGGCTTCCAAGGCAGCATGACCGGCCGCGAGAACGTCAAGTTCGTCGCTCGCCTCTACGCGGCCAAACACGAACTCGCCGAAAAAGTGGCCTTCGTCGAGGCCTTCGCCGAACTTGGCAAACACTTCGACATGCCGATCAAGACCTATTCCTCCGGCATGCGCTCACGGCTGGGATTCGGCCTGTCGATGGCCTTCGACTTCGACTACTACCTGGTCGATGAAGTCACCGCCGTCGGCGACGCCAGCTTCAAGGCCAAGAGCGCCCGCATCATCGAACAGAAACGGAAACACAGCCAGTTCCTGATGGTTTCCCACAACCTGGCCGAGATCAGGCGTTTCTGCGATGCCGCCCTGCTGCTTGGCCGCGATGGCGTCCGCTACTTCCCCCTGATAGACGAAGCCATAGCGGCTTACCAGAAAGACGAAGATGTTCAAGTGGTTTGAAAAACTCCAGGCCGACGGCTCCGCAGCCATGCCCGCATCTGCCTTGCCATGGCAGCGCCTGCTCAAGCGCGACAAGCTGGCCGCGCTGCTGATCGCGCTGCCGCTGCTGCTGACCAGTCTGTATTTCCTCACCTTGTCCCAGGACCGCTACGTCAGCGAAGCGAAGGTCGTGGTCAAACGCGGCGCCGACGACAAGGCCGGCAGCCTGGACCTGGGCATGCTGCTGGGCGGCGGCGCGTCGACGCTCCGCGAAGACGCCATGCTGCTGCAGCAGTACATCCACTCGCCGGACATGCTGGCCCGCCTGGACCAGACGCTGAATCTGAAGCAGGCTTTCGGCGTCCCCGCCGGCTGGGATTGGTTGTACCGGCTCCCCGCAGATGCGACGCGGGAAGACTTCCTAGATTACTACCGCAACCGCGTCGACATTCAATTCGACGATAAAACCTCCTTGCTGGCCATCCGCAGCCAGGGTTTCACCCCTGAGTTCTCCCAAAAGCTCAACCGCGCCATCCTGGCCGAAAGCGAGCGCTTCATCAATGAGCTGTCGCACAAGATCAGCCGCGAGGACATGGCCTTCGCCCAGCGCGAAGTCGACAACGCGTACGCGGAACTCCGGCAGGCGCGCGAGAAGCTGCTCACCTACCAGAACCGCCATGGCCTGATCGACCCCCAGGCCCAGGCCCAGGCCACCGGCCAACTAGTAGCCGAACTGGAGGGCAAACAGGCGCAAATGGAAGCCGAGTTGCGCAATCTGCAAAGCTATCTGCAGAACGACTCACCCCAAGTGGTGTCCGCCCGCAACGCCTTGGAGGCACTGAAAACCCAGATCGCGCGGGAAAAAACCAAACTCACGTCGGCCGAAGACGACAAGCTCAACCGCAAGGCGTCGCAATTCCAGGAAATACGCGCCTGGGTGGAGTTCCGCACCGACCTGTACCGACTGGCGCTGACCGCGCTGGAAAAGGCCAAGGTGGCGGCCGCGCACAAACAGAAAAGCCTGGCCGTGATCAGCTCGCCGCAACTGCCGGAGCTGGCGGAATATCCGCGCCGCCTCTACACGCTGGCCTCGCTGCTGCTGGTCGCTTCGCTGCTGTACGGCACTATCCGGCTGGCTCTCTCCATTATTGAAGATCACAAGATTTGACATGCGACCGACCCCTATCGCTCTGACGCTCGTATCGAGCCTGACGCTCGCCATGCCTGCCGCTCATGCAGGCCCAGGAAATAGCCAAGCCGATCCGGCCCAACTGGCCGTCATGAAACCGGGCAAGCCCGCAGCGGAACTGCCGCAAGCCGCCACCGCGCCGCAAGTACCGGTGCAGGCGCCTGGGCGGATGTTCGGTTCCCAGCTGTTCGGCGGCGCCTTCCGCCACAGCGCCGGCAGCGGCTTCAATCCCGATTACCAGATCAGCATCGGCGACCGCGTCTCCTTGCGCCTGTGGGGCGCCTTCCTGTTCGACGGCCAACTGATGGTGGACCCACAGGGCAATATCTTCGTGCCCAATGTCGGCCCGGTGATGGTGGCCGGCGCCCGCAACGGCGAATTGAACCAACTGGTCGGCAACCATGTTCGCAGGGTGTACAAGGCCAACGTCAATGTCTACGCGGCGCTTGACGTCGCGCAGCCGGTCAAGGTCTTCGTCACTGGCTTCGTCACACAGCCCGGCCTTTACGGCGGCATCGCCGCCGACAGCGTGCTCAGCTACCTGGACAAAGCCGGCGGCGTCGACCCCGACCGCGGCAGCTACGTGGATATTTCCATCCGCCGCGGCGACACCATCCGCAAACGCCTCAGCCTGTACGACTTCCTGCTCAAGGGCCGGCTGGACCTGGCGCAGTTCTCCGACGGCGACGTGATCGTCGTCGGCCCCCGCCAGCACACCTTCGCCATCTCGGGCGAGGTCTACAACGCCTACGACTTCGAATTCGGCCAATCCCGCATCAGCGTCAGCGACGCGCTGGCGATGGCCCGCCCCAAACCCGGCGCCACCCACGTCAGCATCATCCGCCGCCAGGGCAGCGAAAAGACCAGCGAGTACTACCCGCTGGCCCAGGCCGGCGATGTGCAACTGAACGACGGCGACCAGCTCACCGTCACCGCCGACCGCTACGCCGGCACCATCCAGGTCCGCGTGGAAGGCGCGCACTCCGGCGAGCACGCCATCGTGCTGCCCTATGGGGCGACGATGGCCGACGTCTTGGCCAAAGTCCGCTCCAACAGCATGTCGCAAACCGACTCTATCCAGTTGTTCCGCAAGTCGGTGGCCGAACGCCAGAAAACCATGCTGGCGCTGTCATTGCAAAAGCTGCAGGAAACCGCCTTCTCCGCCCGCTCCTCCACCAAGGAGGAGTCCGAGCTGCGCACCCGCGAAGCCGAGTTGATCGAACGCTTCGTCGCCAAGGCCGGCAAAGTCGAGCCCAAGGGCCAGGTCGTGCTGAACGAAAAAGCCCTGCAAACCACCCTGCTGGAAGATGGCGACGTGATCCGGATACCGGAAAAAACCAGCGTGGTCATGGTCCATGGCGACGTGCTGTTCCCCAATGCGGTCAGCTGGCAGTCGGGACTGAACGTGGGCGACTACGTGGAACAAGTGGGCGGTTACAACCAGAGCGCCGACAAATCCCGCCTGGTTCTCATGAAACAGAACGGCGAGGCGCTGCCCGTCAGCGAACGCGCCAAAGTAGCAGCCGGCGACGAAGTGATGGTGATGCCGAAGATAGACAGCAAGAACATCGAAGTCACCCGCGGGATTACTCAAATTCTTTATCAAATTGCAGTAGCGGCCAAAGTTATTCTTGATCTATAAATGAAAGAAAATCACATGTCCATAATGACTGTCATTATTCCTATTCGCATTTCCCCTGAGCGTATTGATGCCATAGAGCGCCTTGATTACATATCACTTGATCAAGAATGTCCGACATCAATTGAATTCATGATCGTTGATGATGGCTCTCCTAAATATTTATCAGAAAAATTAATTGAGAAGTGTCGCTGCATTGGTGCAACATATCTAAGGATTGAATCAGAAACATCTCTTTTCTCCATAGGCCGCGCTCGAAATTTTGGCGCACAAAATGCAAATGGGAAATATATATTATTTCAAGACGTAGACTTAATGCCATACAATGGATTTTACAATGACGCAGTAAATGAATGTTCTATTCAAAAATTAGATAAATTTGCCGACAACTTTATTATGTTTGGCGTTATATATCTCACTCAAGATGCAACATCAGAATTTATTGAAACACCGCACTTAACAAGAAAATCAAAATTTATTCAATATCTTATTGAGGACAATAAAGATAAAATAGAAAAATTCTCCACCGGGACATCGGTCACTATTTGGAGAAAAGATCACTATTTATGCACAGGTGGAAATGACCCCGAGTTTGAGGCATGGGGCTTTGAAGATCTTGAATATACTTGTCGAGCATTTCGCCGAAATAGAAAATTCCCGCTGCCAAGTGATGCGCAACTAGATTATAGTAATTTCTCTTCAATACAAGAATACAAAGGTTGGAAAAGTATTTACCGTTTATTTGGCGACATTACCTTCAAAAAGGGGATGGTAATGTTCCATGCATGGCATCCTATTGAGCACAACAGTAATTATATTCAAGGAAAGTCTGAAAACAAAAGGAAATTTGAAAAAAAAATCGCCGACTTTGCAAGAACAGGGAAAGAGCCCGAAGCTTTGAAAATGATTTCCAGCGGCAAATCTATAATATTCAGAAGTAATCCGTGGGTATACAATAAGTGGACCTCACCATTTTTTGGAGAACTAGTTTTACTGGATGAGTGTGAGTTTGATGGGATTGATATAATTAAATATATCGAAATCAATCAAATTGATAGAGTAATATTTCACAACCCTTACGCCTCGGAAAAGATGCACAGCATCTACAATGTCATTCGGGAAAATTTAGTTCCATATTACGTTTGCGAGAGAGGCGCATTGCCAGACTCAGTTTTTATTGATAGCAATGGCTTTAATTATGATAGCTCAAGTTACTATCCCAAAAATTGGGATTCCCCCCTAACAGAGCAACAAAGAAAAGATTGTTTAAAATATATAATTAACGAAAAAAACTCTCAAAAATATTTAGAATTACAGCCTGAAAAAATTACACCTTACAGCTTGAAAAATACTCTGCAATTAAACCCTCTTGATAAAATATTATTTATTCCACTGCAAAGACCAACCGATACTGTCATCCAACATTTTTGCGGGCCCATTGGCTCCTATGAAAACTTCATTTCACTCATAGAAGAACTAGTGGAAGCATTACCCTCCTCTTGGAAAGTTGTAATTAAAAAACATCCACTAGAGGATAGTGCCCCAGATATACCTGGGGCTTATTATGCAAATAATTTCAACATTACCAGTTTGATAGAGGCATCAAATGCTGTTCTATTAATCAATTCTGGCGTAGGGGTAACTGGCCTTATCCATGAAAAGCCAGTGTTTGTCGCAGGGAATGCTTTTTATAACCACCCAGGTCTTTGCAAAAGTGTCACAACAGCCGCCGAGCTAATTAGTAGCATAGAAAATTTCAAACCATGCCAAGAGAAAGTAATTAGATTTATAAAATATCTATCGCAAGATTTTTATTCATTTGCCAATTTCAAAACTCGACTTGTCGACTGGACAGATGGAAGCAAAATGACTGCAACCACTGCGATTGACTATTACATTCTAAGAATCCCAAATTTTGAAGAAATGGTTTTAGAAAGGTCTACCGCACCTAAAATTCAAACATCATCCATACTATTTGACCGATATAGAAACCAAGGCGGAATTATTAGAACGGGGGCGCCAAAAAACACTTCCTCCACTAGTAATCATTCACAAGAACACAAGCAAAATCAAAACAAATACAGTATCGAACAAAAAAAAATAATCCGTAAGAGAAAATTTAAAAAATTAATCGAAACACCTGGAAAATTTTTCAGGGACTCGCAACATGGAATCTTTAAAATCCTAGGGAAGGTAATTAAATAATGGATCAAAATATTACCATATCGGGAGAGGGAAATTGCATTACATTTCAAGAGACAAAAAATAATCAGCTAATAGGCGGCGAGATAAAGATAAAAGGAAGTAATAACAAAATTACAGTTATGAAAGGCTCGTTGCTTAACAATTTCTCCATACTAATTGAGAGCGATAACAATGAAATACTTATAGGGGAGAATTGTTGCTTGAGCGGGAAATTAATAATGAAGCTTACCGATGGGAACCGGTTTACCATAGGAAATAAAACTACTATTGGCGGAGCTAATTTTATATGCGGCGAGGGTAAGTCAATATCTATCGGCGAAGACTGCATGATAGCTTGGGGCATCGAATTCAGAACAACAGACTCCCATGCAATAATTAACATAGAGAGTAACGAGAGAATTAATTTTGGGGAGGATATAGTTGTACATAATCATGTCTGGATCGGTGCCCATACAACAATATTAAAAGGTGCCAGCATAAACGAAAATGCAATCATAGGAATCAGATCTGTTGTTCCATCTGGGGAATATAAGGGCAATTGTATTTATGCTGGAGCACCTGCAAAATTAATCAAAACCAATACGACATGGGACAGAAAGCTTTTAGGATAATGTAAAGATGCTTCTAACCCAACAGGCAAGCCATCTTGGCATAAGCCGATTAATAAAGATTTCAATGAAACAACACAATCAAGAACAGTCTTTTCACCACAGGCCGCCACCAGAAAACCTCCTGCCAGAGTGGCCCGCTTGTGAAAATTAATGAGCAACATCAATGCCATCTCTCACGGAAAATACCAACAAGGCCTCTATACGCGACAAAATGGTGGGCCGGCTTGTCAAAACCAAGATGTTCCGCCTCAAATTATTCAGCGAAAAAAACAGCGCAACGCTTTTACTATAGAAATAACAGAGTTACCCATAATAAAACTATTTTAATTTCTTTCAGCAATTTGAATCTGCACATGAGAAGTGTCGCATAAGCCATTGGGAAATTATTCCACTTTGGTTTTGACTACCGATCCTCAATCGCTATGATTTACCAACTTTCATTCAGAATGGTGGAAATTCAAAACTCATCATCCCTAAATAGAATGGGAGTATTTCATGAGAAAACCTAGTCTTGCAAGATATTTTCCGGGCAGGAATTTATCTCAATATTGAATAGGCTGATAAAGTGATCGCCATTTTGTCCTCAGGTATTGCCCGCATCCCGTACCTAGCGGCCCTTCTCGGCTCGCCAGTACGGCGCATTCACAACCACTTGGCATTTGATATAACCACGCTAACCGCAGTTGCCGGCTGGGGTTTACGGCCATCATCCCTACGCGCGCAAACATTCTCCCGCATGCACTCGCTACCCTATTGGTCGCTGGAGGACGGTTTTCTCCGTTCCTTGGGATTAGCGGTGTATGGCACGCCACCATTATCCATCGTCCAGGACGACATCGGGATTTATTACGATGCCAACCATCCTTCTCGACTGGAACAAATGCTGAACACCAGTCCATTATCGGATGAGTCGATACGGAATGCCGCCAATGGCTTAGCCTGGATCAAGCGATACCGCTTGTCCAAATACAACCATGCACCGGCTACAGAGTTGCCGCTACGAGCAGGACGAATGCGCGTACTGGTACTGGATCAGACTGAAGGCGATATATCAGTTCAGTTAGGTGGCGCGGATGCTCAGGCCTTTCAAACAATGCTTGCTGCCGCCCGCAATGAGCATCCTGATGCTGAAATATGGGTGAAAACCCATCCCGATGTAGTCGCGCGCAAGAAGCGAGGATATTTGCCTCAGGCTCTAGAGGGTATACGGCTACTGGCCGAAGACATCTGTCCGCAGTCTCTGCTGTCCCAAGTCGATATCGTCTACACCGCCACCTCCCACATGGGCTTCGAAGCGTTGATCGCCGGCTGCAAGGTGGTGTGCTTCGGCATGCCATGGTATGCCGGCTGGGGGTTGACCGACGACCGCCATCCCGACATGCCCAAGCTGAGCGAACGGCGCCAGCGGCGCTGCACTCTGGAAGAGCTGTTCCACGCAGCCTATCTGCAATATGCCCGTTACATTCATCCGGAGACAGGCCAGCCAGGCACCTTCTTTGACGTTGCGGAATGGATTCGGCTGAACCGGGAACTGCGGGAGCAAACGAATGGGACGCTCTGGTGCGTGGGCATGAGCTGGTGGAAACGGGCGGCGGTCTGGCCTTTCCTCAAGACGCCGGGCAACCACCTGCGTTTCATTTCCAGACCAGACAAGCTGCCCGCCGCCTTGCCGCCGGACAGCAAGCTGGTGGTTTGGGGCATGCGGCCGGATGTCGCCGAATGGGCGAAGCAACGCAGCATGCCCTTGCTCAGAATGGAGGATGGCTTCCTGCGCTCGGTCGGCCTCGGCTCCCACCTGATGCCCCCGATGTCGCTGGTGGTGGACCGCGGCGGCCTGTACTACTCGCCGCATTCCGGCTCCGACCTTGAGCGCTTGCTCGACACGCTGCAGCTTGATGATTGGCAAGTCGCGCGCGCGGCGCGTCTCAGGCAGCAGTTGGTCGAGTTGAAGCTCAGCAAGTACAACGTAGGCGGCAGCTTCCAGCTGCCCGCGGAAGCCGCGGGCAAAACCGTGGTGCTGGTGCCGGGGCAGGTGGAAGACGACGCCTCGATCCGCGAAGCCTCTCCGAAGATGCGCGGCAATCTTGAGCTGCTGCGCGAGGCGAGGCGGCTGCGTCCGGATGCCTGGCTGATCTACAAACCGCATCCGGACGTAACATCCGGCAACCGCCGCGGCGCGGTGCCTGCCAGCGATCTGGCCGAATTGGCCGACCAGGTGGCTACCGCGGCCGACATCGCCGACTGTCTGGCGGCCGCGGATGAAGTCCACACCATGACCTCGCAGGCGGGTTTCGAGGCGCTGCTGCAAGGGAAAACGGTGCACTGCTACGGCATGCCGTTTTACGCCGGCTGGGGCTTGACCCAGGACCGGCAGCCGCTTCCCCATCGTCGGCGCGTGCTGACGTTGGACGAGCTGGTCTATGGCACGCTGATCGCCTATCCCCGCTATGTCATCCCCGGACACGATGGTTTCGCCCGCGCCGAGGCGGTTGTGGAATATTTGCGTCGGCAGAAGACCGGCAACCATGCAAACTACGCGGCGAACCACTGGTTTGCCCGTCAATGGCGCAAAGGACGCGGCCTGCTGCGGACGCTGCGCTGAACAATCCTGTAGATATCGCGATGCTCGCCGCCCAACCTTTGCTCAAACACCGCCGGTTGCTGCTATTGCAGGGGCCGATGGGTCCGTTCTTCAACCTGCTCGCCGACTGGCTTGGCAGGAACGGGGTCGCCGTTCACAAGCTCAACTTCAATGGCGGCGACAGGCTTTATCATCGACGGCTCCCGCATACCGACTATCGCGGACGACTGGAGGATTTCGCGCCTTGGCTCATTCAGTTTCTTCAGGCCAGGCAGATAGACGGCGTGATCTGTTTCGGCGATTGCCGCCGCTATCATCAAATAGCGGCCGAAGTCTGCCGTAGCCAGGATCTCGCTTTCTATGCTTTCGAAGAAGGATACTTGCGCCCCGATTACGTCACGCTGGAGCCGGGCGGAGTCAATGCCTACTCGAAACTGGCTGATGATCCTGTCGCCATTCTGGAGCATGAGCCCAGCAGCTTTGCTCCACCGCTACCCACCAGGCCCTCGTTCCGCAGAATGGCGCTGACCGCGATGGGCTACTACGCCGCGGGTTGGCTATCGCGGCGCAGCTATCCCCACTACCGTCACCACAAGGATTTTTCCCCATTCCGCGAGTGCGGATTATGGCTGCGCTCCGGTTGGCGCAAACAGTGGTACCGGATCTGCGAGCGCGGCGTTGAGCGGCGCCTATCGACCAGTCTGAAGCATGATTATTATCTGGTGGCGCTGCAGGTCTTCAACGATAGCCAGATTCTGCACCACAGCCATTATGGAGATGTCGCGGAATTCATCGAGGAGGTCGTCGCCTCCTTCGCGCGCCATGCTCCCGCTCACCGCCATCTGGTTTTGAAACACCATCCAATGGACCGCGGCCATCGCAACTATCGCCATCTTATTCAACGATTGGCGCGGCAAACCGGCATCTCGGACCGAGTCCACTATCTGCACGACGCGCATCTACCCACCTTGCTGAAACAAAGCCAGGGCGTCGTCGTCGTCAACAGCACCGTCGGCCTGTCCGCTCTGCATCACGGCAAGCCGCTGGTTGTGGCCGGACGCGCGCTGTACGACATGAACGGCCTGACATTCCAGCACGGGTTGGATCGTTTCTGGCGAGAATGCCAGCCTCCCCAGCGCGAGCTATACGGCAAGCTGCGTTCCTATTTGCTCAAGCACACCCAGCTGAACGGCGCTTTTTTCGGCATATCCCATTGGCTGCCCCCATCGCCAAAGAGCCTCCCGCTCAGACCCGCCCTCTCTTCCTTGCTGCTCTCGCTGATGACGATTTTCCTCATCGAGGCAGACGAGGCCGCCGAACTTTCGTCTCTGTTGGAATGGTTGGCCAGGCTGTGGCCGGCATGAACGGGAAATTTACCGGATAGACCAGGCAGCGCATGGCGCGCCGCCGGTGTGGATTCATGTAAAAATGAAATTACATGCTCTTCATTGCCATAAAAGTAAAAAATACTTACTGTTTTCCGGCAAGAGTAAAAAATAATCCATCCGGAGCCAATAGATGTCTACCCGTTCCATGCTGTTCGCCGCGCTGTTGTTTTCAGCGCTTCCCGCTGTCGCGGATGTTTCCTTGCTCGTTCCCTTCGCATCCAAGCACTACGGCTGCAACAGCAGCAAGCATCATTGCGATTTCGAGCAGTTCAATCCCGGGCTGGGCGCGGAATGGTCGCCTCAGGAATACCCATGGGGCCGTCCAATCGTGCGTGGCGCGGTATATCGCGACTCCGCCAAGCAAACCGCGTACTACGCCGCCGCGGGATGGCGCAAGGATTTCAATGTGGCGGGCGACTTCAAAATGGGCGTGGGCATTTACGGCGGCTATCTGAACGGCTCCGATCATAACGGTTTCGCCGCCCTGCCCTTCGTATCGCTAGGCTACAAGAAACTGTCGTTCGAGGTCGGCTACGGCGACTCCAAGCTGGGCCACCACAAGCACAAGGAAAACGTGGATCACGTGCTGACGTTCAACGCCCGCTACGATTTCTAAGCTATGCCGGCATAAAAAATGGTCCGACAATGCCGGACCATTTTCATTTATGGAAAACCCACCGGATTCCGGCTCTGCCAGCGCCAGCTATCGCGGCACATTTCTTCCAGACCCTTTTCAGCCCTCCAACCCAGCAAATGCTCGGCGGCGGCTGGGTTGGCCCAGCACTCGGCGATATCGCCCGGGCGGCGCGCGACGATCTCGTGCGGTACGGCCACTTCATTGACGCGCTCGAAAGTCTTCACCATGTCGAGCACCGAGTATCCCTTGCCCGTGCCCAGGTTCGCCGTCAACAATCCCGGCTGCCTGTGTAATGCCTGCACAGCCTTCACATGGCCGACGGCAAGGTCCACCACATGGATGTAGTCGCGCACGCCGGTGCCGTCATGAGTGGGATAATCATTGCCGAACACCTTCAGGCAAGCTTGCTTGCCGCTGGCGACCTGGGTGATGAAAGGCATCAGATTATTCGGGATGCCGTTCGGGTCTTCGCCGATATCGCCGCTCTCGTGCGCGCCGATCGGATTGAAATAACGCAGCAGCGCGATCCGCCATTCCGGCTCCGCCTTGGCGAAATCGCGCAGCATGTCCTCGACGATCAGCTTGCTGCGGCCGTAGGGATTGGTCGCCGACAACGGAAAATCCTCGGTGATCGGCGTGCTGGCCGGATTGCCGTAAACGGTGGCGGAGGAGCTGAACACCAGCCGGTTCACGCCATGGCGCTTCATCGCGCGCAGCAGCGCCAGCGTGCCGCTGACATTGTTCTCGTAATACTCCAGCGGTTTGGCCACCGATTCGCCTACGGCCTTCAAACCCGCGAAATGGATCACCGCGTCGATGGGATGGCGGAACGCTTCATTCAGCGCCGCCTCATCGCGGATGTCGCCATGGATGAAAGTCAGCGGCTTGCCGGCTAACGCCTGCACTCGCCTCAGCGCTTCTTCCTTGCTATTGCAAAGATTGTCCAACACCACCAGCTCATGGCCGGTCTCCAACAATTTAACGCAAGTATGGCTGCCGATATAGCCGGCGCCGCCAGTCACCAAGATCATCATTTCTTCCTATTTTTTTTGAGCGCGCCACCATTGTAGGGAAAGATAAAGAGCCCTGTCCAAAGCAAAACAGCGTCCGGATGGACGCTGTTTCATTGCCGGGCCAAGCGATCAGTGCTTGCGCCCGATCGCCCGCGCGCCGATGTCGCGGCGGTATTGCTTGCCGGCGAACTCGATCGCGTCGGCCAATTGGTAGGCCTTGCCCTGCGCCATCTTGACGCTGTCGCCCAGGCCCACCGCGCACAGCACGCGGCCGCCGCTGGCGCGCAGCTGATGCTGCTCGTCGAACGCGGTCCCGGCATGGAACACGATGCCGTCCTCGCTCTCGGCCGGGATGCCGTGGATGGCGTCGCCCTTGCGCGGCGCATCCGGGTAGCCGGCGGCGGCCAGCACCACGCCCAAGGCAACGCGGCGGTCCCACTCGGCTTCCACTTTGTCCAGTTTGCCGTTGACGCCGGCGTCCAGCAGCTCGGTGAAGTCGGTTTTCAGCCGCGCCATGATGGGCTGGGTTTCCGGGTCGCCGAAGCGGCAGTTGAACTCGATCACCTTGGGATGGCCGGCCTCGTCTATCATCAGCCCGGCGTACAGGAAGCCGGTGTAGGCGTGGCCGTCCTTCTTCATGCCCTGCACCACCGGCTGGATGATTTCGCGCATCACGCGGTTATGCACCGCCGGCGTCACCACCGGCGCCGGGCTGTAGGCGCCCATGCCGCCGGTGTTCGGCCCCTGGTCGTGGTCCAGCAACCGCTTGTGGTCCTGGCTGGTGGCCATCGGCAGCACGTGCTCGCCGTCCACCATCACGATGAAGCTGGCTTCCTCGCCGGCCAGGAAGTCCTCGATCACCACCCGGCTGCCGGCATCGCCCATCTTGTTGCCCAGCAGCATGTCGTCGATGGCCGCGTGCGCCTCGTCCAGCGTCATCGCCACCACCACGCCCTTGCCTGCGGCCAGGCCGTCTGCCTTGATCACGATGGGCGCGCCCTTGCCGTCCACATAGGCGCGCGCGGCGGCGGCGTCGGTGAAGGTCTGGTAGTCCGCGGTGGGAATGCCGTGGCGCTGCATGAAGGCCTTGGCGAAGTCCTTGGAGCTTTCCAGCTGCGCGCAGTACTGCGTCGGGCCGAACACCTTCAGCCCCTCATTGCGGAAGGCGTCCACCACGCCGGCGGCCAGCGGCGCCTCCGGGCCGACCACGGTCAGGTCGATCTTCTCTTCCTTGGCGAAGGCCAGCCACTCGGCCACGCCGTTGGCCGGGATATTGGTCAGGTTCGCGTCCTGCGCGGTGCCGGCGTTGCCCGGCGCGACAAACACCTTGGACACGCGTTTGGACTTGCCGATGCGCCAGGCCAGCGCGTGCTCGCGGCCGCCGGAGCCGATCACGAGAACTTTCATGGTTTTCTTCCGTTACGCGAAGCGCCCCGCGGGGCGTTTCGTCTGCAATGATTATCGTCGAAGACGGGCAAAACCGCCCCTCTTCCCGGCCCCTCCCCCCTCAAGGGGAAAGGTGTCGGCGCGCGGGCGTCATTCGCCCGCGCGCCGAATCAAATACTGCATCAATGACGGAAATGGCGCACGCCGGTCAACACCAGCGCGATGCCGTGCTCGTCGGCGGCGGCGAACACTTCTTCGTCGCGCATGGAGCCGCCCGGCTGGATGATGGCCTTGATGCCCTGCTCGGCGATGACGTCGATGCCGTCGCGGAACGGGAAGAAGGCGTCAGACGCCGCCACCGCGCCGGCCAGGCTCAAGCCGGCGTCCTGCGCCTTGCGCGCGGCGATGCGGGTGGAATCCACCCGGCTCATCTGGCCGGCGCCGATGCCGGCGGTCTGGCCATCCTTGCAGAACACGATGGCGTTGGACTTGACGAACTTGGCCACGCGCCAGGCGAACAGCAGGTCCGACATTTCCTGCGCCGTCGGCTGGCGCTTGCTGACCACGCGCAGCTCGTCCAGGCCCACGTTGCGGATGTCCGGCGTCTGCACCAGCACGCCACCGCCCACGCGCTTCAGCTCGAAGCGGTTGGCGCCGGCCTGCAGCGGGATCTCCAGCACGCGCACGTTCTTCTTGGCGGCGATGATGGCCTTGGCCTCCTCGGTGAAGGACGGCGCGATCAGCACCTCCAGAAACTGGCCGGTCACGGCCTCCACCGTCGCCGCGTCCACCGGGCGGTTGAAAGCGATGATGCCGCCGAAGGCGCTGGTGGTGTCGGTGGCGAAGGCCAGCTTGTACGCGGACAGCGTGTCCGGGCCGACGGCCACGCCGCACGGATTGGCGTGCTTGACGATGACGCAGGCTGTTTGCTCGAAGGTCTTCACCGCTTCCCAGGCGGCGTCGGCGTCGGCGATATTGTTGTAGGACAGCTCCTTGCCCTGCAGCTGCTGGTAGTGGGCGATGCTGCCGGCGGCCGGGTCCAGATCGCGGTAGAAGGCGGCGGCTTGGTGCGGGTTCTCGCCGTAGCGCATGTCCTGCACCTTGATGAACTGGGCGTTCAGGCGGTTCGGGAAGGCCACGCGCTCCGGCTTGCCCGCCACCACGCCGTCGGCCAGGCTGGTCAGGTAGTTGGAGATCGCGCCGTCGTAGGCGGCGGTGTGGGTGAAAGCTTTCTTGGCCAGCTCGAAGCGGGTGGCCTTGGCAAGCCGGCCGTCGTTGGCCTTCAATTCTGCCGCCAGCGCCGGGTAGTCTCCGCTGTCGGTGACGATGGCGACGTGGGCCCAGTTCTTGGCGGCGGAGCGCACCATGGTCGGGCCGCCGATGTCGATGTTTTCGATCGCGTCCTCCAGCGAACAATCCGGATTGGCGATGGTGGACTCGAACGGGTAGAGGTTGACGCAGACCAGGTCGATGTTGCCGATGCCGTGCTCGGCCATGGTGGATACGTGCTCGGGCAGGTCGCGGCGGCCCAGGATGCCGCCATGCACCTTCGGATGCAGCGTCTTGACGCGACCGTCCAGCATTTCCGGGAAGCCGGTGTAGTCGGACACCTCGGTCACTGCCAGGCCCGCGTCCTGCAACAGCTTGGCGGTGCCGCCGGTGGACAGGATGTGCACGCCCAGGGCGGACAGTTCCCTGGCGAATTCCAGCACGCCGCTCTTGTCGGACACGCTGATCAGCGCTCGTTCGATCTTGGTCATGTTTCTCTACCGCTTTGGCTATGGATAAACACAAAAAAACCGGCCATCCTGTTACGGTATGGCCGGTTATCTTCAAATCAAATCATACGACTTCATCTTTTTGCGGAGGGTGTTGCGGTTCAAGCCCAGCAACTCCGCCGCTCGCGTCTGGTTGCCTTGGGTGTGTATCAGCACCACCTCCAATAGCGGCTTTTCCACGCAGGCGAGCACCATGTCGTAGATGGCGGACGGCGCCTCGCCGTCCAGATCGCGAAAATACTGTTCCATCGCCAGCCTCACCGACTGCGAAATGTGATCGTTGTTTTGCATATTGTTATTGCTATCCAGATCCAGGGGTCCCCATGAGGCCGCGCGCTCAAGCGCAGCGTGCCTCGCCCTCCGCCACGGTCCCGCCGTCGCGGTCCAACTTGTCCTCATCCTCGACTACATAGCTTAGACGATCGCCTGCCTCGCCAAGTCGGGAGAAATACTGATCCACCGCCAGTCGCTGCTGATCGGTGCTTTCCAACTGATACATCTGCTGGCGGAAGGCGTTGCCGCCAACCAGGCCCTTGGTGTACCAGGCGATGTGCTTGCGCGCGATGCGGCAGCCCGAGTATTCGCCGTAAAAGCCGTACAGCTCGTCCAGATGGCCCAGCATCAGCTCGCGGATCTCGCCCACGGTCGGCGGCGGCAGCGTCTCGCCAGTGTCCAGATAATGCTGGATCTCGCGGAAGATCCACGGCCGGCCCTGCGCAGCGCGGCCTATCATGATCGCGTCGGCGCCGGTGTAGTCCAGCACCTGCTTGGCCTTGGCCGGCGAATCGATGTCGCCGTTGGCGAACACCGGAATCGAAATCGCGCGCTTCACCTCGCGTATCGTGTCGTACTCCGCGTCGCCGCGGTACATGTCTTCACGGGTGCGCCCGTGCAAGGCCAGCGCCGCGATACCGGCTTCCTCGGCCATTTTAGCCACCGCCAGCGCGGTCTTCACTTCGCGGCTCCAGCCGGTGCGCGTTTTCAGCGTCACCGGGACATCCACCGCCTTGACCACCGCTTCCAGGATGCGGCCGACGTTGTCCAGATCGCGCAGCAGCGCCGAACCGGCCGCCACATTGCATACTTTCTTCGCCGGACAGCCCATGTTGATGTCGATGATCTGCGCGCCATGCTCCACGTTGAGCCGGGCCGCGTCGGCCAGCATTTGCGGCTCGCCGCCGGCGATCTGCACCACGATGGGCTCAACCTCGCCTTCGTGGTTGGCGCGGCGCAGCGTCTTGGGCGTGGTCCACAAGGCCTTGTTGGCGGTGATCATCTCCGACACCGCCATTCCCGCACCCAGCCGCTTGCACAGCATGCGGAAGGGCCTGTCCGTCACCCCGGCCATCGGCGCCACGATCAGCCGGTTTTTCAGTTGGTACGGTCCTATCTGCATGACGAATAAATTACGGGTAATGACTGGGAAGGGTCGGTATTGTATAGCGATTTGCGTCGGACGGGAAAAATTTTTGCTTATTTTTTAAGCAGAGGCGATAGCCGCGAGTAATCGCGGCCCTATCGGGAATGGGGTGGGAGTCGGCCGATAAGCCGGGTTCTGTCGTTGGACAATCATTCCTCTAGGCCTGCCGTTGCCGACAGGCTCAAGCAACCTACCCGGGGACAACGCGAGCCACGTTGGCGTCCCCCTATTTGGTCTTGCTCCGGATGGGGTTTAGCCTGCCGTCCGTGTCGCCACGTCCGCGGTGCGCTCTTACCGCGAGCGGGTTACCCCGCCCGTCCAGGCCGGCTTGCGCCTCCCGGTACACCTTTTCACCCTTGCCTGATCCGCCCTTGCGGGTTTTTCCGGGGCAAGCCCCGGAAAAAGACTTAGTCGCCCTTGCGGTCGACAAGTCCGGCCATCGGCGGTTCAGCTCTCTGTTCCACTTTCCGTCGCCTCGCGGCGCCCGGCCGTTAGCCGGCATCCTGCTCTGCGGAGCCCGGACTTTCCTCCCCGTCCTTGCGGACGCGGCGATTGCCTGGCCAACTCCCGGGCGCGATTTTAACGGAATTTGAATTGCGCCGCCTGACAATTTTTCATGACATTCAGGATAATCCCGTATACTGACCATCCCTTTTCGAAGCCCGAGATCGTGATGGAGTGGAATCCAGCCCGGCTGTCGCGTCTGCAGCTGTTCGGCACTCTGGCCATCGTGTTCGCGCTGGCGCTGACCCTGGCCAGCTACTTCCTGATGATGAGCTGGCACGACTTCCAATCCGGACGACAGAACATTGAGCAGGAGGCGGACGCGCGCGCGCGCGACGGCCTGCAAGCCTACGCCGACCACGCCGCGTTGCTGCTGTCGGCGCTGCGCGAACGCACCAACGACACCATGCGCCACCAACTGCGCGAGCAAGTGGATCAGGCCTGGAAGCTGGCCGACGCCATCTGGCGCCGCGAGCACGCGCGCCAGAGCCCGGCGCAGGTGCGAAAGCTGATCGTCGAGGCGTTGCGCCCGCTGCGCTATTTCGATGGCCGCGGCTATTTCTTCATCGACACCCTGGACGGCCGCTGCGTGCTGCTGCCCACCGCGCCCGAACGCGAAGGCCGCTCGCTGCTGGACAACCGCGACGACCATGGCCGCTACATCATGAAAGGGCTGATCGAGTCGGTGGACAACGCCTCCGGCCGCGGCTTCTCCGCCTATCGCTGGTATCTGCCCGGCGCCGGCCGCATGGACGACAAGATCACCTACGCCCGCCGCTTTCCCCGCTACGGCTGGCTGATAGGCAGCGGCGAATACATCAGCAATGTCGAGGCAGCGCTGCAGCAGCAGGGCCTGGACACGCTGGCGCGGATGCGAGCCAGCCAAACCGGCGGCGAGCTGATGATCATAGATCGCCAGGGCATCATCCGGTTCTACCCCACCCGGCCGGCGCTGGTGGGCAAGCCTTACCGCAAATTGCCCGCCGCCGAACGTGCCCGCGCCGAACAACTGACCCAAATGGCGAAACGCGGCGGCTTCGTCGAGTACAGCCAGCTGGATGATTCCGGCCAGGCCGCCGACAACTACCTCGCCTACGCCCGCCAGCTGCCAGGCTGGGACTGGACCCTGGTCACCAGCGTCAAGGTGCAGACCATACGCGACGACAGCCTGCGCGCCGCGCAGCGGCTGAAAGGCAGGCTGGCCGAACGCATCCTGGCCACGCTGGCCATGACCCTGGTCGCCATGCTGTGCGCCGGCCTGCTGTCCTGGTATTTCGTGCGCTGGATGGGCGCGCTGGTGCGCCGCTATCAGCAAGACCTGGCGCAAAGCCACCTGTCGCTGAAAGAGCAAGCGCGGCAATTGCGGCTCAGCCACTTCATGATCGACAACGCCACCGAGCTGGTGGCGCTGCGCAACAGCCTGGGCGAGGTGGTGTACTGCAACCAGGCGCTGAGGCAGGCTCCGGAGCTGGTCGACGCGCTGTTCCGCCACCCGCCCGGCGATTATCCGCTGACCTTCGAAATCCAGAACGGCGCGGAGGCCGGCGAACGCTATCTGGAAGTCACCATCAATCAGCTCGGCTACCAAGGCGACGTCTATCTGTGCGCCACCGCGCGCGACATCAGCGCCCGCCGCCAGGCCGAGCGCCAACTCCGCCTGGCCGCCCGGGTGTTCGAATCCAGCAACGAGGCCATCCTGGTGTCCAACCCGGACAACCGCATCCTCACCGTCAACCGCGCCTTCACCCTCATCACCGGCTACGACGAGGCCGAAGTCCGCGGCCAGAAACCGTCGCTGCTATTCTCCGAGCGCCACGAGCCGGCCTTCTTCCAGCAAATGTGGCAGACGCTGCAGCAACGCGGCCAATGGTCGGGCGAAATCTGGAACCAGCGCAAGAGCGGCGAGCACTTCCCTTGCTGGGTCAACATCAGCGTGCTGCTAGACGCGCGCGGCGAGGTCAGCCACTTCGTCGCGCTGTTCACCGACATTTCCGAGCGCAAGGAGCAAGAGGCGCGGGTTCAGCACATGGCCGAATACGACGCGCTGACAGACCTGCCCAACCGGGTGCTGGTCAACGACCGCCTGCACCAGGCGATCCGCCAGGCCGAGCTGCAGCATAGCCAACTGGCGGTGTTGTTCGTCGATCTCGACCACTTCAAGAACATCAACGACACGCTGGGACACTGCGCCGGCGACGAACTATTGAAGGAAGTGGCCCGTCGGCTGGCCGGCGCGGTGCGCGGCCTGGACACCGTGGGCCGCACCGGCGGCGACGAGTTCGTGCTGATCCTGCCGGCGATCAACCAGCCCGGCGAAGCCGCGCAGATCGCCGAACGCATCCTGCGCACCATCCAGCAGCCCTTCCAGATCGGCGAGCACTCGCTGGTGGTCGGCTGCAGCATAGGCATCAGCCTGATGCCGGATGACGGCAGCGACATCCAGACCCTGCTGATGAACGCCGACCTGGCGATGTACCACGCCAAGGCCCATGGCCGGAACACTTTCCGCTTCTATACCCGCGAGATGAACACACAGGTGGCCGAACGACTGCTGATGGAAAACCGGCTGCGGCGGGCGATGGAGCGCGAACAGCTATACCTGGTCTACCAGCCGCAATACGACATGGCCGGCCAGCGGCTGCTGGGCTGCGAGGCGCTGCTGCGCTGGCGCGATCCGGACGAGGGCCTGATCATGCCCGGCCGCTTCATCCCGGTGGCCGAGGACACCGGCCTGATCGTGCCCCTGGGCCGCTGGGTGCTGGACCAGGCCTGCCGCCAGGCCAGCCTGTGGCTGCGCGCCGGCCTGGCCCCGATGCGGGTGGCAGTCAACGTGTCCGCTCACCAGTTGATGCGGCACGACTTCATCGACGACGTGCGCGAGGCGCTGCAGCGGCACGCGCTGCCCGGCCATTGCCTGGAGCTGGAAGTGACGGAAAGCACGCTGATGGCGGACGCCGACCTGGCCTCGCGCCAGCTGGCGGTAATCAAGGCGATGGGCGTGCGGCTGGCGATAGACGATTTCGGCACCGGCTACTCCAGCCTCGCCTACCTGAAGCGCTTCGCGCCGGACGTGGTGAAGATAGACCGCTCCTTCATCAGCGATCTGCCCGGCGACGAGGAGAACGCCGCCATCGTCAGCGCCATCGTCCACCTGGCCTGCGCCTTGGGCATGGAAACGCTGGCGGAGGGCGTCGAAAACGAAAACCAGCAGCGCTTCCTCCAGACGCTGGGCTGCGAGGCGATGCAAGGTTACCTGCTGGGCAGCCCCTTGGCCGAGGAAATGATGACCCGGCGGCTGGAACAGCAGCACAAGCCTCTGGAGGCGGTTTAGCGCCGGCTACCGCCGGCGACATCCCGTCCGTCCGCAAGCCAGCCGCCGACGGACAGCACCAGCAATACCAGCGCGGCGGCGGCGGCGACATCCAGCACCCGAGCCAGTCCCAAGCCACCCAGCAGCGTCAGGTGCGCGGCCGCCAGCGCGCTGCGGGCGGCGAAGGCGGGGCGATAGGCGCGGAACAGCGCCAAGCTCAATATGCCAGCCGCGCCCAACGCCGTCGCCTGCGCAAAACCGCCGCTCAGCAGCCCCGCCAGCGCCATGCCGCACGGCGCGCCGATCAGGGCCGCGCTGACGCGTTGCCAGCTCTTGTCCCGCGCCGCGGCCCAGCCGCCGACGCAAACGCTGGCGCCGGACCACACCAGCCATTGACCGTAAGGCAAACGATTGGCTGCCGCCAGCCACGCCAACAGGCCGACGCAGGCGAAAGCCACGCCGAACGCAGGCCTGCCGCCGGGCCTCGCCTCCGCGCCATCGCGCCGCCCCGCCAGCGCGTGCAGCGCCCAAGCCGCCAGCGCGCCGCCGGCCAGCCAAGGCAGCTCGCGTCCAACCGATGCGCCGCGCTCGGCCATTTCATAACCCAGATACAAGGCCGGGATGAGAGTGAAATTGGCGGCCGAGCGCCAAGCGGCGCGGCGGCCGCCAAGCCGGCACGACCATTCCGCCGCCAGCGCGCAAGCCAGCGCGAACCCCGCCGGCCATTTCCACAGCCAGGCCAGCAACGCGCTGCCTAACACCGCCAGCGACGCCTGCGCCAAGCCTGCCCGCCCGCTGAGCCGGCCTTTCTCCATCGCGATCAGGCAGCACGCCGCCAGCATGCCGCCGCTCAGCCAGCGCGCGTCCTCCGTCGCCAGACCGGCAGCCAGAAACGGCGCCAGCAGCATCGTGACGCGGGCAGCCAGGTAACCATTGAAATGCCGGCCCAGCGCGCGCGCGATCGATGCCATCACAACGCCTCCAACTGCTCCTGCGTGACGATGCCGGCGATGGTAGCCAGTTGCCGCATCGACATCTGGTGCTCCTCCTCGCTGGCCGCCGCGCAGGCGGGCTCCAGCACCAGCACGCGGTAGTCGCGGTCGTGCGCGTCGCGCGCGGCGGCCTGCACCGCCCAGGTGCTGCTGACGCCGGCCACCACCAGCCGCTCGATGCGCTGCGCGCGCAATACTGCTTCCAGGCCGGTGGCGTAGAAGGGGCTGACCCGATGCTTGGCGACTATCGCGTCCTCCGGACGCACGTCCAGCTCAGGATGGAAGGCGGTGCCGTCACCCTGCAGATTCAACGCCTGCAACTCTTGCGCGCGGCTGAACATGGCCGATCCCTGCGGCATTTCCACATAGGACGACGAAAAGCCAACCTTGACATGAATCACCGGCCAGCCGCGCGCGCGCGCCAGCGCGATCGCGCGGTTGGCCTCGGCGATCACGGCGCGCTCGGCGGCGTGGCCGGCGCAACGCGCCACCCGGCCTTGCGGATGCATGATGTCGATGATGTAGTCCAGCGTCAGCAATGCGGTTTTCATGCGTGCTCCTTGCTCGTCTATCTAATGAAAATCAGTCCTCATCTGCTGCGGCGAGCCGCTCCAGCAACTCGCCTGCCCGCCGCAGCAGTTCCCGCTCCTCGGCGCTCAGCCCTTGCAACGACCGCTGCAGCCAGCCGTCGCGCAGTTGGCGGTTGCGCCGCAGCGCGGCCGCGCCCGCTTCGGACAGCCCGACCCGCACCCGGCGGCCGTCGTCCGGGTCCTGAGTGCGGCGGATCAGGCCGGAAGCGTCCAGTTCGCGCAGCGCGCTGGCCAGGTTGGACGAGCGCAGGCTCTCGCGGCGCGCCAACTCGGTCGGCGTGATGTCGCCGCCGGCGCGGTCGATCGCGCCCAGCACCGTCAACAGCCCGAAAGACAACGTGTCCTTGCTGCCCTGGCTGCGCAGCCGGCGCGTCATGGCCATCAGTTGCTGACGCAAACGAGTCGCTTCTTTCATATTCGGATTATTTCTTTCCATTTATCTATTATTATATAGCTATGCAAATATAGCAATTTTTCTCGCATGGATCAAAAAAGCCCGGCGATGAGCCGGGCTTTTCTTCCATCACCTCGAACGGCATCTAATCGAACCGCAGCGTGTAGCGCGACTCCGCCGACATCGCGGTGCCGGCGCGCAGAATCACCGACCAGCCCTTTGACAGCTGATAGGCCAGCTTCACTGCCTGGTCGGCGCTGCTGATGCCGTACTCGTAGCCCAGGTAAAGCTCGCGCGTCAACTGGCGGCCCACCGTCACCACCTGTTCGGCCGGGCTGACCGTGCCGTTGGACAGCGTCTTTTCCTTGCGGCTGGACACGCCCAGGTCGTCGAACAGGCCGATGTGGTCGTTGATCGAGCCGGCCAGCATCATGCCGGCCGAGGCGGCCAGGTCGTTGTTGTCGCGGTCGCCGCTAGCGGCCCGGCCCAACACCAGCCAGGCCAGCCTGTCCTTTTCCGCCATCGGCTCGTCGCTGGTCAGCCTCACTTTCGGGGCCGCCACCGAACCGCTGACCTCGACGCCCGCGCCCACCGGCGACAGCCGGCGTTTGGCTTGAACGTTGAGCAGGGGATTGTCCAGAGGTCCGTTAAAGGTGATCACGCCGAAGGCGATGTCCAGATCCTGCCCATAGGCCTTGTAACGCCCCTTGACCACCCGGACCTGGCCTCGCGCCGCCGGCGCTTCGCCCGGATTGGCGCTGACATGCACCAGACCGGACAGCTCCACGTCCAGACCCTGGCCGGTGAAGCGGAAGCGGTCGCCCAAATCCAGATCCAACGCCACCGTCAGCGGCATGCTGGCGAAGGCCGAAGGCTCGGGCGGCTGCCGCCCCACCACCACCACATCGCCACTCAAATCGGGCGCGCCCAGCTTGGGCAGGCCGATGCGGCCCTGATCGGCCCGGATTCGGCCGACCAAGGACAACTTGCCGCCGACGAAGGCCAGCTCGCTCTGGCCAGACACCACCAGCCGGCGTCCCGGCCGGTCGAATACGCTGAAGCTTTGCAGCGCCACCTTGATCCGCGCATCCGGCAAATCGTCGCTGAGGTCCAGCGAGCCGCTGGCGGTGACATCGCCTTTGCCGCTGACGAAGCGCAGTTGCTGCAGCGTCAGCCTGCGGCCGTCGATGCGGGCTTGCAGCGTGCCGTCGCCCAACGCGACGCCGGTGCGGCGGTCGGCGAACTTCAGTTGCTCGCCGCGAATCTGGCCCAGCGCCTGCGGCGCCGCCAACGGGCCGCTCAGATCAAGGCTGGCATGCAGCTGGCCGCCCAGCTCCAAGCCCGGGCCGGACAATTCAGCCAGCGTGGACAAGGCCGGCAGGCTGGCGCGCAGCGTGCCGGACACGGGCGTGCGGCCGTCGATATGGCCGCCGTTCCACGGCAGGCTGCCCTGGCCCTGCGCCTGGGCGAAGCGGCTGTCCAGGTTGAGCTTGAACGCCAGCCGGCGGCCATCCAGGTCCAGGTCCACCCGCGCGGCCTTCAAGCCCAGCGGCACCGGCCGGCCCTTGCTCTGCGGCAGCAGCGCGTCGCCGCCGCTGCGCCACAGCGCCAGTTGCCCCTGGCCGGACGGCGACAGCCCCCAGTCGGCGTCGAATTGCAGGTTGTGTTCCACCGGCAGCTTCAGCAACGGTCCCAGCTCGGCCAGCCGGATGCCGCGCGCGTTGCCGTGGCTGCTGAGCGCGCCATTGGCCTGGCGGGTGAAGTCCGCCAGACTCAGGCTGCCGCCCAGCAAGGCCAGCCGGGCCGCGCCCAGCTTCACCATGCCGTCCGCGCCTAGCTGCAGCGCGGCCGGGGCCTGCAGGCTGAGCCCCGGCTTGCCGCTCAGGTCCAGTTTCTGCACGCTGCCTTGCCAACCGCCGGCATCGGTCAACCCGCCGCTGGCCGCCAGCGCCAGCCCGTAATTGAGTTCGTCGACGCGGAAGCGGCCATCCAGCTGCAAACCGTGGCGGGCGCGGGTGCCGGACGCGCGGGCGCGCAGCTGTTCGGCGCGCACGCCGCCGGCCTGCAGCGCCGCCACGTCCAGGCTGAGCTGGAAGGGGCTGGATTGATCGGCCTTGATGTTGCCGGCGAATTGCAGCGACTGCAGCGCCACGCCGCCCGGCAGCTTGAGCTTGTCGGCCTGCAGCTTGGCATTGAGCAGCGGCGCCTTGGGCACGCCCGCCAGCTCGCCCTGGCCCTGGATGGTGCCGGCGAAGCCTGGCCCCAGCAGCGACAGATTCGGCGCGTTGATCGCCAGCTTCAGCTTGTCGCCGGCGACCCCGTAGCTGCCATTGGCCTGCAGCCGGTTGTCCGCCAGGCGGATGTCCATCAGCAGTTGCTTCAAACGGCGCTGATCCAACAACACGTTGGCGCTGCCGGACAGCGGCGCGCCGGACAGCCGGCTGGGCGCGAATTGCAGCTTGGCGCCCACTTCCAGCGGCTCGGCCAATTGGCCGGCCATTTTCAGGGTGGCGTTCAGGTCGCCCTTGGGCAGGCTGGGCTGCAGCCTGGACGGATCGGCGCGGGTCAGCGTGCCGTTCAATTCGAACAGCTGGCGGCCGGACAGGCCCAGCTTGCCGTTGACGCTGATCGCGCCGCCGCCGGTGCCCAGCTCCAGCTTTTTCAGCAGCAAGGCCTGCTGCTTGCCCTCGGCCAACTCCAGCAGCGCGTCGGCGCTCAGTTGCCGGCCCTTCAGTTGCGCGGCGACGCGCGGCGAGCTCGGCGCGCCCTCAACGGAGATCCTGCCGCCTATCGCCTCATCCGGCGCGGCCTCATGCAACTGGCGCAAAGCCACCCCGCGCAGGTCAGCCGCCAGCTTGATCGCGCCCGGCTTGACTTCGCCGGACAGATCCACCCGCCCGCCGGCCGCTTCGGCATGGCTGTCGTACAGCTCCAGCGCCTTGTCGTCGGCTCGGAACTGCCCCACCAGCAGCGATAGCGGCAGCTTGTGCGCCGACAGCGCGCCGGGCTCGGTGTTGATCAGGGTCAGCCCGCCCTTGACCCGCTGGCCGGCGTCCGGCTCGGCGAACACCGCGAAGCTGAGCCTGCCCTTCGGCCAGGACGGCAGGATGGCCTGCGGATTGATGTTGCCGACCCGGGCATCCAGCCGCGCCAGCCGGTTGAACGGATTGGCGTCGAACGGACGCGCGGCGCCGGACAGCTCCACGCTGAGCCCCTTGCCGTCCATCTGGCCGCTGAAGGCCGGCTTGAGCAGATCGCCTGACAGCTTCAGCCTGGCCCGTACCGCCACCTGCTCCAGTTCGCCATGAGCGGCCAACTGGCCGGACAGCGCGAACGGCGACGCCGACGCCAGCTCCAGGCCTGCGTCGACGCCGCCCCATGGCGTCTCCAGCCGCCGCAGCTGCAACCGATGGTGCCCGCCGTCGTAGTCATAGCCGGCTTGCAGCCGGTACACATTGAGCTGGGCCGGCTCCAGCGTCAGGCTGGCCAGCGACAGCTCGCCCACCCGCACCTGGAGCGGCAGGGCCAGCGAACGCGGCGCCTCCAGCGGCGTCGGCTTCTCCTCGGGCTTGGGCCGGCTCAGCACCCGCACATGGCCCAGCGCCAGCCGGTCGATGTCCAGCTTGCCGCGCCACAGCGCCGCCGGCTGCCAATCCAGCTTCAACGATTCGATGTCCACGTCGTCGCCGGCGCTGCGGACCCGGACGTCGCGCAAGGCGAAGCCTTGCCACAGCGAGCCCTCTACCGCGCCGACGCTGAACAGGCCGCCGCTGAGGCGGCCGGCGCCGTGCAGCGCCCAGGCGAAGCCGGCCGGGCTGGCGCTGAGCCAGCCCAGCGCGGCCAGCAGCAGCGCGAAAAACAGCGCCAGCGCGCCGAAGAAAACGCGCCAGCGGCGCGGCCGGCGCGGGGGAGTGGGCGCCTGCTCCGGCGCCTCGTTCATGGGAATGTGCTTGTCGCTCATGGGAATCAGAAGGCCAGGCCCAGGCTGAGGTTCCAACGGATCTTGCCGTCGCGCTCGGCCTTGGCGATATCGAAAGACAGCGGCGCCACCGGGCTCATCCAGCGCACGCCGACGCCATTGGCGTGCTCGGGCTGGAAGCCCTTCCAGCTGTCGCCGGCGTTGCCGGCGTCGGTGAACAGCGCCAGATACCAGTCCGGCTTGATCGGAATCTGGTATTCGAGGCTGCCGGAGGCCACCACCCGGCCACCCAGCACCGACCCGTTCGGGCCGGACAGGCCCAGGCTCTGGTATTCATAGCCGCGCACGCTGTTGGCGCCGCCGGCGCGAAACAGCAGCGTGGACGGCACCTGGGCGCCGTCTCCCGCCCACACCTGGCCCACTTCCAACCGGGTGACCAGGGTGCCGTATTTGGGGAAAGGCGACCAATAGCCGACGGCGCGGCCGTAGGCGCGCACCAGCGAAGTGGTGGAGCCGAACTGCCCCAGCGAGCCGGACAGCCTGCCATCCAGCAGATAGCCGCTGCGCGGCCGCATCGGATCGTCCACAGCGCGTTGGGTCCAGCCGTACACCAGCTGGGTGACATGGGTGTCGCTGCTCAGCACGCCGCCGGCTTCGGAGCTTTCCTTCAGGAACTCCACCCCCATCCGCGCCTCGATATTGCCGCGGCTGCGTATCCGCCACACGCCGGCATCCACGCTGTCGGTCTTCAGACCTTGCACCGTTTCGGACTTGAACGCGCTGGTCACCGAGTGGGAATAGCCGTCCGACTGGCGCGGGAACCCCAGGCCGAAACTCACCGCCTGCTGGTTCCGCTTCCAGTCCAGCAGCAGCGAGCCGGTGTAGCCGCGGCGGAAAATATTGTAGTGGTCGTAGCCGACCCGCACGCCGGGGCCTTCCTCGGAGTCGTAGGTCAGGCCCAGCTCCACTTTCTGGCGCGGCATTTCCACCACGTCCACCGTCACCGGCACGCGGTTGTCGGCGATATGGTCGAAATCGGCACTGACGATCACCGACGAAAAATGCGGATCCTGCTCCAGCGCGGACTGATACGCCAACAACTTGTCCTGGGTGAACGGCGAGCCGGGATTGAAGTCCGCCATGCCCAACGCCACCTTCTGCGGGTAGCGCTTCATGCCGTTGACGGTGATCTTGCCAAAACCGATGGCCGGGCCACTGTCCAGCTTCACTTCCAGCGTGGCGAGCCGGGTGGCGGGGTCTATCCTGGCCTCGCTGGACACGATGCGCGCCCTGGGGAAGCGATCCGCCTGGATTCTGCGCAGCACCGCGCGCTTGCCCGCGTCCCAGTCCGATTGGCGATAGGGCGCGCCCATCGGCAGCGTCCACGCCTCCAGCACCTGGGCCAGCCGCTGCTGGTAATCGCCCTGCTGTCGTATGTCGCCGTCCAGCCGGATAGTGACGTCGTCGATCAGCACCGGCTCGCCGGGGCTGACCTTGACCCGCACCCGGTTGCCGCTCTCCAGCGAGGCGTCCACCTTGGCGCCGAAATAGCCCTCGGTCTCCAGCAGCTTCTTCGCCTCGTCCGGCGTGCTCTTCACCAGCGCCTCCAGCCATCCCAGGTCCACATCCGGGTCTTTCTGGCTTTCCGTCAGCTCCAGATTGTCGCGCAGCAGTTGCGCCAAGTCGGACGGCGCGTCGATTTCCACCCTGTATTCAACGCCGGCATGGGCCTGGGCCGCCAGCAGGCAGGCGGCCAGCATCAGCCCTCGGCAAGGGGCGTAAGCGCGCGGCGGCAGGAAGGGAAAACGTGGCATGGTTCGATTCAAAAGGGGATGTCGCATGGTAACGGAAGTCAGCGGGGCTGGCGACCGGCAAACGATTGTCAAACAAGGGATGTCTGACCATGTCCCCCCGCTCAAGTTCACTTCCGCCTATCCATGCGCAAGGCATCAAACCGGCCAAACCGGCGCATGCGAATATCGTTCGGCCCTACGCCTGCCGCGCAGCCCTGCCAAAAACCATCGGGATGCGCCAATCGATCGTCGCCACTCAACGCCCGGCACCCGGCGCGGCACACCCGGCAGGCGTGACGGCGATGTCCAGATACGCGCAGATCAGGACAAGCAGCTCGCGCCTCAGGCCGGGCTCGGCCAGCAGGCCGCGCCGCGCCGCGTTGTGGATCACGCCCTCGATCGCCGACGACAGCAGGTGGGCGGCGAGGCCGTCCGCGTCATCCGGTCCGCGATGCCTGGCCACGACGACGCCGTACAGCCGCAGATATTCGTCCAGGAACGCTTGGTGCGCCGCCTCGCTCGCATAGGGATTGGGCAGATCGAGCAGGACCCGGTGCAAGGCCGGAAAATCGCGGTGGATGGCGATCATCCCGTCCACCAGCGCCTCGGGCGCGGCCCGGCCATCGATAGCGCTACGCAGCACCGCCAGCACCGCGTCGAAGTGGCGGCGGCGGATGGCGTCGACCAGCGCGGTCTTGTCGGGAAAGTATTGATACAGCGAGCCGATGCTGACGCCGGCGACGCCCGCCACCTCGTTGGTGGTGAAGCCGGCCCAGCCGCGGGCGTCCAGAACGCGAGCGCCGGCCTCGACGATCGCGTCCACCATCGCGCGGGAACGCGCCTGGCGCGGGGCCTTGCGCATGGCCGCCGCGGCGCCGGGAATGCGAGTGGACACGCCTGCCTCCTCGGAAAACAATTCAATCATGTCTACATAGCATGAATGGAGAGGCCGGCACCATGAGCGCGAATCGACTATTGACGCGGATGTTCCGCTACCAGGCATGGGCCAACGAGGAAATGTTGGCGGCCATCGCCGGGCTAGACTGCGAATGCCACGCCGAGGAGCGCCGCCTGGCGCTGCGGCTGATGAACCACTGCCTGGTGGTGAACCGGATCTTCGCCGCCCATCTGCAAGGCATTCCGCATGGTTTCGCCGCCGACAACACGCCGGATACGCCGGAGCCGGAAGCGCTGCGGCGGGAGACCGCGGCGCTGGACCGCTGGTATCTGGACTACGCCGCCGGCGCCGCGCCGGCGACGCTAGCGCAAGCCATCCCCTTCGCCTTCACCGACGGCGACAACGGCCATATGACGCGCGAGGAAATGCTGACCCACGTCGTCACCCACGGCGGCTACCACCGCGGCGAAGCCGGCCGGCTGCTGACCCAGGCCGCCGCGCGCCACCCGCTGGGCGTCGAACTGCCCTGGGACACCTACGCGGTGCATCTGCATCGGACCGAGCCCGCGCGCCGGCGGCAAGGCGATATTCAATCGGCCTGAGGCCGGGTGGCTTGGAAAACCGCTTGCGCCAACGGCAGGCTGAAGCGCGCGCGGTGCTGGCCGGGGCCGCTGTAGTCGAGCGCGACCGGCACGCCCTCCTCCACGCCATCGCCCTCCAGCAGCGCGAAGCCCATCCGCTGGTGAAACGCGATGGACGCCGCATTGCCCGGCGAGGTGATGGCTTGCGCCTCCAAGCATCCCCGCTCGCGCGCCGCCGCGAAGAAACGGCGGTACAAGCTGCGCCCAATCTCCTTGCCGCGGGCCGCCGGCGACACGCCGACAAAATGGATGTAGCCGATCTCCGGCCGCGACTGGGACTGGAAACCCACCAGGAAACCGACGATCTCCTCCCCCTCCACCGCCGCGAAGCCGGTATCGGAGAAATGATCGAAGAACATGCGGTGCAACAGATGGCTCACCTGGCGCCCGCCCCACCAATCGTCCATCACCGAGGAAATGAACGCGAAGTCGCTGGGTTGAATCTGTCGGATCAGCATGCGGCACGCCTTTCTGTGGCGATCGTCGGCCGGCCTCCCGCTCCGCGGCTGGCAGCAGGTGAATGAATGCGGGAGCCTCGGCCAAAACCGCATTATGCCATTGATATTTCCGCTTAAAACAAACCGGTCTCGCAATGGCTACGTGTTTGTTCGTACCAAAACCATCTATCTTGAAACAGGGTCGCTTCCGCTCCCCGCGCTTGCGATCCCCCCTCTGCATCCTGGCAAAACAATCATGTTCGACAGAAGCGACAAAGGCATCATGCTGAAGGCCATCGTGGTGGCCGCCCCCATCCTGCTGTGCATGGGCCTGCTGCCCGTGTTGTCCTTTTATATCGAAAAGCTGCAGGAGCGGGGCCGAACAGAAATCGTCGAGTACATTTCGATCGCCCAGGCGGCGATGGAGGTGAAGTTCGACGCCGCCGACCTGAACGGCTGGCAAACCGGCTACGCCTTCGACATCGTGCGCAAGGTGGAAGGCGCCACCAGCGACAACGCGCAAGCCCGGTCGGAATTCCTGCGCTCGGCCGACAACTTCCGCCGCGACATCCAGACGCTGCGGGAGATGCCGCTGGCCGCCGACCAACGCGACCTGCTGGACGGCGTGCAGCGCGATTTCAACGCCTTCATGGAGCGGGACCGCGACATCATCGCCCTGTACCGCTCCGGCCTGCCCGCCGAGCGCGACAAGGCATCCAAGCTGGTGATGGGCGAAGAGATCCAGATCTTCACCCATATTTCGCAAAACACCAACGCGCTGGCGGTAGCCATCACGCTTGAACTGATGAAGAAAGTCGCGCAGTCCAACTCCTATGGCATCGTCGCGCGCTGGATCATGCTGGTGATGTGGATCATCGCCAGCGCGATGGCCATCCTGCTGGTGCGGCTGCTGCACAAGTGGCTGGGACAGATGCGCGGCCTGATGGAAAAGCTGGAGGCCCTGGCCGGCACCGACGAACTGACCCAGCTGCCCAACCGCCGCACCTGGGACATCCAGATCGAAATGATGCTGGCCACCGCCCGCCGCTACAACCAACCCATCGCGGTGGCGCTGTTCGATCTAGACCATTTCAAACAATTCAACGACAGCTACGGCCACCCAGAAGGCGACCGCCTGCTGCGCGAGGTGGCGGTGCTGATCAAATCAAGGATGCGGCAGTCGGACCTGTTCGCCCGCTTCGGCGGCGAGGAATTCGTGCTGGCGCTGATGGACTGCGACCTGCCCCAGGCGGTGATCCGCATCGACTCGCTGCGCCGAAACCTGCCGGACAACCAGACTTTCTCGGTCGGCGTCACCTTGTGGATGGAAGGCGAGCGGATACACAGCACGCTGGCGCGGGCGGACAAGGCGCTGTACCTGGCCAAAAACGGCGGCCGGGACCGGGTGGTGAGCGTGGAGCCGCCGGCGGGAAAGGGCGAGGAGCGCTAGGCAACCTAGCTAGACCAGCCGCTCAGCCAATTGAACCAGCGAAGATATCCGGCGTGATGGCTGCGTCATGCCGTCCGGCCAGGGATGAAAGCCGCTCAGCCACACCGGCGTCATCCCGGCGCGCGCCGCACCCAGCACGTCATTGACCGGATGGTCGCCGACATACCAGCAATCCTCTGGCCTCACCCCAAGCGCCTCGGCCGCCAGCTGGAAAATCGCCGTATCCGGCTTTTTCACGCCGGCCGATTCGGAGCTGACCGTCAATTCGATAGCCGACGCGAACGGCAACCGCGCCACTTTCTCCAACCGGGTGCGGTGGCTGCCGTTGGAAATCACCCCGATGCAGACGCCCTGCGCCAGAAGAGCGGCAACCGCCTCCGCCGCGCCGGGCATCGCCGCGGTGCAAACCGCGTTCCAGCGCTCCCAATGCGCCAGCAGCGCCTCCTGCTCCACATCTTGCCGCCAAGCCATCTCGGTTTTCAGACCATGGGAAACCGCCTGCTTGATCGAGGCGAAGGGCGAGCCGGCCGGCAGGTAGCCGCCGTTGTCGCAACGCTTGATCACCTCTGCCACCCACTCTTCTCCGCCGGAAGCGATGGCATGGCCAAAGTCGCGCCAGAACCGCTCCGCGTACAGGTCTATGCTGGCGGCGCGATGCACCAGGGTGTTGTCGAGGTCGAAGAAAACGGCTTGCGGCAGAGTCATAGCGGAAACTAGAGGTTAGGTGGGAACGATGGCAAGTGCGCGGACCGCGGCACCTCCGACTCTACATGCCATTGACTTATCAACCAATCACCCCCACGCCTAGATCAGCCAAACGGCTCCCCTAGCGGCGCGCACGTGCTGGCACCACCTGCACCCACTGGGGCGCGCGGCGGCCCCATTCAAGTAATCCCGACAATCAAGCATGTATTAGGATGCCGTGGCGTCGCCAACTTGCCGCCTCGCCTATGGGACAAACCAGAGACGACGATCCCCTAACGGCGTATGCGCGGGCAGGGCGGGATTGACCAGCCGGACGATGCGTCGGCGGGCCAAACCGGCCTGTTCAATACTTGATCGGTTGTACCTCCAAAAAATGGCATCGAAACTGCCGTCGTTCAGCATGCGCTCAAGGCCTGCGGTCAAACGACTGGCCAGCCTGGGCGAGGACGGACTCACAAAAAAGTAAAACGGGTACGGGTAGTACAGTAACAAGTCTTGCTCGATGACTATGCCTTGCTTGGCCAGCTGGAACGCTTGGTATTCGGTGAAAACTTCATTGACTCCGCGAGAGTAAAAATCAAAACGGCCTGCCGCAAGCATCTTGAAAAGCTTCTCATACGGATCAATCCATATCGTCAGGCCCGCATGGCGGTAAATGGGAATATCTCCCCAGCCCGGCCCCAGCCCGAAAGAAAACTCCTTCAGATCATCCACGGTTCGCACCCCGGAAAATCTGGCTTGGTCGCCTGCTCGAATCAACCCCACCCGATAGCCAAGCAGCCCCTTGCCCAGCGGGATGCGGATTGGAATCAGCTTCCTCTCCCTCTCTTCCGAGGTCGCGCCCCATACCAGATTGACCCGCTGGCCAGACACCGCCTCAGCCATGAAACGCGGCTCGTTCATTTCCTCCGCGGGATGACGCATTGCATAGGGCCCATACTCAGGAACCGTCTTATCCAAGGCCATGCGCAATAGCTCGATATATTCCTGATAGCGCGGCGCATCGCTGATATACCGCACTTCCATCAAGCCTTCCGCCGCCGCTTGCCAAGAAAAAAGCCCCATCCATAGCCATAGCATCACCGCGCGCATCTCGAATCTCCCGTCCCGGCATGAACGCAGTATAGAAGACCCACTTGGTGCGTAACGCAAATGGGCCGGCCCCGCCGCCATCCCAGATCGCGCACCGATGAAACGGACACCATACCGATAATGCCTGGACCGCGGAACGGCCTAGGGTCTTACGTCGCCGATAAAACCTCATGAGAGCGCCTGAACCAAGGCGCGCCGACGCATCCCAACATAAACGGTGCGCCGCCCCTGAGAGATTCCGCACTGCGAAACTCAATCGCCATATCCGCCAGCCGAAATAAAAAGGGCAAGCCCCTAGGCTTGCCCTTTCTTCGTCTGACGGCGGTCAACCCGCCGATCAAACCTTACTTCTTGCGTTGCGGCGGCAGGTCCGTGCAGGTGCCGTGCGCCACTTCCGCCGCCATGCCGATGGACTCGCCCATGGTCGGGTGCGGGTGGATGATCTTGCCGATGTCGGTCGCGTCGCAACCCATCTCGATCGCCAGACACACCTCGCCGATCATGTCGCCCGCGTGCGGGCCTACGATGCCGCCGACGATGATCTGGTGGCTTTCGGCGTCGAAGATCAGCGCGTAGGGTGCGTCACCCTGCAGGGGCGACGCACCGTTCATTCAGCCGGTCAATGGCTCATAAATTGGTATGCACAATGGTGCGTCGCCCCTTTGGGGTGACGCACCCTACGGGGGGATCGAACCGACGCGCCCTATATTCCCATCAGCGCAAGCCGGCTTCGAAGCCATTTCCAAGGTTTTAAGCCGCCGGCTGTTCGACGCGGGGCGACGTTAACGCCCTACCGCTGAGCGAATCCAAGATTCGCACGCATGTAGTTCCGGCGGCTCCTTGGAAATGGGTTTGGAGACGGGGTTTCGCAGCGCTGTTGGGGCAGCCTGGGATTACCAAGGGGCTGGCCGCACAGCCCCTGGCCCGTTCGCCGGGCGGAACCGGCACCAAAATCAATCGTCCGCGAAGCTGACACAAATGCATTGTCGTCGCAACGGTGCATCGCCCCTGCGGGGTGACGCACTCTGCCTGTTGTTTGGGAAAACGGAAGATATGCCCTGCCATTGATTAATGCAATAGAGTGCCTCCCCGCATAAAAACCGCCTAGTGGTGGGTGGGTTAAAAATTACGGGGCAGTGTTCAAACGTCAAATGAATAAAAAAGCCCACCAACTGGCGGGCTAATGAACCTTAGATATTGGCTGATAATCCATAAATTAAAAAAACATACCAGCCCCTTCCATAGCACCGGCACCAAATCCGCCGCCATTAAACTCACCCAACGATCCAAAGCCTATTTTCATATAAAAAAGAGCGGCCAGCAGCGAAAATCTAGAGCCCTTCCCTTTGATTTCTTGTGGAGAGTAACTTGACGAAAAATTACCTATTGAAGCACCTACGATTGGCCAACCACCACCAAATATCTGCGTTGAGCGAAATGCAATGGAAGGCGAAGAGCTTATCGCACAAACTAATTGATTTTCCGTTTCCCAAGAGACAAAGTTGCAATTTGTGAACCAAGAATTATTAGCATCTGGAGAGAGTTTATACAATTTCGAGCTTGCAGCCTTTCTTACTCCGACACGATCAAAATCAATAGTGTAATTCACAGATCCAACAGCACCATCTGTTGAAGGAGACTGATCACTCATGTTATCTTTTTTAACTTCCAGAGAAATATTACTTAACTGCCGCCCCTTCTCAAAATGCGTTACCCACTTCTCTTCTTTTGATTTTTCCAGCCATAAACTACCCATGCCGTCATCGACATTTTGATTGACTTCAAAAACATTATTCCCTGGGTAAACAGTTCCAAGAAGAATCCAATCATTACCCGTTGCCAGCCTTATCTTAGCAGTATACACGTCAGCATGCGTACTTTGATTTGATATGTTGATTTTAACATGCTGAGCATATGAAGCCGCTGAGAAACCTACCAAAACCATGGCAGCAATGATTTTCATAAAATATCTCCTTTTCTGATTGGTGAATTCCTGCATGGGAAACAAACACTCACTCAATCTCACCCATGCACAACACGGAAAGTAAATCTTACTTAATTGCACCAATCATACTAAGTGATTTATGTAACCGCTCTTGCGCTATAGCTTATATCAGGCATATTAGCCTCAGCACACGCGACAAAAGCACA
Source organism: Chromobacterium phragmitis (assembly GCF_003325475.1). NCBI lineage: Bacteria > Pseudomonadati > Pseudomonadota > Betaproteobacteria > Neisseriales > Chromobacteriaceae > Chromobacterium > Chromobacterium phragmitis. The sequence continues at coordinate 1,402,421 of NZ_CP029495.1, forward strand.
TAAATATTTACTTACAAAATGCCATAATGCTACTGACATTTTGCCGTGTGCGCGTATGCTGAAACGGTTCAAGTGCGTAGGGTGCATCACTTCAAAAAGGAGAAGCCGATTAGACGCAATTTGATATGGAAAATGGTGCGTCGCCCCTGCGGGGTGACGCACCCTACGAATGGGACCGAACCGATGCGCCCCAATCCCCCATCAGAGCAAGCCGGCTTCGAAGCCATTTCCAAGGTTTTAAGCCGCCGGCTGTTCGACGCGGGGCGACGTTAACGCCCTACCGCTGAGCGAATCCAAGATTCGCACGCATGTAGTTCCGGCGGCTCCTTGGAAATGGGTTTGGAGACGGGGTTTCGCAGCGCTGTTGGGGCGGCCTGGGATAGCCGCTGCGTGCGAATCTTGGATTCGCTCAGCGATAGGGCTGGCCGCACAGCCCCTGGCCCGTTAGCCGGGCGGAACCGGCACCAAAATCAATCGTCCGCGAAGCGGACACAAAGCCGCGGCACCACAACGGGTGCGTCGCCCCTGCGGGGTGACACACCCTACCCGCACAGCGTCCTGACCTGCCTGGCGGGCAGCCCCGCTGTCAAAATCCATCGTCCGCGAAGCGGACACAAAACCGCGACACAACAACCGGTGCGTCGCCCCTACGGGGTGACGCACCCTACAAACGGAGGCGGAACGCCCTCAGGCCGGCTTCCGCCCTGCGAAACTCAATCATCATATCATCCGACCAAAACAAAAAGGGCAAGCCCCCAGGCTTGCCCTTTCTCCATCTGATGGCGATCAATCAACCGCCGATCAAACCTTACTTCTTGCGTTGCGGCGGCAGGTCCGTGCAGGTGCCGTGCGCCACTTCCGCCGCCATGCCGATGGACTCGCCCATGGTCGGGTGCGGATGGATGGTCTTGCCGATGTCGGTCGCGTCGCAACCCATCTCGATCGCCAGACACACCTCGCCGATCATGTCGCCGGCGTGCGGGCCGACGATGCCGCCGCCGATGATCTGGTGGCTTTCCGCGTCGAAGATCAGCTTGGTGAAGCCTTCGTCGCGGCCGTTGGCGATGGCGCGGCCGGAAGCGGCCCACGGGAACACGCCCTTCTCGATCTTCAAGCCTTGCTTCTTGGCTTCGTCTTCGGTCACGCCCACCCAGGCCACTTCCGGATCGGTGTAGGCCACGCCCGGAATCACGCGGGCATCGAAGTAGGCCTTCTGGCCGGCGCAGTTTTCCGCCGCCACATGGCCTTCATGCACGCCCTTGTGCGCCAGCATCGGCTGGCCGACGATGTCGCCGATGGCGAAGATGTGCGGCACATTGGTGCGCTGCTGCTTGTCCACCTGGATGAAGCCGCGGTCGGTCACCGCGATGCCGGCGTTTTCCGCGCCGATCAGCTTGCCGTTCGGCGCGCGGCCGGTGGCGTACAGCACCAGGTCGTAGCGTTGCGGCTCCTTCGGGGCTTGCGCGCCTTCGAAAGTCACCCACACGCCGTCTTCCTTCGGCTCCACGGCCACGGTCTTGGTGTTCAGCATGATGTTGTCGAAACGGTGGGCGTTCCACTTCTGCCATACCTTGACCAGGTCGCGGTCGGCGCCTTGCATCAGGCCGTCCAGCATTTCCACCACGTCCAGGCGCGCGCCCAGCGTGGAGTAGACGGTGCCCATTTCCAGGCCGATGATGCCGCCGCCGATGATCAGCATGCGGTCGGCTACGCCCTTCAGCTCCAGCGCGCCGGTGGAGTCCACCACGCGCGGGTCGTTCGGGATGAACGGCAGCTTCACCACGCGGGAGCCGGCGGCGATGATGGCGTTCTTGAACTTGACGATCTTCTTCTCGCCCGATTCTTCGCGGCCCTTGCCGGTGGTCACCGAGACTTCGATGTGGTGCGGATCGATGAAGTGGCCGTTGCCGCGCACGATCTCCACCTTGCGCGCCTTGGCCATGCCGCCCAGGCCGCCGGTCAGCTTGGCGATGACCTTTTCCTTGTAGCCGCGCAGCATGTCGATGTCCACTTCCGGCTTGCCGAACTTGATGCCGTTGGCGGCCAGGTGGCTCACTTCGTCGATCACCGCGGCGTTGTGCAGCAGCGCCTTGGACGGGATGCAGCCCACGTTCAGGCACACGCCGCCCAGGGTGGCGTAACGCTCGACGATGACCACCTTCAGGCCCAGGTCGGCCGCGCGGAAGGCGGCGGAGTAACCGCCGGGACCGCCGCCCAGCACCATCACGTCGCACTCGATGTCGGCGCCGCCGCTATGGCTGGCGGCCACCGGGGCGGCTTGCGGGGCGAAGCCGGCTTGGGTGGTGGCGGAGGCGACTCCGGTGGTTTCCACCGGTTTCACTTCGGCCGGAGCCGGGGCGGCTGCGCCGGCGGCTTCCAGGATGACCACCAGGTCGCCTTCGGACACTTTGCTGCCTACGGCAACGCGCACTTCCTTGACGGTGCCGGCGGCTTCAGCCGGCACTTCCATGGTGGCTTTGTCGGTTTCCAGCGTGATCAGGCTGGCTTCTTTTTCGATCACGTCGCCCGGCTTGACGAACACTTCGATGACGTCCACGTTGTTGTGGCCGCCGATGTCCGGGACTTTCAATTCGATCAGATTGCTCATGGCTTTCCATCCGCAATATTGGGAGGCCGGCGCGAGGCCGGCCGCCTCGAGTCTGGGCTTGATGCCGTAGGGCGGAAGCCCGCCAAGCGGGCGTTCCGCCTACCTATCCGGTAACAAATGGCGGAACGCCTCGGCTTGCCGAGGCTTCCGCCCTACGGTTACAGGATCAGACGGCGCACGTCGGTCAGCAGCTTGCCCAGGTGCACGGTGAAGCGCGCGGCGGCCGCGCCGTCGATCACGCGGTGATCGAAGGACAGGGAGAGCGGGCACATCAGGCGCGGCGCGAATTCCTTGCCGTTCCACACCGGCTTGATCTGCGATTTGCAGACGCCGAGGATGGCCACTTCCGGCGCGTTGACGATAGGCGTGAAGCTGGTGCCGCCGATGCCGCCCAGGGACGAGATTGTGAAGGTCGCGCCCTGCATGTCGGTCGGCTTCAGCTTGCCTTCGCGGGCCAGCTTGGACAGGTCGGTCAGTTCCTGGGCGATCTGGCGCAGGCCCTTCTTGTCCGCGTCCTTGATCACCGGCACCACCAGGCCGTTAGGCGTGTCGGCGGCGAAGCCGATGTGGTAGTACTGCTTCAGCACCAGGTTGTCGCCGTCCAGCGAGCTGTTGAAGTTCGGGAAGGCCTTCAGCGCTTCGGCGGCGGCCTTGATGATGAAGGCCAGCGGGCTGATCTTCAGGCCGGACTTTTCCCATTCCTTGCCCACGGTCTTGCGGAAGTCTTCCAGCTCGGTGATGTCGCACTCGTCGTTGAACGTGACGTGCGGGATCATCACCCAGTTGCGCGACAGGTTGGCGCCGGAGATCTTCTGGATGCGGGACAGCGGCTTGGTTTCGATCGGGCCGAACTTGGCAAAGTCCACCTTCGGCCACGGCAGCAGGTCCAGACCCACGCCGGAGCCGGCCGGCGCGGCGGCCGGGGCCAGCACGGCCGGGTTCTGCATCACGCCCTTGACGAAGGCCTTGACGTCGTCTTCGGTGATGCGGCCCTTGCGGCCATTGCCCTTCACCTTGCCCAGGTCCACGCCCAGCTCGCGCGCCAGACGGCGCACGGACGGACCGGCGTGGGCCTTGGAGAAGGCGATTTCGTCGATGGCGGCGGACACGGCGGCGGCGACCGGCGCCACGGCCGGAGCGGCTGCAGGCGCGGCGGCGACCGGGGTCGGGGCTGCTGCCGGAGCCGGCGCAGCAGCTGCAACCGGAGCGGAAGCGGCGACAGCGCCCTCTACTACCACGATCAGGTCGCCTTCGCTGACCTTGTCGCCCACCTTGATCTTCACTTCCACCACCTTGCCGGCGGCAGTGGCCGGCACTTCCATGGTGGCCTTGTCGGTTTCCAGCGTGATCAGGCTGTCGTCGACGGCGATTTCGTCGCCCACTTTGACAGTCACTTCGATCACGTCGACGCCGTTATGGCCGCCGATATCCGGCACGCGGATTTCGCTGCGGCCGGATGCGGCAGGCGCGGCGGCGGGAGCGGCGGCTACCGGAGCCGGGGCAGCGGCCGGGGCGGCTGCGGGCGCCGGCGCGGCGGCTGCCGGGGCCGGAGCGGACGCGGCGGCGCCCACTTCGATGATGGCGATCACGTCGCCTTCGGAAATCTTGCCGCCCACGACGGCCTTCACTTCCTTGATCACGCCGGCGGCTTCCGCCGGCACCTCCATGGTGGCCTTGTCGGTTTCCAGGGTGATCAGGGAGTCGTCCACGGACACGGTCTGGCCCGGGGCGATGAATACTTCGATGATGTCTACGTTGCTGTGACCGCCGATGTCGGGCACTTTCAGTTCGATCAGATTGCTCATGAGCTTTCCATTCGTAGGGCGGAAGCCCCTCTCGGGGCATTCCGCCGGATATCCGCTACAGATTCGCTTGCCTTGCCAAAACGGAAGCTCCCGGCCTGGGCCGGGGCTTCCGTTCAGGAATTACACCTTCCAGCTCGGCAGCTTGTCAGTCTTGATGCCGTACTTGGCGATGGCTTCCGCCACCTTGGCGCCGTCGATCTTGCCGTCGCGGGCCAGGGCGGACAGGGCCGCCAGCGCCACGTGGTAGCGATCCACCTCGAAGAAGGAGCGCAGGTTGGCGCGGCTGTCCGAGCGGCCGAAGCCGTCGGTGCCCAGCACGACGTAGCGGCCCGGCACGTAGGCGCGGATCTGGTCGGCGTAGTTGCGGATGTAGTCGGTCGCGGCGATCACCGGGCCGCTGCGGCCGGCCAGCTGCTGTTCGACGTAGGAGGACTGGGCCTCGGCGGTCGGGTTCAGCAGGTTGTGGCGCTCGGCTTCCATGCCGTCGCGGCGCAGCTGGTTGAAGGAGGTCACGCTCCAGATGTCGGCGCCGATGCCGAAATCGGCCTTCAGCAGATCGGCCGCGGCCATCACTTCGCGCAGGATGGTGCCGGAGCCCATCAGCTGCACCTTGACCTTGGCGTCGCCGCCGTCCTGCAGCAGGTACATGCCCTTCAGGATGCCCTCTTCCGCGCCTGCCGGCATCGCCGGGTGAACGTAGTTTTCGTTCATCAGGGTCAGGTAGTAGAAGACGTCTTCCTGCTCGGCGTACATGCGGCGCATGCCGTCCTGCACGATCACGGCCAGCTCGTAGGCGAAGGTCGGGTCGTAGCTGATGCAGTTCGGGATCAGGCCGGCCTGGATGTGGCTGTGACCGTCTTCGTGCTGCAGGCCTTCGCCGTTCAGCGTGGTGCGGCCGGCGGTGCCGCCCAGCAGGAAGCCGCGGGCGCGCATGTCGCCAGCCGCCCAGGCCAGGTCGCCGATGCGCTGGAAGCCGAACATCGAGTAGTAGATGTAGAACGGAATCATCGGCTGGCTGCTGTTGGCGTAGCTGGTCGCCGCGGCGATCCAGTCGGCCATCGCGCCCGGCTCGTTGATGCCTTCCTGCAGGATCTGGCCGTCCTTGGATTCCTTGTAGAACATCAGCTGGTCATGGTCCTGCGGCACGTAGTTCTGACCCTGGGTAGACCAGATGCCGTATTGGCGGAACATGCCTTCCATGCCGAAGGTGCGGGATTCGTCCGGCACGATCGGCACCACGCGCTTGCCGACGTTCTTGTCCTTCATGATGGTGCCCAGCATGCGGACGAAGGCCATCGTGGTGGAGAACTCGCGGTCGCCCGAGCTTTGCAGCTGCGCGTCGAAGGCGGACAGTTCCGGCACCGCCAGCGGGTGGTTGACCGGCTTGCGGGCCGGCAGGTAGCCGCCCAGCGCCGCGCGGCGTTCGCGCATGTACTTCATTTCCGGGCTGTCTTCGGCCGGCAGGTAGTACGGCACCTTGGCCAGGTCTTCGTCGGACACCGGAATGCCGAAGCGGTCGCGGAAGTTGCGCAGGCTGTCCAGGTCCATCTTCTTGGCCTGGTGCGCGATGTTCTTGGCTTCGCCGGACGCGCCCATGCCGTAACCCTTGATGGTCTTGGCCAGGATCACGGTCGGACGGCCGTTGGCGTTGTAGGAGGCTTGGTGGTAAGCCGCGTACACCTTGTGCGGGTCATGGCCGCCGCGATTGAGATTCCAGATCTCTTCGTCGGACATGTTGGCCACCATTTCGCGCAGCTCCGGATACTTGCCGAAGAAGTGTTCGCGAACGTAAGCGCCGTCCTTGGACTTGAAGGTCTGATAGTCGCCATCCACGCACTCGTCCATGCGCTTCTTCAGCAGGCCCTTGGTGTCCATGGCCAGCAGCGGGTCCCAACGGGAGCCCCAGATCACTTTCAGCACATTCCAGCCGGAACCGCGGAAGTCGCCTTCGAGTTCCTGGATGATCTTGCCATTGCCGCGCACCGGGCCGTCCAGGCGCTGCAGGTTGCAGTTGATCACGAACACCAGGTTGTCCAGGCCTTCGCGGGCGGCCATGGCGATGGCGCCCAGCGATTCCGGCTCGTCCATCTCGCCGTCGCCGCAGAAGCACCACACCTTGCGGCCCATGGTCTTGGCCAGGCCGCGGCTTTCCAGGTACTTCAGGAAGCGGGCTTGGTAGATGGCCATCAGCGGGCCCAGGCCCATCGATACGGTCGGGAACTGCCAGAAATCCTTCATCAGCCACGGGTGCGGATAGGAGGACAGGCCTTGGCCGTCCACTTCCTGGCGGAAGTTGTCCAGCTGGTCGGCGGACAAGCGGCCTTCCATGAAGGCGCGGGAATACACGCCCGGGGCGATGTGGCCCTGGAAGTAGATCAGGTCGCCGTCCTGGTTTTCATTCTGGGCGCGCCAGAAATGGTTGAAACCGACGTCGTACAGCGTGGCGGAGGACTGGAAGGACGCGATGTGGCCGCCCAGCTCCAGATCCTTCTTGCCGGCGCGCAGCACCATGGCCGCGGCGTTCCAGCGGTTGATCGAGCGGATGCGGTGCTCCATCTCGTGGTTGCCCGGGGATTTGGCTTCTTTGCCGACCGGGATGGTGTTCTGGTAAGCGGTAGTGGCGTCGAACGGCAGGTGGGCACCGCGGCGGCGCGTGCGCTCGACCATGGTCTCCAGCAGGAAGTGGGCGCGTTCCGCGCCTTCGTTGTCCAGCACCGATTCCAGCGCTTCAGTCCACTCCTGGGTTTCCAACGGATCGATATCGTCAGGGAAAGTTGCAGCCATCTCTGGTCCTCACAGCGGGTGACATCGGGGACCGAGTCTCGAAACCGGCCGGTCCCGCGTTTTATGCTATCGGCTCAGAAGCGAGCCAATTATTTGATTTGCGATTATAAACGAACAGATTCGCAAATAAAAATGTTCATTTGCGAATAGGTGTAAAGCAACCCCGCCAGTGTACGACTGGATGGATTCGCAAAGGAATAGCCGTCGACGGCTAAGACGGCTGGAAGTCGCGAAAAAAACAGATGCTGCGCCGCATCATGTTGTTTTTTTGCGATAAGCCGCGCGATCCTGAAACCATTGTTTCAATTCCGCGCGGCTTTGCGTTCCTCCTTGGCCAGCCTGTCCACCTCCCGCAGACGGGCCTCCAGCATGGAACGGAGATAGAAATCATCGCCCTTGGCCTTGCTCGCCAACTGGTACTGCTCCTGAGCCGCGCCATAGCGTTGTTCGTAATAGAACGCATTGCCCAGCGCGGCGTGGTAGCGCAGCGGGTCCTGGTCGGCATACAGCTTGGCCTCGCGCCGGTACAGCGCCGGGTCGTCCCGCCTGTCGTTCAGCATCTGGGTCAGCAGCGTCAGCGCGGCCTTGCGGTCGCCGCCGTCCAGCGCCGCGTCCACCTGGGCCAGCCGCAGCGAAGCGCTGCGCGGAAAAGCCGCCAGGCCATTCCTGGCCGCGCGGGCGGCGGCGGCCCAGTCGCGGCCGTCGCGGGCGATCTCCACCTCCAGCCCGTACAGCATCGCGTTGTCCGGCAGCCTGGCCCGGGCCTTGGCCAGCGCCGCCGCGGCGCCGGCTCGATCATGCTGCAGCAGCCTGGCCCGGGCCAGGCCGTACCAGCTGGCGCCTTCGCTCAGATACAAGCCGCGCTGCAGCGCGCTGTTGTAATAAGACGCCGCCTCTTCCGGCGACAGGGTCAACACCCGCAGCTTCTCGCGCACCAGCAGATAGTCGACGCTGTCGGCGCGCATCTTCACCGGGTAGTCCAGCGCGCGGTTCTGCGCCTCGCTGATCCGCTCCAGCGTCACCGGGTGGGTGCGCAGGAAAGCGTAGGCGGAGTTGTCGCTGTAGCGGCTGGCCTGCTCCAGCCGCTGGAAGAAGGAGCCCATGTAGCGCACGTCGAACCCGGCGGCGGCCATGTATTGCATGCCGACGCGGTCGGCCTCGCGTTCGAAGTCTCGGGAAAACGCCAGCTGGCGCGAAATGGACAAGCCCATTCCGGCCGACACCGCGCCCACCGCGCCCTCTCCGTTGCCGGCCTTGGCCGCCAGCGCGGCGGCGACGATGGTGCCCAGCAGCAGCAAAGGGCTGGTGGCGCTGTTGGCCGCCTGCATCCGCGCGATGTGGCGCTGGGCGACGTGGGCTGTCTCATGGCCCAGCACGCCGGCCAGTTCGCCCTCGCTCTGGGTGGCCAGCATCAGGCCGATATTGATGCCGACATAGCCGCCGGGCATGGCGAAGGCGTTGATGCCGGAATCGGCGACGCAAAAGTAAGTGAAGCGCACGCCGGGCACCGCGGCGGCGGCGGCCAGCCGGCCGCCGACATCGTTCAGGTAGGCGTTGACCTCGGCGTCGTCCACCACGTCCCCGGCCTCGCGCATCGCGCGCAGCGCGTCGCGGCCGATGCGGGCCTCGTCGGCCAGGGACAGCGAGGCGTCCGACACCTCGCCCAGATCGGGCAGGTCGGCGCGGACAGTCAGCGGCTGGGCCAGGACGGAGGCCAGCAGCGCGCACAGCAGGCGGCGTTTCATCATGGCGCTATGATAGCCGCGATCCTCTCGCCATGGCATGCGCCGGATTGTGCGCAATGCTAAACATTTGTAGCAGGCTGCCACGGCGCGCGGATTCGGCTAGACTCGATCGCAATCCCCGCACCGGAGCCGCGCCATGCCCGCCTTGCCCTCCGCACCATCCCGCCTCGCGCTGCCGGACGGCCGCGCCGCCTTCGGCGTCTACCAGGGCATCGTGCCCGATCTGGACTGGCGGCTGGCACTGACGCCGATGCAGCGGCTGACCCGATGCCTGCGCCACAAACGCTGGCAATACGCGGCCCTCGCCCATGACGACTTCCTGATCGCCATGGCCGTCGTGGATGTGGGCTGGAACGGCACCGCCTTCTCCTATCTGTTCGATCGCCGCCAAGGCAAGGTGCTGGCCGCCGCCAGCGCCAACGGCCTGCCGGGCTACGCCGCCAAAGTGGAGAACCGCGCCTTTGGCGACGCCCGCTTCGAGCGCTTCGGCCAACGCTTCGTTTTCGAACGCGCCGGCGACGCGCTGCGCCTGCGCGTGGCGAGCCGCGGCCTGAGCCTCGAAGCCGAGATCGACCTGTCCGCGATGCCGCCGGTGCTGGCGGTGGTGGCCCCGGCCAACTACCTCGCCCACAGCACTCACAAGAGCGGCGGCCTGCCCGCGCGCGGCGAAGCGCGCTGCGCGGCCGGACGCTACGATCTATCCGCGGCGACCGCCTCGCTCGACTACTCCAACGGCCTGCTGGCGCGGGAAACCAGCTGGCGCTGGGCCAGCGCCCACGGCCCCGGCATCGGCTTCAATCTGCAACAGGGTTATATGGGCAGCGAGGAAAACGCGGTGTGGCTGGACGGCCGCCTGTGGCGCGTGGGCGCCGCCGACTTCGACTACCAGCCGGACGCCCCCTTGGCCCCGTGGCGCATCCGCAGCGCCGACGGGCTGGTCGACCTCGTTTTCACGCCGGAAGGCGCGCGCCGCGAGGACAAGAACCTGATCGTCGCCGCCAGCCGCTACGTGCAGCCAGTGGGCCGCTTCGACGGCGCGCTGATCGATCCGGACAGCGGCGCGCGCCACCCGGTGCGCGCGCTGGCCGGCGTGGCGGAAGACCATGTTTCGCGCTGGTAGGACACACAGATGCTGTTATTGAAATTGCTGCTGGTGCCGGCGTTGATCTGGCTGATCACCGCCGCCGCCAGAAAATGGGGGCCGGGCGTGGCCGGCGCGCTGGCCGGCTTCCCGGTGATCACCGGCTCCATTCTGCTGATCCTGACGCTGGAACAGGGCCCGGACTTTACCCGCCAGGCCGCGCTGGCCTCGGCGCTGGGCGCCGCCGCCAACGTGGTGTTCGGCATCGCTTACAGCTGGGCGGCCTTGCGCTGGCGTTGGCCGCCTTGCCTGGCGCTGGGCGTGGTCGGCTACGCGCTGGCAGTCGCCGCCAGCCCGTCGGCGGCGGCCGCGCCATGGCTGGCCGCCTGGCTGGCGCTGGCCTTTCTGCCGCTGGCGGGCCGGCTGTTCCCCGCGCCGCCGGCCGCGGCCGCGCAAGGCGCGCCGCGCGAAGCCGGCATGGCGCCGCGCATGCTGGCCGGCGCGCTGTTGGTGCTGATCATCACCAGCCTGTCGCACAGGCTGGGTCCTGCGCTCAGCGGCGCGCTGGCGGTGTTTCCGGTGCTGGCCAGCGTGCTGGGCGCCTTCACCCATGCCAGCGCCGGCCCCGCCGCCGCCATCCGCCTGCTGCGCGGCATGGTGCGCGGCTTCTACGCCTTCATCGCCTTCTGCCTGGCGCTGGCCGGCTCGCTGGGACAGCTGCCGGCCGCTTCCGCTTTTCTGCTGGCGCTGAGCCTGGCCGCGCTGGTGCAACTGGCTGTGATGTGGCTGGGGCGACATCGCCATTGAGCATCAAATGAAAAACGCCCCATGCGGGGCGTCGGAATGCGGGGCCGGATCGCGCTCAGCGCGCGCCCACCGGCCACACGGTGCGGCCGTATTGCTCGTTGAGCACGGTGGCCATTGCCAGATAGATGGCGCTGGCGCCGCAGACAATGCCCTCGAAGCCGGCGATCATGCCGATCAGCTTGCTGCCGGTGAAGTCGCGCGCCGCCAGCAGGAAGAACAGCACGGTCAGCGAGGCGAACACGAACTGCTTGACGCGCGGGTAGTTGACGGTGCCCACCAGCATGAACAAGGTGAACACGCCCCACATCAGCAGATACCAGCCCATGTAGCCTTCCGGCGTCGGATCGGCCAGGCCGGTCTTGGGCAGCACGATCAGCAGCACCAGGCTGAGCCAGAACAGGCCATAGGACAGAAAGGCGGTGACGCCGAAGGTGTTGCCGCGGCGGAATTCCATGATGCCGGCCACGATTTGCGCCAGGCCGCCGTAGCACAGGCCCATCGCCAGGATCATCGCGCTGATCGGGTAGAAGCCGGCGTTGTGGATGTTGAGAAGGATGGTGGTCATGCCGAAGCCCATCAGGCCCAGCGGGGCCGGGTTGGCCAGTTTTTCGTTCACGAAGCGCTCCAGAATAAGCAAGCAGTAATATTTAAAGAGGCGCGATTCTAGGCAAGCCGGCCGGCTGCGGCAAGGACATTCGTCAAACTCTGTATAATCAATGACAAGACAAAGCCAGGCTTGCAATCCCCGCCGCGGCCCCCACCTTCACCAGCCGGCTCAAGCGCGAATTTACGCCCCGCTCCAGCCGACTGGTGGTAGCATGCCGCCCGAACTAGAGCAAAACCTCCAGAGCGAATTCACCTGTGCGCCCGCCGGACGCACAGGTGAATCCGTCCCGATATCCGCACAGGAAACCGTAGCCATGGACCGACTGAATACCCTGCTCGAACACAACCGCGCCTTCGTGGAAAACCGCGAGTACGAGCAATACAAAACCGACAAATTTCCCGGCAAGGGCCTGGCCGTGCTGGCCTGCATGGACGCCCGCCTGGTGGAGCTGCTGCCCAAGGCCATGGGCCTGAAGAACGGCGACGCCAAGCTGATCAAGAACGCTGGCGCGTTGATCACCCACCCCTGGGGTTCGGTGATGCGCAGCCTGATCATGGCGGTGTACGAGCTGCGCGCCGACGAGATTTGCGTGGTCGCCCACCGCGATTGCGGCATGCGCGCGGTCGATCCGCAGCGCGTGCTGGAGCACGCGATGGAGCGCGGCGTGTCGGAAGACACCATCGCCACGCTGCGCGCCGCCGGCATCGACCTGGACGGCTGGCTGAAAGGCTTCGACAACGTATCCGACAGCGTGCGCCACACCGTGCAAACCATCCGCAACCATCCGCTGCTGCCCAAAGACGTTCCAGTGCACGGCATGGTGATCCACCCGTCCACCGGTCGGCTGGAGGTGGTGATCAACGGCTACGGCGACGAGGAAGCGCCGGCGGCATGAACGCCCGCGTCGGCGTGTTCGGCGGCACCTTCGACCCCGTCCACCACGCCCACCTGCGCATGGCCCGCGCCTTCGCCGGCGAGCTAGGCCTTGACCTCGTCAGGCTGATTCCAGCCGGCCAGCCCTATCACCGCGCGGAAGGTCCGCGCGCCAGCGCGGCCCAGCGCCTCGACATGGTGAAGCTGGCCATCGCCGGCGACGCCAAGCTGCTGGCGGACGGACGGGAAATCCGCCGCGCCCGTCCCGCCTATACCGTGGACACGCTGCGCGAGCTGCGCGCCGAGCTGGGCGCCGCCGCCGAACTGTGGTTCCTGATCGGCGGCGACTCGCTGGCCGCGCTGTCCTCCTGGAAAAATTGGCGTGAACTGTTCCGCCTCGCCAACCTCGCCGTCGCGATGCGGCCCGGCTTCGATCCCGCCGCCCTGCCCCCCGAAGTTTTCCAGGAATGGAAGACTCGCCAAGTCTCTGATTTTTCAAATCGAACAGCTTCCGGTACAATCCGCCCCCTGGCCCTGCCGCCGCTCGACCTGTCCGCCACCCGCTTGAGGGCGCTGCTGGCAGCCGACGAGCCGGTGGACGGCCTGATCGATCCCGCCGTGCTGGCCTATATCCGCCGGCAGCGGCTATACCGGTAAGGCAGCGCCTTACCCGCTCTTTTTGGTACCTCTTGCCGGCGCCTGTGCCTGCTATGTACCGGCACAGGAAAAGGAATCATGGAAATCCAAGAAATCAGCAAACTGGCAGTGGAAGCCCTGGAAGACGTCAAGGGCAAGGACATCATCGAACTGGATACCAGCTCGCTCACCTCGTTGTTCCAACGCATGATCGTCGCCACCGGCGACTCCAACCGCCAGGTGAAGGCGCTGGCCAACAGCGTGCAGGTGAAGCTGAAGGAAGCCGGCGTGGACATCGTCGGCAGCGAAGGCCACGAAAGCGGCGAATGGGTGCTGGTGGATGCCGGCGACGTGGTGGTGCACGTGATGCTGCCCGCCGTGCGCGACTACTACGACATCGAAGCGCTGTGGGGCGGCCAGAAGCCCAGCTTCGCGCCGGGCGCCGGCAAGCCGTGGTCGGCGGTGTAAGCCGGCTCACCTGAAGAGGGCGGGTTTTCCCGCCCTTTTGTTTTCTCCTCAGCCAACGTTTCCGCCATGAAGATCACCATACTCGCCGTCGGCACCAAGATGCCGCGCTGGGTCGACGAAGCCTATTCCGACTACGCCAAACGCTTCGGCCGCGACATTTCCCTTGAGCTGAAAGAGATCAAGCCGGAGAAGCGCGGCGGCGGCGTCACCGCCGAAAAGGGCATCGCCGCCGAACACGAGCGGCTGATGGCCGCCATCCCGCCGCGCGCGCGGCTGGTGGTGATGGACGAGCGCGGCAAGAACTGGACCTCGGTCAAGCTGGCCGAGGGCTTGAAAGACTGGATGGCGGGCGGCGACGACGTGGTGTTCATCATCGGCGGCGCCGACGGCCTGTCGCAGGAGCTGAAGCAGCGCGCCGACGTGCTGCTTCAGCTGTCGGCGATGACCTTGCCCCATGGCATGGTGCGGGTGATGCTGGCCGAACAGATCTACCGCGCCTACTCGATACTCAACAACCACCCTTATCATCGCGAATAGCGCACCACCGCTCTGCCATGAAAACAGCCCCGCGGCCTGAGCCGACGGGGCTGTCGTTTTTGCGGCTCCCGCCGCGCGCCAGACGCGGCAGGGACTAGACGCTTACTTCCAGCTGGACGCCATCACCGGCTGCAAGGCCGCCTGGTAATCGGCCGGCAGCGTCATCTGGCCCGCCGCCGGCGGGTTGAACGCCGCCATCGCGGTCACCAGCGCCTGCACCTGCGAAGCCGCCAGCGCCTTGCCGTCGCCAGAGCGAATGGTTTCCAGCTGGTTGGCGGCATTGCCGAACCAGTTGTCCACCACCACCTTGTCGCCGCCGCCGATCACGCTGACTTCCAGACTATTGTTCTGCTTGCGGAACCACAGCTGGCTGGCGTCGATGCCCTTGTCGAACTCCAGCGCGTCCTGCCCACCGGAATCCTGCACCAGATCCGCGCCGTCGCCGCGGCCGAAACGGTAGGTATCGTTGCCGTTACCACCATTCAGCGTATCGTTGCCCAGACCGCCCTTCAGCGTGTCGTTGCCTTCTTCGCCGTACAGGCCGTCATCGCCTGCTCCGCCTTCCAGCAGGTCGTTGCCGTTGCCGCCGTACAGCGAGTCGTTGCCGCCGTTGCCCAGCATCCAGTCGTCGACGTTGCCGCCGCGCAGCGTGTCGCCCAGCTCGGTGCCCACCAGCGGCACGCCTTGCTTCATCAGCTGGTCCGCCGTCCACTTCACGCCGCTGGCGAAGGTGATCTGCTCGACCCAATAGTTCCTGTCGGCAAACCAGTCCTTCACCGTCACGCTGTCCTGGCCGTTGATGTGGCGGAACACCATGTCGTTGCCGCTGCGAACCACCTGGATGTCGGTGTCCTTGATGTCGGCGCCGAAACGCAGCTCGTCGTTGTAGTCGCCGGCCCCGCGTCCTCCATTGTCCCTTTCGATGATCAGGTCCTGGCCATCGCCCAGATTGAACAGGTAGATGTCGCGCGCGTAGCTGCCTCGCAGCGTGTCGTTGCCGGCACCGCCTTCCAACACATTGTTCCAGCCTTGGGAGGCCGCGATCAGCAGGTCATTGCCCGCGCCGCCCCTCAGGGTGTCGCGTTCTTCGCCCCAGCCGCCGTCGCCGCCGAACAGCGTGTCGTCGCCCTCGCCGCCTTCCAGCAGGTCCGAGCCATTGCCGCCGTTCAGCGAGTCGTTGCCCAGACCGCCCTTCAGCGTGTCGTTGCCTTCTTCGCCGTACAGGCCGTCATCGCCTGCTCCGCCTTCCAGCAGGTCGTTGCCGTTGCCGCCGTACAGCGAGTCGTTGCCGCCGTTGCCCAGCATCCAGTCGTCGACGTTGCCGCCGCGCAGCGTGTCGCCCAGCTCGGTGCCCACCAGCGGCACGCCTTGCTTCATCAGCTGGTCCGCCGTCCACTTCACGCCGCTGGCGAAGGTGATCTGCTCGACCCAATAGTTCCTGTCGGCAAACCAGTCCTTCACCGTCACGCTGTCCTGGCCGTTGATGTGGCGGAACACCATGTCGTTGCCGCTGCGAACCACCTGGATGTCGGTGTCCTTGATGTCGGCGCCGAAACGCAGCTCGTCGTTGTAGTCGCCGGCCCCGCGTCCTCCATTGTCCCTTTCGATGATCAGGTCCTGGCCATCGCCCAGATTGAACAGGTAGATGTCGCGCGCGTAGCTGCCTCGCAGCGTGTCGTTGCCGGCACCGCCTTCCAACACATTGTTCCAGCCTTGGGAGGCCGCGATCAGCAGGTCATTGCCCGCGCCGCCCCTCAGGGTGTCGCGTTCTTCGCCCCAGCCGCCGTCGCCGCCGAACAGCGTGTCGTCGCCCTCGCCGCCTTCCAGCAGGTCCGAGCCATTGCCGCCGTTCAGCGAGTCGTTGCCCAGACCGCCCTTCAGCGTGTCGTTGCCTTCTTCGCCGTACAGGCCGTCATCGCCTGCTCCGCCTTCCAGCAGGTCGTTGCCGTTGCCGCCGTACAGCGAGTCGTTGCCGCCGTTGCCCAGCATCCAGTCGTCGACGTTGCCGCCGCGCAGCGTGTCGCCCAGCTCGGTGCCCACCAGCGGCACGCCTTGCTTCATCAGCTGGTCCGCCGTCCACTTCACGCCGCTGGCGAAGGTGATCTGCTCGACCCAATAGTTCCTGTCGGCAAACCAGTCCTTCACCGTCACGCTGTCCTGGCCGTTGATGTGGCGGAACACCATGTCGTTGCCGCTGCGAACCACCTGGATGTCGGTGTCCTTGATGTCGGCGCCGAAACGCAGCTCGTCGTTGTAGTCGCCGGCCCCGCGTCCTCCATTGTCCCTTTCGATGATCAGGTCCTGGCCATCGCCCAGATTGAACAGGTAGATGTCGCGCGCGTAGCTGCCTCGCAGCGTGTCGTTGCCGGCACCGCCTTCCAACACATTGTTCCAGCCTTGGGAGGCCGCGATCAGCAGGTCATTGCCCGCGCCGCCCCTCAGGGTGTCGCGTTCTTCGCCCCAGCCGCCGTCGCCGCCGAACAGCGTGTCGTCGCCCTCGCCGCCTTCCAGCAGGTCCGAGCCATTGCCGCCGTTCAGCGAGTCGTTGCCCAGACCGCCCTTCAGCGTGTCGTTGCCTTCTTCGCCGTACAGGCCGTCATCGCCCGCCCCGCCTTCCAGCAGGTCGTTGCCGTTGCCGCCGTACAGCGAGTCGTTGCCGCCGTTGCCCTGGATCCAGTCGTCGACGTTGCCGCCGCGCAGCGTGTCGCCCAGCTCGGTGCCCACCAGCGGCACGCCTTGCTTCATCAGCTGGTCCGCCGTCCACTTCACGCCGCTGGCGAAGGTGATCTGCTCGACCCAATAGTTCCTGTCGGCAAACCAGTCCTTCACCGTCACGCTGTCCTGGCCGTTGATGTGGCGGAACACCATGTCGTTGCCGCTGCGAACCACCTGGATGTCGGTGTCCTTGATGTCGGCGCCGAAACGCAGCTCGTCGTTGTAGTCGCCGGCCCCGCGTCCTCCATTGTCCCTTTCGATGATCAGGTCCTGGCCATCGCCCAGATTGAACAGGTAGATGTCGCGCGCGTAGCTGCCTCGCAGCGTGTCGTTGCCGGCACCGCCTTCCAACACATTGTTCCAGCCTTGGGAGGCCGCGATCAGCAGGTCATTGCCCGCGCCGCCCCTCAGGGTGTCGCGTTCTTCGCCCCAGCCGCCGTCGCCGCCGAACAGCGTGTCGTCGCCCTCGCCGCCTTCCAGCAGGTCCGAGCCATTGCCGCCGTTCAGCGAGTCGTTGCCCAGACCGCCCTTCAGCGTGTCGTTGCCTTCTTCGCCGTACAGGCCGTCATCGCCCGCCCCGCCTTCCAGCAGGTCGTTGCCGTTGCCGCCGTACAGCGAGTCGTTGCCGCCGTTGCCCTGGATCCAGTCGTCGACGTTGCCGCCGCGCAGCGTGTCGCCCAGCTCGGTGCCCACCAGCGGCACGCCTTGCTTCATCAGCTGGTCGGCCGTCCACTTCACGCCGTTGGCGAAGGTGATCTGCTCGACCCAATAGTTCCTGTCGGCAAACCAGTCCTTCACCGTCACGCTGTCCTGGCCGTTGATGTGGCGGAACACCATGTCGTTGCCGCTGCGAACCACCTGGATGTCGGTGTCCTTGATGTCGGCGCCGAAACGCAGCTCGTCGTTGTAGTCGCCGGCCCCGCGTCCTCCATTGTCTCTTTCGATGATCAGGTCCTGGCCATCGCCCAGATTGAACAGGTAGATGTCGCGCGCGTAGCTGCCTCGCAGCGTGTCGTTGCCGGCACCGCCTTCCAACACATTGTTCCAGCCTTGGGAGGCCGCGATCAGCAGGTCATTGCCCGCGCCGCCCCTCAGGGTGTCGCGTTCTTCGCCCCAGCCGCCGTCGCCGCCGAACAGCGTGTCGTCGCCCTCGCCGCCTTCCAGCAGGTCCGAGCCATTGCCGCCGTTCAGCGAGTCGTTGCCCAGACCGCCCTTCAGCGTGTCGTTGCCTTCTTCGCCGTACAGGCCGTCATCGCCTGCTCCGCCTTCCAGCAGGTCGTTGCCGTTGCCGCCGTACAGCGAGTCGTTGCCGCCGTTGCCCAGCATCCAGTCGTCGACGTTGCCGCCGCGCAGCGTGTCGCCCAGCTCGGTGCCCACCAGCGGCACGCCTTGCTTCATCAGCTGGTCCGCCGTCCACTTCACGCCGCTGGCGAAGGTGATCTGCTCGACCCAATAGTTCCTGTCGGCAAACCAGTCCTTCACCGTCACGCTGTCCTGGCCGTTGATGTGGCGGAACACCATGTCGTTGCCGCTGCGAACCACCTGGATGTCGGTGTCCTTGATGTCGGCGCCGAAACGCAGCTCGTCGTTGTAGTCGCCGGCCCCGCGTCCTCCATTGTCTCTTTCGATGATCAGGTCCTGGCCATCGCCCAGATTGAACAGGTAGATGTCGCGCGCGTAGCTGCCTCGCAGCGTGTCGTTGCCGGCACCGCCTTCCAACACATTGTTCCAGCCTTGGGAGGCCGCGATCAGCAGGTCATTGCCCGCGCCGCCCCTCAGGGTGTCGCGTTCTTCGCCCCAACCGCCTTCGCCGCCGATCAGCGTGTCGTCGCCCTCGCCGCCTTCCAGCAGGTCGGCTCCGTTGCCGCCGTTCAGCGAGTCGTTGCCGGCGCCGCCGAACAGACTGTCATTGCCGTCCGCGCCGATCAAAACATCGTCGCCGCCCAGGCCGAAGATCACATCGTTGCCCTTGCCCCCGGTCAGCGTATCCTTGCCCTCGGTGCCGGTCAGCGTCGCACCGGACAGGCTGAGCAGTTCCACCAAGCTCCAGTTGGCGCCGCCGGCGAAGGCGATGTGGCCGCCCCAGTTGGCGTTGACGGTCAGCGCGTTCTGGATGGTGATGCTGTCTTGGCCGTTGCGGTGCTTGAGGATCACGTCCAGGCCGCTGCGCACCACGACGATGTCGCTGACGGCGATGCCGACGCCGAAGCGGATTTCGTCGCCGGCGCTCCAAGCCGCCGCCGTATTGCTGCCGTCGAAGCGGATCACGTCCTGGCCGTCGCCCAAGTTGAAGATGTAGACGTCGCGTCCCGCGCCGCCATCCAGCACGTCGTTGCCGGCTCCGCCCTTGAGGGTGTCGTCGCCGCCCAGGCCGATCAGGGTGTCATTGCCTGCGCCGCCGTCCAGCACATCGTTGCCGGCTCCGCCCTGCAGCAGATCGTCGCCCGCGCCGCCGGTGATGACGCCGCAGGCCCACTGGCTGATCTGCGCCGAGGTCCAGCTGGTGCCGTCGGCGAAGATCACGCTGCCCACCTGGGCGGAAGTCGCGCCGAACCAGTTCTGGATCAGGATGGAATCGCTGCCGTTGACGTGCTTGAGGATCACGTCGTTGCCGGCGCGCACCACCACGATATCCGAAACCGAGATGCCCACGCCCAGGCGGATTTCGCTCTGGTGGCTGACGGAAACGTTGACCGAGTTGTTGATGATGACGTCGTTGCCGTCGCCCAGGTTGAACACGTAGATGTCGCGGCCCGCGCCGCCCTTCAGCGTGTCGTTGCCCCTGCCGCCTTCCAGCACGGCGCTGCCGCCTACGCTGATCAGCACGTCGTTGCCGGCGCCGCCTTGCAGCGTGTCGCTGACATTGCCGCCGATCAGGATATCGTTGCCGTCGCCGCCGACATGCAGACCGTTCGCCCACAGGCTGATCTGCACCGAAGTCCAACTGGTGCCATCGGCGAAGATCACGCTGCCCACCTGGGCGGAAGTCGCGCTGAACCAGTTCTGGATCAGGATGGAATCGCTGCCGTTGACGTGCTTGAGGATCACGTCGTTGCCGGCGCGCACCACCACGATGTCCGAAACCGAGATGCCTACGCCCAGGCGGATTTCGCTCTGGTGGCTGACGGAAACGTTGACCGAGTTGTTGATGATGACGTCGTTGCCGTCGCCCAGGTTGAACACGTAGATGTCGTGCGCGGCGCCGCCTTTCAGCGTGTCGTTGCCCTTGCCGCCTTCCAGCACCACGGTGCCGCCGACGCTGACCAGCACATCGTCGCCGGCGCTGCCCTTGATGGTATCGTTGCCGCCGACCACGATCAGCTTCTGCAGATCGGCCGCGCTCCAGCGGACGCCGTCGGCGAACACCACCTCGCCGGCCCAGCCCATCTTGTCTACCGCGCCGTTCTTGATGGTGATGCCGTCCTGGCCGTTGGCCAGCATCAGCACCAGATCATTGCCGGACTTCAACACCTTCACATCGGCCGCCTTGATACCCGCCAGGAAGCGGATCTGGTCGCCCTTGCTGTACTGCGCCATCTTGGCCGCAGCCACACCGTAGTTGATCTGGTCGCGGCCGCCGCCCAGGCCGAACTCGAACACGTCGCGGCCCTTGTTGCCCACCAGCACGTCGTTGCCGGAACCGCCGCGGAAGGTATCGTCGCCATTGCCGCCGATCAGCGTGTCGTTGCCGGCGCCGCCGTCGAGAATGTCCGCGCCGTCCTCGCCCTGCAGCAGGTCGTCGCCATCAGTGCCGTTCTGCATGCCCACCACGCGCTGGATCAGCTCCGCGCCCAGCCACACGCTGCCGTCGGCGAACACGATCTGGCCCTGCCAGCCGTGCTCGATGCTGAAGCCGCCCTGGATGGTGATGGAGTCGCTGCCATTGACGTGGAGCAGCACGATGTCGTCGCCCACTTGCTGCACGCGGATGTCGGACGCCGAAATGCCGACGCCGAAGTGGATCTCGTCATGCAGCGTCACCGCCACGTCCACATTGTGCGCGGCGATCACGTCATGGCCGTAGCCGGCCTCGAACACGTACACGTCGCTGCCGGCGCCGCCCACCAGGGTGTCGTTGCCGATGCCGCCGATCAGGGTGTCCGATCCGCCGTTGCCGATCAGCACATCGTTGCCCGCGCCGCCGATCAGCACATCGCTGCCTTCCCAGCCGGTCAGAGTGTCGTCGCCGTCGGTGCCGGTCAGCGTTACGCGCAGATCGGCCTGGGTCCAGACCGTGCCGTCGGCGAACACGATGCGCTCCACGCGGCTGCCGACTGCGGCGAAGTAGCCTTCCACCTTCACGCTGTCAATGCCGTTGGCGTGCTTGAGCACCAGGTCCATGCCCACCCGCACCGCAACCATGTCCTTGACCGCGATGCTCGCGCCGAAGCGGATTTCGTCCTGCACCGAGACATCCACGTTGGCCGTTTCGCGGATCACGTCCGCGCCGTCGCCCAGATTGAAGATGTAGACGTCGGCGTCCGCGCCGCCGATCAAGGTATCGTTGCCCTTGCCGCCTTCCAGCACATTGCGGCCGCTGCCGCCATCCAGCAGATCATCGCCATCGCCGCCTTGCAACGTGTCGTCGCCATCGCCCCCCAGCAAAATATCGTTGCCGCCCAAGCCGATCAGATGATCCTTGCCTATCCAGCCCTTCAACTTGTCCTTGCCCTCGGTGCCGGTCTGCACCAGCACCTGCTGCGCCAAGTCGGCGATCGTCCAGTTGGTGCCATCGGCGAAACGGATATTCTCGATCCAGAATGCCTTGCCTGCGAACCAGTTCTGAATGGTGACGGAATCGTCGCCATTGCGGAGTTGCAGCACCAGATCGTTGCCGATATGTTGCAAAACGATGTCTTGGGGCGCGATGCCGGCGCCGAAGCGCAGTTCGTCGCGATAAGCCGGGTCGGTGTCGGCCGCATCGGCCTTGTTCAGCGCGTTGTCCAGAATCAGATCGCGCCCGTCGCCCAGATTGAACAGGTAGACATCGCCGTCCACCCCGCCCACCAGCGTATCGTCGCCGCGGCCGCCGGCCAGCGTGTCATGTCCGTTGCCGCCAGTCAGGCTGTCGTCGCCGTCGCCGCCATCCAGCAAATTATTGCCGGGGCCGCCGTTCAGCGTATCGTCGCCGCCGTAACCGTTCAGGGTATCGTCGCCATCCCCCGCGCTGATCAGTTCTCCTTTATCGGTACCGTTCCACGTCTTGCCCGTTCCGGCGCCTGCATTGCCTTGCGAAGTCGTCATTTTTTACCTTTCTGTTATCGGACTACTGCCTAAACCAGGCATCGCTTTCCCGCGCGGCCACTCCATCCGCCACATCAGAAGCAGCGATGCCCAGCAAATTCCTGTAAGCGTCCAAGCCCTGCTCGACGCTGTACCGCTCCGCCGTCCGCCGCGCCTGCCGCCGCATTTCCGGCGCGTCCTCGCGCAACGCCTCTCTCACCCTCTCGATCAAGGCCTCCCGGTCGAAGAAGCCCACCAGATTTCCGTTCACGCCATCGCGGATCACTTCCCGCAGCGGCGCGGTGTCCGACGCCACGATGCGGCAGCCGCTGGCCATCGCCTCCAGCAAGCTCCACGACAGCACGAAGGGATAGGTCAGGTAGACGTGGACCGCCGACACCTGCAGCGCCTTGCGGTAGACCTCGTACGGCACCTTGCCGAGGAAGTGCACGCGGCTCGGATCGACGGGGTTTTCGCGCAGCAGCTTTTCGCGCCAATTGGCCGCGTCCGTCGGCGCGCTGCCGTAGCTGACGCCGTCGCCGCCGACGATCACTACCTGGCAATCGGGCTCGGCGCGCAGCAGCTCGGGCAGCGCGCGCATGAAGACGTGGAAGCCGCGGTAAGGCTCGAGGTTGCGCGCGACGTAGGTGACGATCTTCTGCCCGGCGCGCAGCGCGCGGCCGTTCGGCAGCGCCAGTTCGGCGGCCGGATCAGGACCCAGCAGCTCGGTGCGGATGCCTTCGTGCGCGACATGCAGCTTGTCGCGGTAAGCGGCCGGATGCAGGCTGTGCTGCCAGTGGGTGGGACAGATGCCGGCGTCGGCGTTTTCCAGGTTGAGCAGGTGCAGCGCGTTGCGGGCGCGCAGCCGCGCGGCGCCGTCCAGGCTGAGCGGGAATTCCCGGTCGAAGTCGGCGTCGGCGCCGTGGCCGTGGTAGAAGAATTCGCAGTAGTGGATCAGCCGCGCGTTCGGAAACAGGTCTTTCAGAAACAACGTCTCGCCCCAGCCGGGATGGGCGAGGATGACGTCGGGCCGGTAGCCGCGATTGGCCAAGGGCTGCAAGCTGCGCAGCACCGCCTGGCCGTGCAGCACCGCGTCCTCGTAGCTGTACAGATAGGGGTGGGCCTGGCGGCTGGGCTGGCGGTGCGGCTTGTAGCGCAGCAGCCGCACGCCCTGCAGGCCGGGCGCGGTGTCGCGCCCCACCGCCAGCAGGTCGATGCCTGGCCGGGTTTTCAGATCATCGGCGATGTGGCGCAGCTGGCCGGGGAAATTCTGGTGGATCAGCAGGATCTTCATCTCAACGCTCCCGCATGCCTTCGCCGACGTGCTCCTGCAGCGGGCTGAGGAAGTAGTCGATCACCCGGCGCTTGCCGGTCTTGATCTCGGCGCTGACCGCCATGCCGGCGCTCAAGTTGACGCGCGCGCCGTCTATCACCAGGTGGCTTTGCTTCAGCCGGATGCGGGCGGGAAACAGCAGGCCGCGCTTTTCGTCCTGTTGCGCGTCGTGGCTGACGGTTTCCACCACGCCGTCCAGATAGCCGTAGCGGGTGTAGGGAAAGCTTTCCACTTTCACCGTCACCGCCTGGCCGGGCCGGACGAAGCCGATGTCCTTGTTCTCGATCTGCGCTTCCACTTCCAGCGTCTCGTTGGCCGGCACCACGGCCAGCAAGGGCTGCGCTTCGGTCACCACGCCGCCGACGGTGTGGATGGCCAGTTGCTGCACGCTGCCGGACACCGGCGCGGTGAGCTGGGTCAGCGCCTGGCGGCGGCCGGTCTTCTTCACTTCCTCGCCGGACTGGGTGGCCTGCTCGCGCGCTTCGCGCAGCTTGTCCAGCGCGTCGCTGCGGAAGTTGGCGGTCAGCGCTTCCAGCTCTTCGCGCTGGCTGGCGATGGCGGCGGCCAGTTCCTGGATGCGGCTCTGCTGGCTGGCCAGGTCGCCCTGCTGCTCGATCCGCGCCTGCTGCTTGTCCAGGTAGGCGTGCTTGGAGATGAAGTTCTTGTCCAGCAGCTCCTGGTAGTCATGCTCGCGCGCTTCGGCCAGCCGCACCGTGCCCTGCAGCTTGATCACCTGCTGGCGGGTGGTGGACAGCTCGGCCTCGCGCTGGCGCAAGGTCGCCTGCAGCGCGTCGCGCTTGGCCTGGTAGGCGCGCCACTGGCCGACGGCCAGCGTTTCCTCGCTCAGTTGCTTGGCCGGGTCGACGCCGTCCAGCGTCTCCAGTTGCGGCAGCCGGCCGTTGTCCAGCGCCGCCAGCAGCGCCTGGTAGCGGGCGGCGGCCAGGCGCGCGGTTTCCAGCGCGTCGCCGGCCTTGCGGTTGTCGGCGCCGGCGGCGGTGGCGTCCAGTTCGATCAACAGCTGGCCGGCCTTGACCAGTTGGCCGTCGCGCACGTGGATGGCCTTGACCACGCTGGGCTCCAGCGGCTGGATGATCTTGGTGCGGCCGCCGCTGACAGTCTTGCCGCCGGCGACGGCGACGATGTCCAGCTGGCCGACCAGCGCCCACAGCAGCGCGCAGGCGAACAATGCCACGATCACGCGCATGCTCCAGCGCGGCAGGGGCGAGGCCGGGCTGTCGGTCAGCTCCAGGTGGGCGGGCAGGAAGGCCAGCTCGTCCTCGCTGCGCGGCTTGGGGTCGAGCTGGTGGCGGATGGACCAATGGTCGGCGAAGGCCTGGCGGTAACGCCGCAGGAAGCCGCGCATCGCTTCTATCTGATGTTTCATCGCGGCTTATCCTTGCTGCAGGCTGTGGAGATGGGCGTAGTAGCCGCCCGGTTTCTGCGCCAGCTCGGCGTGGCTGCCGGCTTCGACGATCACCCCCTTGTCCATCGCGATGATGCGGTGGGCGCCGCGCACGGTGGACAGGCGGTGGGCGATGATCAGCACGGTGCGGCCCTGGCAGATGGCGCGCATGTTCTGCATCACCGCGCGCTCAGACTCGTAGTCCAAGGCGCTGGTGGCCTCGTCCAGGATCAGGATGCGCGGGTTGCAGACCAGCGCGCGGGCGATGGCGATGCGCTGGCGCTGGCCGCCGGACAGGCTGGCGCCATGTTCGCCGACCATGGTGTCGTAGCCCTCGGCCAACTCCATGATGAAATCGTGGGCGCCGGCCAGCTTGGCGGCGCGGATTACCGCGTCCAGCGACATGCCCGGATCGGACAGCGCGATGTTGTCGCGCACGCTGCGGTTGAACAGCAGATTCTCCTGCAGCACCACGCCGATCTGGCGGCGCAGCCAGGCCGGATCGGCCAGGGCCAGGTCGTTGCCATCCACCAGCACGCGGCCGGATTCCGGCACGTACAGCCGCTGCACCAGCTTGGTCAGCGTGCTCTTGCCGGAACCGGAGCGGCCGACGATGCCCACCACCTCGCCGGCGCGGATGTCCAGGCTCAGCTTGCGCAGGATCTCCGGACCGTCCGGGCGGTAGCGGAACACCACTTGGTCGAACTCGATCTTGCCCTGGATGGGCGGCAGCGCCGCGCGGCTGGCCGGCAGCTCGGTGCGGGTGTTGAGGATGTCCCCCAGCCGCTCCACCGAGATGCCCACCTGCTGGAAGTCCTGCCACAGCTGGGCCAGGCGCACCACTGGCGCCGCCACCTGGCCGGCCAGCATATTGAAGGCGATCAGCTGGCCGACCGACAGATCGCCGCCGATCACCAGCTTGGCCCCCAGCCACAAGGTGGCCACCGTCACCAGCTTCTGGATCAGCTGCACGCCGTTCTGGCCGATATTGGCCAGCCGCGTCACCCGGAAGCCGGCGGCCACGTAGGCCGCCAGCTGGTTGTCCCAGCGCCGCGTCATGTGCGGCTCCACCGCCATCGACTTGATGGTGCCGATGCCGCCCACCGACTCCACCAGAAAGGACTGGTTGTCGGCGCCGCGGGCGAACTTCTCGTCCAGCCGCCGGCGCAGCACCGGCGTCAACAGCGCCGACCAGGCGGCGTAGCACGGCAGCGAGATCACCACGATCAGCGTCAGCCAGCCGCTGTAATAGAACATCACCGCCAGGAACACGAAGGAGAACAGCAGGTCCAGCACCGTGGTCAGCGCCTGGCCGGTGAGGAAGTTGCGGATGCTGTCCAGCTCGCGCACCCGCGCCACCGTATCGCCGACGCGGCGCGCCTCGTAATAGGCCAGCGGCAGCGCCAGCAGATGGCGGAACAAGCGCGCGCCCAGCTCCACGTCGATGCGGCTGGTGGTGTGGGCGAACACGTGGCCGCGCAAGGCGGACAACACCACATTGAACACCGACAGCGCCAACAGGCCGACGGCGATCACGTCCAGCGTGTTGAAGGCGCGATTGACCAGCACCTTGTCCATCACCACCTGGAAGAACAGCGGCGTCACCAGCGCGAACAGCTGCAGCACAAAGGACACGCCCAGCACCTCCAACAGCAGCTTGCGGTACTTGACGATGGCCGGCACGAACCAGGTGAAATCGAACTTGACCAAGGCCCCCGCCGCCGACGCGCGCGAGGCGACCACCAGCAGCCGGCCGTCGTAGCGCGCCGCCAGCTCGTCCAGGCTCAACACCGCGGGACGGCCCTGCTTCAGATCGTGGATCAAGACTTTGTCGCCGTCGCAGCGGGCGACGATGAAGTGCTCGCCATTGGCCGCCAGCGCCAGCGCCGGCAAGGCCATCAGGCCGATGCGGTCCAGCGGCTGCTGGACGATCTTGGCCTTCAGTTCCAGATGCTTGGCGGCGAGGAGGAGATCGGTTTCGGAGAAGGGTTCGGCGGAGCGGCCGAATTGGTGGGAAAGCTGCTCGGGGTCGGCGGCAATGCCGTGAAACTGGGCCAGCAGCACCAGGCCGAGCAAGCCGTGGTCCGGCGCTAATGCCCCCGCCGCGGCTTGGCCGCTAATAGGATCTGACATGTTTTTAATTGAACTGGCAAAAAGGATGGGGATTTGCAAAGGAAAATACCGGCTTTTCCTTTAAACAAAAATGTTAATTTTTACCAATTAAAAAATTGCCAATCCACCAGCGAAGTCAAACAAAGGCTGATTACCATAGAATTTCCATCTTTGATCAACCACCCCGAATCAGACAGGCCAAAACTACCCTCGTCATTCATTCCGTTTTATCGCTAGACCGGCACAAATCACGCCGCTGTTGATACGTATCACTACTTACATAGCTAAAACTCTAAATATCTCCTCCTCCATTCACCTGTCGCCAAAAATAAAAAACCACGCATCTGCATGCGTGGCTTTGCCATCAAACATCAAACCTGTTCAATTACTTCCAGCTGGATGCCATCACCGTCTGCAAGCCGGCCAGATAATCGGCAGGCAGCGTCATCTGACCGGCAGCCGGCGGATTGAACGCCGCCATCGCCGTCACCAACGCCTGCACCTGCGAAGCCGCCAGCGCCTTGCCATCGCCGGAGCGGATGATTTCCAGCTGATTGGCGGCACTGCCGAACCAGTTGTCCACCACCACCTTGTCGCCGCCGCCGATCACGCTGACTTCCAGACTGTTGTTCTGGCGACGGAACCACAGCTGATCGGCGTTGACGCCCTTGTCAAACTCCAGCGCATCCCGCCCGCCGGAATCCTGCACCAGGTCCGCGCCGTCGCCGCGACCGAAACGGTAGGTGTCATTGCCCTCGCCTCCGTTGAGGGTGTCGTTGCCCGCGCCGCCCTCCAGCCAATCGTCGCCCTGGCGGCCGTTCAGGGTGTCGTTGCCGGCCAGGCCGATCAGGTGGTCCTTGCCCATCCAGCCGGACATCGCCTCTTTGCGGTCGGTGCCGGTCTGAATGATCACCCGCTGCGCCAGATCGTCTATGGTCCACAGCGTGCCGTCGGCGAAGCGGATCTGCTCCACCCAGTAGCGCTTGTCGACAAACCAGTTCTGGATGGTGACGGAATCCTCGCCATTGCCATGCTGCAGCACTAGGTCATTGCCCACATGCAGCAGCTCGATGTCTTGCGGCATGATGCCCGCGCCGAAACGCAGCTCGTCGCGGTAGGCCGGATTGACGTCGGCCTCGTTGCGCTTCTCCAGCGCGTTGTCAAAGATGACGTCGTTGCCGTCGCCCAGATTGAACAGGTAAAGATCGCCATCCACGCCGCCAAACAGGCGGTCGTCGCCACGGCCGCCTTCCAGCATGTTATGTCCGGCATCTCCGAACAGGGTGTCGTTGCCGTCTCCGCCTTGCAGCGTGTCATCCCCCTCGTAACCGTTCAGCACGTCGTCGCCCGCTCCGCCGCTCAATACATCCGCCTGCGGCGTGCCTTCCCACTCCCCGCCTTCTTGTTCCATCACCGCGTCGGCGCTATTTTGCGAAGTCGTCATTTTTTGTGCCTTCTGATTGATTGATCGTGTTTTATTCTTCGTTCTCAGCGTGAGTCCGCGCGCTACCCCCGCGCGCGCCATCTTGGGCAAACGATGCCTGGGTCGAGTCAGACGCAAGCGTTCCGCCCGGCAATAATCGCTGGGTGTTTACCGGTAAAAGAGAACTGGACAGCAAAGACACGGCAGGCAAGCCGCTGAAAGAAAAGAGTCCGTGAAAAAGCTCAGGCCTGGGCCGGGAGGACCGAGTCGCCGCATGGACCTGGCATTGAAGCCGAGCAAGGTTTTCACTGACGGAATCAGACATGTTTCCACTGAAATGGACAATATTTCAGGTTGGCATTTTATAGCCCTGAATAGCAAAATCCGATCTAATGAAGGGTGTTAATTTTAACCTACGGTAATAATTCACAAAGCCAATGTCCATAAAGCTTCCGCCACGCTGCAATCCCACGCTCAGCGAGATGTGGAAACATCAATTTTACTCCAGCGATTCAGTTGATTAGCGCGCATGCCGGAGAATTAAACTTATCGCTCTAAATAAATAATCAAAGTAGCAGAAATAAAATAATATTAACAATTAGGTGAAATTACTTAGACGTTTGCGCATCACTACGCCGTAGAACACCCTGCCTGGCAAACCAGGATATTCATTCCGTCGCTCAGAAAAATCCCGCCTGACAAAACAGAAAACGGGCTTACGGCTTTCCTCCACAAAACATGCCAGCCCGAGCGGCATTCGATCCGTCCCCCGTCCGCCGCTGATTTATCCACAGCATCCCACCATTCGATTATTTATCCACAGACTGCCATCGGCCAATAAACGCCAGCCACGCCTGCAATCGCGCCGGCGCGCCACGCGACGATGGCCACAGCAAGCGCAATGGCGTTTCTTCGCCATGCTCGCTGCCCAGCAGGGGGCGCAGCGCGCCAGCAGCCAGCTCGCGGCGAATGGAAGCGTCCGGCAAGCAAGCGATGCCATGCCCTTGCAACGCGAACTCCAGCCTCGCATGCACGCTATTGCACACCAGCGATGTCGGCAAGGCCGCGCCCCCCACAGGCCAGGACTCCAGTTTGCCGCTGTTGGGCGAGCGATAGTGGATCAGCCGGTGAGCCGCCAGATCGCCAGCGTGCGATGGCTCGCCGCTGCGCGCCAGATAAGACGGCGCCGCCACCAGCAGGCGTTTGAAACCGGGCAACGGCAGGCTCCGCAGCTTGCCCTCCTCTGCCGCGCCCGCCCGGACCGCCGCATCGAAGCCCTCCTCGATCAAGTCCACATTGCGATCGCTGTAATCCAGCTCCAAGGCCAGCCGCGGGTGGAGATGCTGAAATTCCGACAATTGCGGCATCAGCAATCCGCCTATCGGCGGCAGGCTCAGACGCAACACGCCCTCGGGATCGTTTCGCGACTGCGCAGCCTCTTCCCGCATGGC
The DNA here is from genome assembly GCF_003325475.1 of Chromobacterium phragmitis. NCBI lineage: Bacteria > Pseudomonadati > Pseudomonadota > Betaproteobacteria > Neisseriales > Chromobacteriaceae > Chromobacterium > Chromobacterium phragmitis. Next base: position 1,432,031 of record NZ_CP029495.1, read on the forward strand.
GACCGCCTCCGCCAGGATGGCGCGAGCGCGCGCCAATGCCCTCTCCCCCTCCAGAGTCAGGGTCAGCGCCCGCGTGCTGCGGTGGAACAACCTCGCGCCAAGCGCCGCTTCCAAATGGCTGACCCGCTTGCCCACGGCCGACGCCGACACTCCCAGCACCCTGCCCGCGCCGACGAAACTCCCTTGCCCCGCCACCTCGACAAACACCGCCAACTCGCTCAATGACTCCGGCATAACCTCTCCTCCGCCCGCCAGTGCAGCCAGATTCCTGCCGTTCGGCTCCGCAAAGTGCGGCGGAGCACCCTGCTTTTTCCCCCTGAATGGAAGAACCTAATCTGGCCGGCCATCCACTCCGGCCCCATGCCGGCCACGAAGGTCGTCCCCATGTCCAATACCCGTTTGTCCTCCCCCGCGCTGCTGGCGCTGGCCGTCGCCGCCTTCGCCATCGGCACCGCCGAATTCGTGATCATGGGCCTGCTGCCCGCTATCGCCGCCGACTTGGCGATAGACCTGCCCCGCGCGGGCTACCTGGTTTCCGCCTACGCGTTGGGCGTGGTCGCTGGCGGGCCGCTGCTGGCCGGCATGGTTTCCCGCCATGAGGAGAAACGCGCCTTGAGCGGCCTGATGCTGATCTTCATCGCCGGCAATCTGGGCTGCCTGCTGGCCCCCGGCCTATACAGCCTGCTGCTTGCGCGCATCGTCACCGCGTTCAGCCATGCCAGCTTCATCGGTGCGGCCGCCGTGCTGGCCGCGAGGCTGGCGCCCGCCGGCATGGCCGGACGCGCGATGGCCTTGATGTTTTCCGGAATGACGCTGGCCAATATTCTGGGCGTGCCCGGCGGCGCCCTGCTGGGACAATGGGCCGGTTGGCGCGCCACCTTCGCCGCGGTGATGGCGCTGGGGCTGTTGGGGCTGTTGGGGCTGTTGACGCTGCTGCTGCTGCGGATCTGCCTGCCCGGGCAAGTCTGGCTGGCATTGGGCTGCAGCGTGCTGGCCTCCTGCAGCATGTTCAGTTTCTTCACTTACTTATTGCCGATATTGCGGACGCAAAGCGCTTTGCCGCCAGCGCAGGACAGCCAGGCGCTATTGCTGTGCGGCCTGGGCATCGCCGCAGGCGGCTGGCTGGGCGGCTGGCTGGGCGGCAGGCTGGCGGATTGGAGGCTGGCGCCCAGCCTTGCCGGCAGCTTATCGACGACAGGGCTCAGCCTGGCGCTGTTCCATCATTTCGCCGCGCAACAGTCCGTCGCCTTGGCGCTGGTGGCGGCTTGGGGCGCCGCGGCTTTCGCCGTATGCATGTTGCTGCAGGCCTGGATCATCCGCCTGGCCGGTTCGGCCGCGTCGCGCGCCTCCACCTTGAACATCGGCGCGTTCAACCTGGGCAATGCGCTGGGCGCCTGGGCAGGCGGCCTGGCCTTGGAGCATGGCTGGGGATTGTCCAATCTCAGCCTGCTGGCGGCGGCCTTCGCCTTGACCGCGCTGCTGGCCGCTTCCGCGCTGAGCGTCGCCCAAACCGCGCCCTCCCCGGCGCAGACATGAAAAACGGGCCGCGGATGCGGCCCGTTTCGGGAGAGATAGGACGGTCAGGCGGCAAGGCCGACGGCCAGCGCCCGCATGGTCTGCCAAGGCTCTCCCGGCTCGACGCCCTTGATCTGGCGATCAATGCGCGCGCACTCAGACAAGGCTGCCATCAGCTTGCGCGGGCCGATGCGGCGCAGCGCCGGCTCCGCCAGCTTCTGCTTCTCGCCCCATAGCCGGAGCTCGCGCGCCATGTCGCGCGGCTGGCGGCCATCTTTCAGGCCCTGCCGCAGCTTGAGCAGCATGCGGACGTCTTCCGCCAGCGACCACAACACCAGCACCGGCGCCTCGCCTTCGGCCATCAACCCGTCCAGCATCCGTGTCAGCCTGGGCGTGTCGCCGGACAGCCAGGCTTCGGACAGCTGGAACACGTCGAAACGGGCGACATTGGCCACCGCCGCCTGCAGATCGGCCAGGCTCAGCTCGCCCTTGGGATAGAGCAGCGCCAGCTTGTCCACCTCCTGGCGCGCGGCCAGCAGATTGCCTTCCACCCGGTCGACGAAGAACGCCAGCGCCTCCGCGCCCAACTGCTGGCCCTGGGCCTTCAGCCGGCGGGCAATCCAGCCCGGCAGCTCGGCGCGGCCCACCGGGCGCGCCTCCACCACTTGCGCCGCTTTTTCCAGCGCGGTGAACCACTTGCTCTGCTGCTGCGCTTTCTCCAGCTTGGGCAGCGTGATCAGGGTAATGGTGTCCTGCGGCGGCTGGGCGGCCAAGCGCTGCAGCGCCTCCGCGCCCTCGACACCCGGCTTGCCGCCGGGAATGCGGATTTCCAGCAGCTTCAGCGAGGCGAACAGCGACACGCTGGACATGGAGTCGGTGAGCTGCGACCAGTCGAAACCGGCCTCCACCGTCAGCACCTCACGTTCCTGGTAGCCGGCCGCCTGCGCGGCGCGGCGCACGGCGTCGGCCGCCTCCAGCGCCAGCAGCGCCTCTTCGCCATGCACCAGGTACAGCGGCGCCAGGCCTTTGCCCAGCGCCGCGCTCAGCGCGTCAGGGCTGAGGGACGGCATCGGGCTTCACGCTGATCGGACCCGCCAGCGGCGCGGCCGGCACTTTCAGATAAGCCATGCGACGCACGACCTGCTCGGCGGCGTCGCGGCGCGCGTCGGCCCACAGCAGGTCCTCTTCCTGCTGCTTGCCCAACACCTGATTATCCGAGTAGTTCAGGCTGCGGCGCACGGTCACCACCATGTCCGGCTCCACCGGCACGCCGCCTATCACCGTGCGCACCACCGCGGTATAAGTCAGCTGGTACTCGTTGATGCGGCCGCCGGTATTGATGGTCAGAATGTCCTTGGACTGATTCTCGCTGACCACGCTCACCACCGCCTGCGCGCCCTTGGGCGCAGGCATCACCGTCAGCTTGGGATCGCGCGCGAACACCGTGCGCAGATCCGGCTCGATGCTCTTGCCGCCGGCCTCCAGGAACATCGTGGAGAACGGCAGCGGCTTGAGCGTGCCGCCCAGGCCGCGCAGATGGAAGCCGCAGGCGGTGAGCAGCAAGGCCACGCCGGCCAGCAGCGCGTAGCGCAGAGTTTTTTTCATTGCATTCCCCATGGCGGATCACCCGCCAGTCAAAACGGCGCGGAAGCGTCTGCCCCGCGCCGCATAGCCGACATCGGCTCCAGAGTGGCTGGCAGCCCCTTACGCCGATCGGCATCAAGGGCTGGTTCCGCTGCGTTAGACGACGATGTTCACCAGGCGGCCCGGCACCACGATGATCTTCTTGGCCGGCTTGCCTTCCATGAACTTGATCACGTTTTCGTGCGCCAGCGCGGCGGCTTCGATCGCGTCCTTGGAGGCGTCCGCGGCCACGGTCACGCTGCCGCGCAGCTTGCCCGCCACCTGCACCATCAGCTCGATCTCGCTCTTCACCAGCGCGGCTTCGTCAACTTTGGGCCAGGCCTGGGCCAGCAGCTCGGTGCCCGGCTTCAGCTCGCTCCAGATGCCGTCGCAGACGTGCGGCACGATGGGCGACAGCAGCAGCGTCACGGCTTCCAGCACTTCCTGCGCCACGGCGCGGCCGGTCTCGCCTGTGGTGTCGGCCTTGTCGTAGGCGTTCAACAGCTCCATCACCGCGGCGATGGCGGTGTTGAATTGCTGGCGGCGGCCGTAATCGTCTGCCACTTTCTGGATGGTGCTGTGCAGCTTGAAGCGCAGCTCCTTCTGGCTGGCGTTCAGCTCGCCCGCTGCGTACGGCGCGGCCACGCCGGCCTCGACATGCTCGCGCGCGCTCTTCCACAGGCGCTTGAGGAAGCGGAACGCGCCTTCCACGCCGGCGTCGGACCACTCCAGGCTCTGCTCCGGCGGCGCGGCGAACATCATGAACAGGCGCGCGGTGTCGGCGCCGTATTTCTCGATGAATTCCTGCGGGTCCACGCCGTTGTTCTTGGACTTGGACATCTTCTCGATGCCGCCCACCACCACCGGCAGGCCGTCCGCGCGGTGCGTGGCCGCCACGATCTTGCCCTTGGCGTCGCGTTCCAGGATCACGTCCTGCGGCGCGATCCAGTCCTTGGTGCCGTTGGGCAGGTCGCGGTAGAAGGTTTCGCACACCACCATGCCCTGGGTCAGCAGGCTCTTGAACGGCTCGTCCGACGACACCAGGCCTTCGTCGCGCATCAGCTTGTGGAAGAAGCGCGCGTACAGCAGGTGCAGGATGGCGTGCTCGATGCCGCCCACGTATTGGTCAACCTGCAGCCAGTAGTCGGCGGCTTTCTTGTCCACCATCGCGGTGTCGCACTTCGGGCTAGCGTAGCGGGCGTAGTACCAGCTGGACTCCACGAAGGTATCCATGGTGTCGGTTTCGCGCTTGGCCGCGCCGCCACACTTCGGGCAGCTGGTTTCGTAGAATTCCGGCATCTTGGCCAGCGGGCTGCCTGCGCCGTCCGGAATCACGTTTTCCGGCAGCGTCACCGGCAGATCTTTTTCCGGCACCGGCACGTCGCCGCAGCTGGCGCAGTGGATGATGGGGATCGGGCAACCCCAGTAGCGCTGACGCGAAATGCCCCAGTCGCGCAGGCGGTACTGGGTTTTCTTCTGGCCGTGGCTCTTGGCCTGCAGGTCGCCGATGATGGCGTCGAACGCCGCCTGGTAGCCCAGGCCGTCGTACTTGCCGGAGTTGACCGTCTTCACGCTGTCATCCTTGGCGCCGTACCATTCCTGCCAGTTGGCGGCGTCGTACTCTGCGTCGCCGGACGCCAGCATAATCACCTGTTTGATCGGCAGCTGGTATTTGTTGGCGAACTCGAAATCGCGCTCGTCGTGCGCCGGCACGGCCATCACCGCGCCTTCGCCGTAGCCCCACAGCACATAGTTGGCCACCCATACCGGCAAGCGTTCGCCGGTCAGCGGGTGGATCACGAACAGGCCGGTGTCCATGCCCTTCTTTTCCATCTTGGCCATGTCGGCCTCGGCGACGGAGCCCGCCTTGCATTCGGCGATGAAGGCCTGCAGCTCGGCGTTGCCGGCCGCGGCCTGGGTGGCCAGCGGGTGCTCGGCGGCGACGGCGACGTAGGTGGCGCCCATCAGCGTGTCCGGACGGGTGGTGTAGACCTTCAATTCGCCGCCGTGGCCGATGCTGGCCTCGTCGTACGGGAACACCACGTCGGAGCCGTAGCTCTTGCCGATCCAGTTGCGCTGCATGGTCTTGACCTGCTCCGGCCAGCCGTCAAGCTGGTCCAGGTCTGCCAGCAGCTGCTCGGCGTAGTCGGTGATGCGGAAGTAGTACATCGGGATTTCACGCTTTTCCACCAGCGCGCCCGAACGCCAGCCGCGGCCGTCCACCACTTGCTCGTTGGCCAGCACGGTCTGATCTACCGGGTCCCAGTTGACCACGCCGTTTTTCTTGTAGATCACGCCCTTTTCGAACAGGCGGGTGAACAGCCACTGCTCCCAGCGGTAGTAGTCCGGCTTGCAGGTGGCCAGCTCGCGCTCCCAGTCCAGGGCAAAGCCCAGACTGTCCAACTGGGTTTTCATGTATTCGATGTTGGCGTAGGTCCACGCCGCCGGCGCGCCGCCGTTCTTCATCGCCGCGTTCTCGGCCGGCAGGCCGAAGGCGTCCCAGCCCATCGGCTGCAGCACGTTGAAGCCCTGCAGGCGCTTGAAGCGGGCCAGCACGTCGGTGATGGTGTAGTTGCGCACGTGGCCCATGTGCAGCTTGCCGGACGGATACGGGAACATCGACAGCGCGTAGTACTTGGGACGCGAAGCGTCTTCCACGGCCTTGAAGGCGGCAGTCTTCTGCCATTTCTGTTGGGCGGCGGCTTCCACCGCCCGCGGGCTGTATTGTTCTTGCATGGCGATCTTTGTCTGGACTCTGAAATACAAAAGGCGGGCTGCCCGGGGCGCGATCCGCGCGCATGCATCCGGTCAGCCCGTCCGCAAAATGATTGCCCCATTATAACGGCGTCTTCGCATCGGCGATAAGACCCAAAAAACAAATGCTTGGCGCGCCCGGTATCAGGGGCAGGCCTTGACGCCCCAGCCCTTGCGTCCGCGCCAGCAGGAGAAGTCTTCCTTCACCGCGCGCAGCGTCCAGACGTTTTCCTCGCGGCTGAGCTCAAAGCGCTGACGCACGCCCTTGACGCTGTCGTCCATCAGCCCTTCGCGGATCAGCGTGATGCCTGCCTGGTCGAAAGCCTCGGGCTTACTGGTCTGAATGACCTTGAGCGTGGCGTATTCGAAGCGGCCGTCCTCGCCCAGCCTATCCTTGGCGAAACGCAGCGCCACCTCCAGCGGCAGCTCGCCCGGCTGGCCGGCGAAGGGCAGCCGGCCCTCGTCGGTATATGCCCAGGCCGGCGCCGCCAGCGCCCCCACCATGCATGCCATCGCGATCTTCAACACGCGCCATCCCTCCGTGATCAAACCAGTTTCGACACGCGCGGACGGCACAAGGTTGCATGCGGCCTCAGCCGCGCAACAGGCTGTACAGCATCTGGCTGGCCATCACCGTCATCAACACGGCGAAAGCCTTCTTCAACCGCGCCACCGGCAGCCGGTGCGCGGCCTTCGCGCCGACCGGCGCCAGCAGCACCGTCATCAGCATCAACGCCAGCATCGCCGGCAGATAGATGAAGCCGGCCGATCCCGGCGGCAATCCCGCCGCGCCCCAGCCGCTGTACAAGTAACCGAGCGCGCCGGATACGGCGATGGGCCAGCCTAGCGCCGCGCTGGTGGCGATGGCGGCATGCACCGGCACATTGCACCAGCTCATGAAGGGCACGCTCATCGAGCCGCCGCCTATCCCCACCCAGCTGGACACCATGCCGATGGCGCCGCCGGCCATGCCCTGCCCGGCCGCGCCAGGCATCTCGCGCCCGCCCTTGGGCTGGCGGCCTATCATCATCTGCGCCGCCACCGCGTAGGCGTAGGCCACGAAGAACCAGCGCAGCGCCAGGCCGGATATCCAGCCGGCGACCAGGCTGCCCAACAGCGTGCCCGCCACCATCGCCGGCGCCATGCCGCGCACGATGCGCCAGTCCACCGCGCCCTTCTTATGATGCGCGCGCACGCTGGACAAGCTGGTGAACACCATCACCGCCAGCGAGGTGCCCACCGCCAGATGCTGGGCGTGCTCGCCGCCCAGACGCGCGGCGGACAGCACCGCCAGCACCACCGGCACGATGATCAGCCCGCCTCCCACCCCCAGCAGGCCGGCCAGAAAACCGGCTGCCGCCCCACAGGCCAGCAACGCGGCCCAAAGCTCCCACGACAGCATGTCAGCCCCCCTCCATGCCCAGCAGCTCCATCAAATACAACCACTCCTCCGCCGCCACCGGCGTGATCGACAAGCGGTTCCCGCGCTTAAGCACAGCCATGCCCTCCAGCGGCGGATGCTGGCGCAATTCGGCCGGCTGCAACAGCCGCGTCTTCCGGACAAAGCGCACATCCACGCACAGCCAGCGCGGACTGGCGGGGTCGGACTTGGGATCGTGATAGGGGCTGGCCGGATCGAACTGGCTGGAGTCCGGATGCGCGGCGGACGCCACTTCGGCGATGCCGGCGATGCCCGGCTCCGGACAGGACGAGTGCCAGAACAGCAGCAAATCGCCGGGCCGCATGTCGTCGCGCATGAAATTGCGCGCCTGGTAATTGCGCACGCCGGTCCATTCGAACAGCCGACGGGGTTCGGCGGCCAGGTGATCGATCGAGGTTTCGTCCGGTTCGGACTTCATCAGCCAGTAGCGCATGGGCAATATCTGTTAATCGCTGAGTGGATGGAGAAAGACTTGCTCAATCTTACTGGAAAGATTGCCTCGTATGCTGACGCTCATGAGACAGGCCCCCTGTCTGATGTCGAGGAGAGCGAAGATGAAACAATGGATTCTGGCCGCCGCCATGGCCAGCGGCCTCGCCGGCTGCGTAGTGGAGCCGCCGCGCGTCGCGATGGCGCCGGTGGTGGTGCGCCCCGCCGCGGTAATGGTGCCGGCCGCGCCGGTTTATTACTACGGCTACGGTCCGCGCCATGGTTGGCGCTAGGCGCGGCTACGCAGCCATAGCCAGCCCAGCGGCAAAGCCGCATTCGCCAGCGCGCCGAGCCAATACAGCGCCAGGAAAGGCTGCTTGCGGGTCTTGTGGCGGAAGGCGCGCTGCGCGAACCAGGCGGCAGGCCAGCCGCCGGCCAGATGCAGCAGCTGCAGCCTAGCCTCCGGAATGCGCCAGCGGCCGCGCAGCGCCGCGCGCTTGTCCAGCCAATAAGCCAGCAGCGTGGGCGCGGCCATCACGGCATACGGCAGCCACCACCACCAGGCCAGCCCGCCCAGCAAGCAGGCGACGAGCAAGGGCAGCAACAGCAGCAATATCATGCCCCCTCCTTCGGCAACGGCAAGCGGCGCAGGCCGGATTCGGTCAGCAGCCAGTCCAGCCTCACATCCCATGCCTCGCGCGGCACCGCGTCCACCAACTGGCAGTCGAAAGCCACGCCGACCAGCAGCGGCTTGCCGCTCAAGGCATGCCGGCGGCGGAAGGCCAGCGTGCTGTCATAGAAGCCGCCGCCCTGCCCCATCCGGTAGCCATCCCGGTCCACGCCCAACAGCGGCACGAACAGCAGGTCCAGCCGTTCGGCGCGCAGCCGCGCGCCGGCGTATTCGAGAATCCGATAACGGGGATGGAGATACCAGCGATCGGCGGCGTCCAGCCGGGTGAACCATAGCCGGCGGCCACGCCGGGGAATCTGCGGCAGATAGATTTTCGCGCCGCGCCACAGCGCCGCGTTCATCAATTCGGCCAAGTCCAGCTCGGAGCCGGCAGCCAGATAGCCGCCGATGCGCTTGCCGCGTTTCAACAAACGCGACGCATGGCGGGCGATGGCGCGCGCGGCGGCGGCGCGGCAAGCGGCCGGCAAAGCCATGCGCGCGCGGCGAAGCTGGCGTCTCAGCGCCGGTTTGTCGATTGCGGGATCAAAGGAGGCCATGGGAGGAAGGGGGGGAGACCCCCGCGAGTGCCGTTCGGGCTAAATTCGCTTGTACCCTGTTTCCAGGAGGGGCCGCCTGCCAGACATTTCGGGCGCGTCCACAAGGGACGCGGCACGCCCATGTCTCACGCTGGCAGCCAAAAGCGAACGCATTGGTACAAAGGAATTGTGTGCCGTCACGAACACCGCAGGGGATAAACTGACCTTTGGTGCGCCAGCGCCGTTTTAGAACAGCGGCTGCTGGCTTTGGCTCAGCGCCTGGTCGGCAGCCTCGCTCATGCCGCGTATTTTACGCTGAAACGCCGCCATCTCCAAGCCCTCTCCCACTTTTGTCTTCAACAAATCGTGGGCGATGTTCAGCGCGGCCATGATGGCGATCTTGTCGGCGTCCATCACCTTGCCGTGCTGCTGGATGGTGGCGATCTTGCCTTCCAGCAGGCGCACCGCCTCCAGCAGGGTTTCCTGCTCGCCTTGCGGCGTGCCGATGGTGAAATGCCTGCCCAGCAGCTCGATGTCGACCTGAACCACGTCGCTCATTGCTCATTCTCCGGCGCGGCGGGCAGGCGCGCCACCAGGGCCGCCACCCGACTGCGGGTTTCGTTGACGCGGAAGTTCAGCTCGGCGTTTTCCTTCAGCGCTTCGGACAGCGCTTCGGCGAAACGGCCATTCTGGACTTCCAGCTCCCGGATGCGGCCGATCAGCGCCGCGACTCGGGATTCGAGGTATTCCAGTTCATTGTCCATGGCGGCGAGGATAACGGGCGGCTATCGGGCCGTCAAACCCAGCCGCTGCCGCGCTGTGTCCAGCCGGGCACACAGTTGCTCGGCGCCGTCCACCAGCCGGGGGCCGGGGATGGCGATGGCGTCGCCGCTCAAGGCCAGCAACGCCCCGCTCGCCACCGCGGGCAGCGCCTGCCAGCGTTTCCACATCGCCAGCGTGGCGTCGTCTCCCGCCACGATGGCCTGCGGTTGCGCCGCCACTACGGCGGCGGTCGACACCTGCGGCGCGGGCAGCGGCAGATCGGCGAATACGTTGACGCCGCCGCAGACGCGGATCAACGCGTCGATATAGCTTTTGCCGCTGACGGTGAAGATGGGCGTCTGGCTCAACTGGTAGAACACTCGCACCGGCGCGCGGCCGCCGTAGCGCTGCCGCAGCGTCGCCAACTTTCGGCGATACCCCGCGGCCGCCCGGGCTGCCGCGGCGTCAGTGCCGGCCAGTTTGCCCAGCTCGACCATCTCCCTGGCCACGTCGTCCGGCTGCAATGGATGGCTGATGAACACCGGCACCCCCATGCGCCGCAGCCGCTCCAATTCGCGCGGCGTGCCGCCATCCTGCCAGGCCACCACCAGATCCGGCCGCTGGCGCAGCACCGCCTCCAGGCTGAAGCCGGTGAAACCGCCGACGCGCGGCAGTTTTTTCGCTGCCTCCGGGTGATCGCTGTAATCGACGGCGGCCACCACCTTGCCCCCGGCCCCGGCGGCGAACAACAGCTCGGTGGCGTGCGGCACCAGGCTGACGATGCGCGCCGCCGGCCGGTCCAGCGCGATGGCGTTGCCGGCGCCGTCCACGGCCTGAACCGCGGCCTGGCCGCAGGCGGACGCCAGCAATAGCGCCCAGCCGAATCGGCTCGCCAGCCTCATGCGGATGGCTCCTTCAAAACCAGCGGCAAGCCGCAGGCTACCAGCGTCACCCGCCGGCAGCGCGCCGCCGCCAGCTGGTTGAGCCGGCCCAGCTCGTCGACGAAGCGGCGGGTTTCGGCGTCGCTGGCCACCACGCCCCAGCCCACTTCGTTGGACACCAGCAACGCCTCGCCCTTGAGCCGCCCCAGCGCGGCCAGCAACGCGTCGCGCTCCACCGCGTACTCGGCCTCGTCGAAGCCTTGCTCGCCGAAGAAACGCATCAGCCACATGCCCAGGCAGTCGATCAGCAGCAGCCCGCCTGGCGCGTCATGGGCGGCGATGATGGCCGCCAGCCCGCGGCCGGCCTCCGCCACGCTCCAGTGCGCCGGCCGCTGCGCGCGGTGAAGCGCCACCCGGCGCGCGAACTCGGCATCGCGCACCTCGGCGGTGGCAAGGTAGCACACCGGGCCGCCATGCCGGCGGGCCAGGTCTTCGGCGTGGCGGCTTTTGCCGCTGCGGGCGCCGCCGGTGATCAAGTGGGGCATGGATGGCTCCTTACTGGCTGTAGCGCACGCCGATGAAGGCGCCCAGGCCGCCGGTGTTGTAGCCGTAAGCGGTTTCGTATTCGCGATCGAACAGATTGTCGACGCGGGCCGTCGCGGTCCAGTTCTTGGCGAAGCGGTAGTTGGCGAAGGCGTTGGTCACGCCATAGCCATGCAACATCGTATTGGAGCTCACGTCGTAACGTACGGAGACAACGCGCTGTTCGACGCCCGCAGTCCACAGGTTCCAATCTCTGCTGGCCGTGAAATTGGCGCTTTGCCGCGGACGCAGCGGCAACCATTGACCGGTTCCGCCATCCCTCGCATCCACCAACGTGACGTTCATGCCCAGACGCGTCCCTTTCAAGCTGGTCTCGGCCTCAAGCGTCACCCCCTTGATCAATGCCTTGTTCGCATTGCTTGGGCTCCAAAAGAAAGATCCCGGCGAAACCGGCGCCCAGATAATCATCTGGTCGACATCATTCCGGAACGCGGTTGCGCTGAATACATCCTGCCCCTTGCGATATTGCACGGCCAGCTCTGCATTACGCGATCGCTCCGGACGCAACGACGGATTCCCGCCATACGGCGAATACAGATCATTGAACGTTGGGGCCTTGTAAGCCGTGCCATAACCCGCGCGTGCCAGCCAGCCATCGGCAAAGCGGTAGCCATAGTCGATCTTGCCGGTTGTCTTGCCGCCGAACTGATCGTCGCGGTCACGCCTGACGCTGCCTTGCAACGCATGCCTGCCCACCTCCAGCTGGTAAGTCAGGAATACCGCCTTGGTGCTGCGGGTATTCTTGGTAAACACGCTGTCGCTGTCGACCTTCTGATTGCCGCGCATCGCTCCCACGATGAACTTGCCGATGCCCGTCGACACATCGTTTTGCCACAGCCACTCGTTCTGCGTGGTTTGGTACAGGCTGTCGCGCCGGCCGCCAGCCGCGTCGCTGAAGGTTTCTTGCTTGTCTTGTCCATGGCTGAATCGCAACGTGCTGGTCCAAACATCGGCAAACTGGTTCTTCGACTCAAGGCTCTGGCCAGTCAAACGAGTCTTGCCCCAATCCTGGCCCGTTCCATTTTGGTCAAAATCAGCCCTGGCAAAGCTCTGGAATAAACGCACCGTCAAATCATGGCCCGGCGCCACGGCCTGGGTCACATTCGCGCTGTAACTATCGTTGTTGTAGCCATCGCGATCCGGGTTGTAGCTGGAACTCTTGGGATTCGTCGCCGAAAAGCCGTCAGCTTGATCATGGCTCCACTGCAGGTTATAAGCGGTGCCGCCAGATTTGCCGCCCACTCCGGCGCTCAGCTTGCCGCTTCCTCGCGTGCCGGCCTCCACCGCCGCGTTGAAACGCGGCGCTCCCTCGCCCTTGCGGGTGAAGATTTGTATCACGCCGCCAATGGCATCCGCGCCGTACAAACTGGACCCCGGCCCGCGCAGTATTTCAATCCGCTCCACTTGCTCCAGCGGAATGTTCTGAATCGCAGTGGTGCCTAATGTCGCAGACGCAATGCGGATACCGTCCACCAGCACCACCGTGTGATTGGAGTTGGCGCCGCGCATGAAAATGCCGCTGGAAGCGCCTGGGCCGCCGTTGCTGGTAATCGTGATGGCCGCCTGGCGCGACAACACCTGCTGCAGCGTTTGCGCGCCGCTTTCCTCGATTTCGTCGCGGGTGATCACGCTGGCGTCGGCCAAGGTCCGGGACAAGGGTTGCGCGATGCGGCTCGCGGTGATGATCACCGGGTCGCCGACGAACTGGGGCACGCCGTCGGCCAGGGCCAGGCTGGAACAGGCCAGCGCCGTCAGCGCGGCGCAGGTTTGAAGCTCGAACATGTAAAGACACACTCCACGATAAGGGCAACGTTGAGTGCGAAGAGGGCAACAGCAGCAAAGGACGGCACGGCAGAGCCGGAACGCCTGTCGAATCGCCTCCCCGCGAAACTCCAGTAGTCCGCCGGCTTCCGGCCGGGGCGACGCAGGCCGGTCTCCGGGCTGGGCCTTGCCGGCGGCGCGCCTTCCCATCCTGCGGACAGTGGCCATGCGCCGCCTGGACGCTTGCGCGCCAGGCCTTACCGTTGCGGGGGCAGCGCCGGCTTCGCACCGGCTTCCCGTTTCATCCGAGCGCCGCCTGGCGGGCGCGAACACCTGCTGATCGGCGGATTATAACCCGCCGGACTTTTGGCGGCACCGGCCAAGCAGTAATATGCTTAGAGTCCAACCGGCGTCCCGCGCCGGCTCCCACTCAACGGCCGGACCATGTCCGCCTCCGCAGCAGGCCCATACCATGAACAGCAGCAAACCCCTGGATCTTTCCGCACGCAACGCCGCCCGCGCCCGTCAAGCCGTACTGACCAAGCCGCCCGGCAGCCTGGGCCTGCTGGAGGAACTGGCTTGCCGCTTCGCCGCCTGGCAAGGCCGGGCCCTGCCTGAGGCGTTGCGTCCGGCCATCGCCGTATTCGCCGCCGACCACGGCGTCACCGTGGAGGGCGTCTCCGCCTTTCCGTCTGCGGTCACCACCGAGATGGTGCGCAACTTCGCCAACGGCGGCGCCGCCATCTGCGTGCTGGCGCGCGCGCTGGACGCGCGGCTGGAGGTCGTGGACGTGGGCGTGGCCGGCGACGTGTCGGCGCTGCCCATCGTCCACGCCAAGGTGAAGCCCGGCAGCGCCAACCTGGCCAAACAGGCGGCGATGAGCGCGGAAGAAACCGAGGCCGCGCTGGAAGCCGGCCGCGCCGCCGCCCGCCGCGCGGCGGAGGCCGGCGCCAACCTGTTGATCGCCGGCGACATGGGCATAGGCAACACCACCGCCTCCGCCGCGCTGATCTGCCGCCTCACCGGCGCCAGCCCGGAGCTGGTGGTGGGCCGCGGCACCGGGATCGACGACATCGGCCTGGCCAACAAGCGCCGGGTGGTGAAGACCGCGCTGGCGCGCGTAGCCTGGGAAAACCTCAGCGGCTTGGACACCCTGTCCGAACTGGGCGGCCTGGAAATCGCCGCCATGGCGGGCTTTTACCTGGAAGGCGCGCGCTTGGGCGTTCCCCTGCTGGTGGACGGCTTCATCGCCAGCGCCGCCGCGCTGTGCGCCAAATCGATCGAGCCCTCGCTGCACGACTGGCTGCTGGCCAGCCACCGCTCGGCGGAGTCCGGCCACGAGCTGGCGCTGACCGCGCTGCAGCTGCACCCGCTGGTAGACCTGGGCATGCGGCTGGGCGAAGGCTCCGGCGCCGCCGTCTGCGTGCCGCTGCTGCAGATGGCGGTGAAGCTGCATGCGCAGATGGCCACCTTCGAGGAGGCCGGCATCAGCGGCAAATCGGCATGAACCCTTACACCCTGACCCTGCTGCGCCATGGCGACATTCCGCACGACGGCCGGCTGATCGGCCTGACCGACCTGCCGCTGACCGAACTGGGCCACCAGCAGCTGGAACATAGCTGGAAACGCATCAGCAACCTGGCGCCGGTCACCTGCATCGCCACCTCGCCGCTGCAGCGCTGCCGCGAGTTCGCGGTCAAGCAGGCGCTGGCCGGCTCGCTGACGCTGAAAGTGGACCCGCGCTTCGCCGAGATGGACTTCGGCGGCTGGGACGGCCAGCCGGTGGCCGATCTGGAGCGGGAGCACCCCGGCTGGGGCGCGGACCTGGCAAACGGCAGGCTGTCCCCGCCCGGCGGCGAAAGCTTCGAGCAATTCCGCACCCGCGCGCTGGCCGGCCTGGCCGACTGGATGACCGAAGCCCGAGGCAGCCACCGGCTGCTGATCACTCATGGCGGCGTGATCACGGTGCTGATGGCCGAGTTGCTGGGCACCGAATTTTCGGTGGCCAAGCTGATGACGGTGCAGCGCGGCGGCTTCGTACAGCTGTCGATGCTGGAAGGACATCCGGCCTACCTGCTGCGCCTGGAGTCCGCATGCGCGGACTGATCCTGGCGGTGCAGTTCCTGACCCGGCTGCCCACGCCGCAGCTGGCCGCGTTCAAACCCGAATGGCAGGCGGCCAGCGCGCGCTGGTTTCCCGCCGTCGGCCTCATCGTCGGCGCGCTGCTGCTGGCCTCGCTGCGCCTGGGCGGCCAGGTCGATCCCTGGCTGGCGGCGCTATTGGCGCTGCTGGCCTGGGTGATGGTCACCGGCGGCCTGCATCTGGACGGCCTGGCCGACCTCTCCGACGCGCTGGGCGCGGCCCACCGCTCGCGCGAGCGCTTTTTCGAAGTCTTGAAAGACCCGCACCTGGGCAGCTTCGGCGTCCTCTCCCTGATTCTGGCCATCGTCGCCAAGCTGGTCTTGCTGATGCTGATCGCCCGCCAGGGCGGCCCGGCCTGGGGCTTGCTGCTGGTTCCAGCCTGGGCGCGCGGCTTCGCCGTGGCCTGGTCCGCCACCTTGCCGGCCATCGCGCCCGGCAGCGGCGAGCGCTTCGCCTGGCAAAAAGACTGGGCCGGCATGGGCCTGAACCTGGCCGCGCTGCTGGCGCTGTCCGCCTGGCTGGCGCCGGCGCTGCTGCTGGCCCCGCTGGCCGGCCTGGTCTGGCGAGCCTTCCTGAAACGCCGCCTGGGGGGCATGACCGGCGACTGCCTGGGGGCGGGCGTGGAGCTTTGCGAAATCGGGATGCTGGGCTTGCTGCTGTGGCGGGTGCCGGGGTGGCTTTGATGCCCCGTCCGCAATCTGGGCGGCATCAGGATCGACAGGCAAACCTGATCTGAGTCCCCCGCGCGGGCATGATTTACACGGCGAGGCTGCCCGCCAGGCAGGCCAAGGGGTTCTTGGCGGCTACCGACCAGCCCTGTACGGTTAACCACCTTCGGCACCCCAACAAAAAATGCCGCGCGCCGGGACTCCAGCGCGACGGCATTTTCTTAAAACGGCCAACCGCTTACAGCGTGCCCGCCACCTTCTTGTTGCGCATCAGGCACAGCATGTCACAGGCGATGTGGGCGGCGGCGATGGCTGTGATTTCGCTCTGGTCGTAGCTGGGAGCCACTTCCACCACGTCCATGCCGACGATGTTCAGATCGCCCAGGTTGCGGATGATCTTCAGCGCCTGCGCGGTGGTCAGGCCGCCGGGTACCGGCGTGCCGGTGCCCGGCGCCGCGGACGGGTCCAGACAATCGATGTCGAAAGTCACGTAGACCGGCGCGTCGCCGATGGTCTTCTTGATCTCGGCGATGGTGGCGTCGACGCCGTTGTCGTGCACCCACGGCGCGCCCAGCACGTTCAGGCCCATGAAATCGTCGTTCCAGGTGCGGATGCCGACCTGCACCGACTTCTTCGGGTCGATCAGGCCTTCCTTCACCGCCTTGTAGAACATGGTGCCGTGGTTCAGGCTGTCCGGGCTGTCGTCCGGCCAGGTGTCGCAGTGCGCGTCGAAGTGCAGCAGCGCCAGCGGCTTGCCGTACTTCTCGGCGTGCGCGATCAACAGCGGGTAGGTGACGTAGTGGTCGCCGCCGAAGGTCAGCATCTTGGCTCCGGAGGCCAGAATGGTGCGGGCGTGCTCGATGATGGACGGCTTGATGGTCAGCGGATTGTGCGCGTCGAACCAGCAGTCGCCGTAGTCCACCACAGCCAGGTCTTCGAACGGATCGAAGCCCCACGGATACGGCTTCAGCTCGGCCAGCTGCACGCTGGCGGCGCGGATGGCCTGCGGGCCCATGCGCGCGCCGGAACGGAAGGTGACCGACAGGTCCAGCGGAATGCCGGACACCGCCACGTCCACGCCTTCCAGGTCGCGGCTGTAATTGCGGCGCATGAAGGACAGCACGCCGGCGTAGGTGTTTTCGATGGAAGAGCCATACAGGCCCTGACGGCGGATAGCGCCGTCGCCATAGATCATTTCATCACTCATGCCACTCTCCAGGCGAGAGTACGCCGCTGCGGTCAAACAATTGATTCCGCATGGTTTCGCGACGATTACCGTCCATCTTGCACAGCCGACGGCTTGAGGCTGCCGCGCCCCGTGGCGCGGAAAACCCGAAGTGTGCCGCGATGGCGCGACAGGTTCAAGTCAAGACTAAAAATAGACGGGGAAACGCCGCGAACGACAGCCCGATTCAGCCATGCTGCGCAGCCACGCGCGCGCGGCGCGCCGACCAGCGGCCGCGCCACCAGCGCCAGCGCAGCTTGACGTCATACCAGGCGGGCCGGAGGCCGAGCAGAAACAGGAACAGCGCCAAAGGCAGCGTGAAGCCGAAACCCAGGTGCTTGAAACCCAGCGCGCCCACCACGCCGCCGATGAAGAAGGCCAGCAGGATCAGCGCGTAGACGCGGAATTTCTTGCGATTGGAGCGCACCGCGGCCACTCTCGGGTTGGCCTGGCGGTTGTAATAGCTCATCTTGGCCAGTTCGATGCCCAGATCGGTGGCGACGCCGGTCATGTGGGTGCTGCGCAGCAGGCCGCCGGACAGCTTGGTGACGATGGTGTTGTGCATGCCCATGATGAAACACAACAGCATCACCGTCGGCGGCGTGAACAGACCCTTGTGCAGCGACAAGCCCGCGCCCAGCAAGCCGAACACCAGCAACAACAGCGCCTCCTCCATCATCGACACCCCGTAGCCGCCGCGCAGCCGCTGCCGCCTCGCCCACAGGATCAACCAGGTGCTGTGCATCGCGCCGCCGACGAAACAGCACAGCATCACCAGCAGCGACAACGCCAGGCGGATCTCGCCGGTAGCCCAGGCGTCGGCCATGCCGGACACGATGCCGGACACGTGCGAGGTGTAGCGGTGCACCGCCAGGAAGCCGCCGGCGTTGATGGCGCCGGCGATGAAGGCCATCGACCAGCCCAGCTGGCGCAATACCCTGTCGTTGAAGCGGCCGCGATCCAGCAGCCGGGTGATGTGAAAGTGTCTGGACATGTAATTAGGACAAGCAAAACGGCGACTGGTTGTCGCCGTTGGAATATTGCACCGCAACATGCTTGCCGGGCAAGCCGCTGGATCAAACTTTATCCAGCTAGCAACCCTTCAGCGGAATACCCGGCGTCAAGCGCTTCTGCAACGCCTGCAGCCGCTCGGCCTGCGCCGCGTCCAGATCTTTGAACGTTAGCGCACTCACCTTTGACGGCTGGTCCTTGGACTTCACCACCGCCTTGTCGTAGCCGGCCGCCTTCAACCGCGCCGCCAACGCTTTGGCCGCGTCCTCCTTGCCGAACAGGCCCAGCGACAGGTTGCCCTTGAATTCGGCATTGCTGACGATGTAGTTGTCGAAGCCCTTTTCCTTCATCTCCGCCGACAGGGTCTTGGTTTCGGACTGAGTGGCCAGCGGCGGGTAGTACACCCAGAAGCGGCCGGCGCCCTTGCTCTCTTCCTTGCTTTCTTCCTGCAACTGGCCGGACTTCAGCTTCAACTGCGGCACGCCCCCTTTGACCCTGGCCAGCAGGCTGTCGTTGAGGCCAGCCCAGCGGTAGCAAGCCGACGCCTCTGCCTTCCTGTCCGCCGCCGGTTTTTCCTGCGGCTTATCGGCCGCCTTGGCCGCGGGTTTCGAGGCCTCCGTTTTGCCCGCGGCTTTAGCCAGGGCCTGAGCCGCGCTGGCCGCCGCCTTGGTCTCATGCAAAGGCTGGGCGGCGGGCGCGGACGCGGCCGGCGCGCTGGCTTGCGCCTTGGGCGCGGACGCGTCCGGCCTCCAGTTGGCGGGCAGCAGTTTCACCTGCCCGGGACTGACTTCCTGGGCATGCACGTCCAGCGGCGGCCGCTGCTTCAGCGAGCCATACATCGCCACCACCAGATTCAGCACCACCACCAGCGCCACAAACCACTTCATCACGCGTTCGCCACCTTGAGTAAACCCATCAGCACCAGATTATCCACGATCTGCAACGGCGCCGCGAGCCATGGCGCGATGCGGGCGGCGTCGCCGCCGGTGAGAATCACCGTGGCCGGCGCGCGGCCGGTGCGCTCGGCCAGCCGCCGGCGCTGCTCGGCGATGGCGCCGCTCAGCGCCGCCATCGCGCCGCTGGCCAGCGCGTCCTGCGTGCCTTGCGGAAAATCCACCACCTCGCCGGCCTGGCGGTTCAGGTTGGCCGTTCCCTGGGCCAGGCTTTGCAGCATCAGGCCATGGCCGGGCAGGATCAGCCCGCCCAAGTAATCGCCCTCCTCGGTCAGGGCCTCCACCGTCAGCGCGGTGCCGGCGCAGGCGACGATGACGTCGCCTCTGCATAGTTCGCGCGCGGCCAGCACCGCCAGCCAGCGGTCCGCCCCCTGCTCGGCGGTGTTGCGATAATGGTTACACACGTCGCCGAAGCTGCGCTCTGCGTGCACGCGGTGCAGCGGGCACG
Source organism: Chromobacterium phragmitis (assembly GCF_003325475.1). NCBI lineage: Bacteria > Pseudomonadati > Pseudomonadota > Betaproteobacteria > Neisseriales > Chromobacteriaceae > Chromobacterium > Chromobacterium phragmitis. The sequence continues at coordinate 1,451,453 of NZ_CP029495.1, forward strand.
GCGCGGCGGCGGCCAACGCGTCAGCCACGTCCTTCTTCGCCACCGACGACAGCCAGGCGCCTTCCAACGGCCGTCCGCGCCAGGCATCGGCCAGGCCGGCCAGTTCTCCGTGCTCGGCCGCGCCCTGCTCGACGCAGTCCGCGCCCTGGTACAGCGCCCACTTCACCCGGCTGTTGCCGGCGTCTATCAGTAATTTCATTGGCGCTCCCTGAGGCTGACCTCGCCGATATGGAAGGTCCGCACCCCTTGGGCCGTTTTCACCTGCAGCGCGCCGTTGTCGGCCACGCCGATGGCCATGCCGTCCACGGGCTCGCCGTGGGAAAAACTCAGCCGCACCGCTGCGTCGCGGTGCGCGCACAGAGCCCACCACTCCTCGCGCAGCGGCGCGAAGCCGTCGCGGTCGAAATCGGCCAGCACCTGCGCCAGCTCGTTGAGCAGCGCGGACAGCGTCCGGTTGCGATCCGGCTCGACGCCGGCGTGCGCCAGCGCGGCCACCGGCTGGTCCACCTCGCCAGGATCGGCGACGTTCAGACCGATGCCGATCACCGCCGCGGCAGGGCCCAACGCGTCGCCCGATACCTCGATCAGGATGCCGGCCAGCTTGCGGCCATCCAGCAACACGTCGTTGGGCCACTTCAACGCCACCGGCGCGCCCAACGCACGCAACGCCCGTCCGATCGCGACGCCCACCGCCAGCGACAGGCCCGCCAGCTCGGCCAAGCCGCGCTCGAAACGCCACAGCAGCGAAAAGGTCAGCCCGGAGCCCAGCCTGGCCTGCCAACGCCGGCCCAGGCGGCCGCGCCCGGCCGTCTGCAGCTCGCAAGCCAGCACCAATCCATGCAGGCCGCCGTTGCCGGCGCGCGCCATCAATTGCGAATTGGTGGAGTCCGTGCGCTCCGCCACCGCCAGCGTGTAGGTTTCCGCGGCGCGCTCAGACAGCCCAGCCCGCACGGCGGCCACATCCAGCCAACCGAACGGCTGCGCCAGCCTGTAGCCCTGGCCGCGAACGCTGAACACAGTCAGACCCAACTCGGATTCGACCGCATGCACCGCTTGCCATACCAGCGTGCGGGAACAGCCCAACGCCTGGGCGATGTCTTCGCCGGAGTGGAAACGGCCATCGGACAGATGGCGCAGCACCGCGAACGCGTGCTCGCTCACGCCTTGCCCTCGGCGGCGCGGATTCGCTGCAGCGTCTTAGTGGTGGAGGTATCGAACAAAAACGGAATGGAGTGGACCTGGCCGCCGCGCGCCAGCGTTTCGCTGCTGCCGACGATCTTGTCCACCGTCCAGTCCCCGCCCTTGACCAGAACGTCAGGTCTGACCTGCTCGATCAGCTCGGCCGGCGTATCGGTGTCGAACCAGGTGACCAGGCTCACGCTCTCCAGCGCGGCCAGCACCGCGGCGCGGTTCAGCTCGTTGTTGATCGGCCTGTCGTCGCCCTTGCCCTGCCGCCGCACCGAAGCGTCGGTGTTCAGCCCCAGCACCAGGCTGGCGCCCAAGGCGCGCGCCTGAGCCAGATAGGTCACATGGCCGCGGTGCAGGATGTCGAAACAGCCGTTGGTGAACACCAGCGGACGCGGCAGCGCGGCCAGGCGCTCGGCCAGCCGCTCGGGCGGGCAGACCTTGTCTTCAAACGACGGCGACGGGTAACTCATGCTTTTCCTTGCTCGGATGCCGGCGACGGCGGCATGGCATGCCGGGGCCGCCGCGGCGTCGTGAAACGGAATGGATCGCGAAGCATACCACCGTCCCCGGTAGCTGCCCAACTCGGAACGCGTCAAGGGCAGGCGAGCGCGGCGCCGGCCAGCGTGTAGCCCGCCCTGGAAGACTGCTGGATATAGCCCGTGCTCAACAAATTGAAGGACAAGGCGTAGCTCGCGCCGCGGCTGTCGCAGATGCGGAAGTCTCCGCTCTGGGCTGCCGCGACGTAGGGGGGCCGAGGGTTGAAGCTGACGCTGGCGATCGCCGCGCCGCCGGTGGTGGCGACGTTGATGGTAGGCGCGCCGGCGCTGAGGGGCCGCGCCTGCGTCAACACCATGCTGGCGCTGCCCTGCGGCAATTCAAGGATGGCCCAGCCGGCGCTCCAGCTGCCGCCGCATGTCGTCGGCGACGCCGCGTTGTACGGACAGACCGTCACCACGTCGTCGTTGCTGATGGATAGCGAGCGCGCCTGGTTCAGCGCGTTGATCAACTGGTCCCGCGTGCTGTTCAGCCTCTCGTTCTGGACGAATACCTGCCAAGCCGGCAAGGCGACGGTCAACAGCAGCACCGCCACGGCGATGGTCACCAGCATTTCCACCAGCGTGAAACCGCCTCCGCCCGCCCGCCCCCTCACGGCCCGCGCCTCAATGCGGCCAGCAGGCGTTGGAGGTATCCGCGCCCTGAGCGTTCTGGGCGCTGCGGCTGCCGCTGTTGCCGACGCTGAAGCTGTTGCAGCCGGTATCGGAGGCCTGGACGCCGGAAGACACCGCCGTGGCCGTCAGCGTATAGGTGCTGGCATTGGTGGACGAGGCGATCTGCACCTGGTAATAGCCGCTGGGAGACGCCGCCGTCACGGCGCAGGCCGCGTTGTTGTAAGCGAAATACTGCGCGTAGCACTGCTCCATCTGCGCCTGCGCGGTGGTCAAAGCCTGCCAGGCGTCGCCCCGCCTGGATTTCTGCACATAGCTGGAGTACATCGGATAGGCGATGGCTCCCAGAATGGCCACCACAGCCAGGGTAATCATCAACTCGACCAGCGTCACGCCTCGCATACGCTCCCCCTCACAAGATCTGCCACCATCCACTCCAAGAATAGTATTGCTGCGACGGGCTGCTGCTGGTGCAGCTGAGCTTGCCGTTGGCGCAATTGTTGCGGCTGGAGCTGTTGCCGCCGCCCACCAGGATGCTGGCGGTGAACCCTCCCTGGCTGGACATCACGAAGGCCGGGGTGGAGGCGAAGAAGCTGCCCAGCTGCACCCCAGACAAAGGTTGCTGGTTGTAGACGTCCTGCCCGTTGACGACGCCGTCGCCAGTGGCGTCGAGGAAGGGCTGGGCCGGGGGACCGCCGGTCGCGTAATTGGACGACATCAGGAAAGAAACGCCGCCGGCGGTGCACGGCGATGTCGGCGGCGAGAACGTGGTGTACACCACATTGCCGGCGAATATCTGCGGATTGGTCAGCATCCGGGTTCCGCTGCCGGCGAAACTCAGGTTGTAATACCAGCCGTACAGCGTCGGACAAGTGCGGCCGACCACGCAATTGAGCGGCGGGTTCGGACTCTGCCAGTTGTACAGGCTGGACGACACCGTGGTGCTGGGGAAGCCTGACACCGAGGTGGCGATGGCTGTCTCCGTCTGCTGCAGCAGATTGGATGGCGTCAAGCCGGTGATGTTCATATTGTCGTAAATCGCATAGAAGGACTGGGTGTTGCTATTGGTCAGATCGGCCTGCGCCAGCAATTGGCCGGTGCCGACATACACCATCATCCCTTTCTGCTTGGGAAAGTTAGGGTTGAGCGTCGCCGCCGGCGCGGCGGTGATGGGCTGATGGTTTCCGCTGCTGTCCGTAGCTGTGAACAACAGGCGCACCGACCAATTGGCCGGATTGGAGCTGGATACGTTGATCGCCCACAGATTGCCTTGCAGATCGCCGGCGTACACGGTGTCCACCGCAGCCCCTGCGTTGCCGCTGCTGTTGATCGCCACCACTTCGGACAAGCCCTGCGGCGCGCTGCTGTTGCAGGCCGCGGGCACTGCGCTGCACAGGTCTATCTTGGCCAGGGTGGCGCCGGTTTGCGGATTCACCGCGTAGAAAATGGCGTGATTGCCGCTGCTGGCGTAGCCGTTGCCGAAAAACACCGCGAAAGCGTTGCTCGCGCCGTTCAGCCTGGCGATGGTCGGCCTGCCATAGGAATAGCCCATGCCGCTGTCGCTGAACTCCCACAAAGCGGCGTTCGCCACCGCCGTCTCGGTGGTGAGACTGGATGGCGTGGTGATGTCCAACGCATAGATGGTCTTGCCGCCGCCGCCCAGCCCGCCCACCAGAATGGAATGCCAGGCGTTGTCGGAGAACTGCACGTCGCCGGCCTGCGGCGAACCATCGACGAAATAAATGTGGTTGCTGTTGTAAGAGGTGCCCGTCAGCTGGTACAGGTTGGCGAACACGCCATTGGGGATGAAAGCGAAGGCCTCGTTGCCGGTGCTGGCGTTGAGTGCGTGCACCATCCCGTCGTTGGCCCCGAAGTAAAGCATGGGCGCGCGATTGGCGTTATTGCTGATGAAGGTCTGGTAGCTGGTGTCGATATAAGGCCCGTCCGGCTTGGCGACATAGGCCGGCCCGCTGTCGACCACGTCGCCCAGCAGATGGCTGCGGCTGCGGAAGCCGCCGCCATTGCGCGCCTCTTGGGAAGCGTCTCCGCGCAGATAGTTGAGCCTCAGGCTGCCCTTGGTGTCGGATGGCTGCAACTGCGACTGCTGGGCGCTGTTGATGCCGGTCACCCCGGCGGCGGGCCAGCGGAAGGGCACGCCTCTGCCATTGGCCGCGTCCCAGGTGGCGATCAGACGCGCGCTCTGCCAACCGCTGCCGCCAGCCAGCGCATCCAGCTGCGTCTGCGCGCTCCAGCTGGCAGAACTGCTGACATTCAACCCGCTGCTGGTGCCCAGCGCGTAGGCGGACAGATCGCCGGTCCAGTCGCTGTACGGCGTGTCGCTGGGATTGAAGCTGGCCAGGAAGGCCTGGGTATTGGTGCTGAGCGTGGTGCTGTTCAGAGCCACCGACGCCTGGTCGTAACTGCCCTTCTGAATCTGCACCAGGATGGAGCCCAGCGCGTTGCTGAAAGCTGATGGATCCACCGCCGGATAATAGGCACCGGTGTTGCCCGCCACCGCCATCGCCGTCAGCGTTTGCGCCGCCGTCGGGTTGGTGGCGGGCGCCACCCCAGCGCCGAGGCCGATCACATAGGTCTTGATGCCGGCGCTGGCCAGGGTCTGGATCTGACTGATCGCATCCAGCAGCGCCTGATCGTTGGTCCCCCCCGTATTCAACGAGCCGTCGGCGTTGAAACTGGCGGTCACCCCATAGCCCGCGGCCGCGGCGCTGCCCGCCGGCGGCCAGTAATAGCCGTTCTTGTCCTGGGTGGGCAGGCCGTCCGTGATCAACACCACGTACTTCTGCGGCGCGCAGCCGCTGCTGGACGAAGTGCTGGTGAACGAGGTCTGCGCCGTCTTCAGCAAGGCGTAAATAGGCGACTGTCCCGCCGCCGCCTTGATTTCCGAGGTGCTGGTGGAGTTGGTCTCCGGCTGCAAGAAAGGCGAGAAGGAGTTGTAGGCGCTGGAGAGTTGGCTGGCTGACGGGCTGCCCAGATTGGTCATCGCCACATTGGTGGCGGCGGCGCTGTATGACTGCGACCCCCCGTAACCCCAGCCGCGCTGCGCGTACAGCACTTGCGGCGCGTATGGCACATAGCCGGCATTGGTGGGAGAGGTGCTCCAGCCGCCGCTGTTCGGCGCGACCTTGCTGTACGACACGGAAATCGAACCGTTTTTGTAACTGCTCAGCGAAAAATAGCTGTAGGGATTGCTGGGACTGACCGTGCCATAGGTCATGAACACCGGGTTAAGACTGGAAGCATACAGCACGTCGTTGATGCTGGCGTCGTCGCTGGTGGCTGCCACCGTCATGTACTGCGAGCCGCTCACCGTGCTGCTGCTCGCGCCCAGCGCGGTGACGATGGAGCCGCAATTGCTTTTCACCGTAGACGACGAGGACGAACTGTAGCCGTAGCATGGATTAAGGACCGTGTCGGTGCTGCTGGTGGCCGTCGGCGTGTTGGTGAAGCCGAAGCCTCCGGTCGGCGACATGTAATACACCCAGGTGGTGTACAAGGAGGTGCGGCTCATCTGATAAGACAGCAAGGCGAAATCGGTGGTGGCGAGATAGGTGTTCAAGATCGATAGAATGCCGGCCTTTGCCACATTCAGCCGCGACGGGCTGTTATCCGCCAGCTGGCCGCCGGACAAGGCCGCAGTGTACGGCTGCATGCTGCCCGCGGCTCCCCCGCTGACCGGCGGCGTGAAGTTGGACGGCACCGGGTAGTTGATCGGCGAAGCCGAACCGGTCAACCCGCTGACCGCGCCGGAGCCGGTCAACAACGCGCCGCCGCGGCCGGTGTAGCTTGTGGAAAAGCCACTGCTGCAATTGGCCCCGCTATTGCCGGTGCCATTGCAATAGGTGATGGTGCTGCCGTCCATCGATTCGGAATTGGTCACCGCGATCACCACTTGCGGCCGGGCCGGCGTGGTGATTGTCAGCGGCACCTGGGAAATGGCCAGCGTCGCCGTGGACCCGCCACCCCATGCCCAGAACGCCGCGAGCCCCGCCACCACGGTCAGCAGAACCAGGGCTACGCGCAATATCGGCACTCTTCGCGTCATCTCCGCCTCACTGAGTGAAAATGGCCTGCACCACGACAGGGCTGGCGCCGCTGCTGGTCGCCACTCTCGCCGTCACCCGGTAGTTGTTGCCACCGGCCTGTTGCCCATAAATGCCGCGGTTGCCGCAGCTGGTTCCCGCCCGGCAGGCGTCAGGCATGCTTTCCACCACGTAGCTGCTAACGATGCCGGCAACCGGCGGCGTGCCGGCATAACCCGCTATGGCCTTGGCGCTGTCGCTCCAGAACGAGGCGTTGTACAGATTTTGCTGCCATGCCGGCGTGGCGCTGGCATTGAACTGGTAATAGCCGTTATTGCCGGAGACGGTGAACGTCTGGCTGGAAAAGCCGCCTTGCAGCATCGAGGCGTAAGCCTGGCGCAGCGTCCCCTCCGCCAGTTCCAGATTGCTCTGGTACTGCGCATTGTTGCTGGCCATGTGCAATTGGCCCAAAGACTGGCTGCTGCCAGCCAAGCCCAGAATCATGATCACCAGCATGAAAATCAGCGCGACGATCAACACCACGCCCGCCTGATCGCCCCGCGAGCCATGAACATGTGGCAGAGTCTTCATAGACCGGCATTCCGCAATGAAACCGTCATCGTGTAGACATGGCGCAAACGGGTGTCGCAAGGCACCACCACCGTGCTGCCCAGCACAGTCCAGTTGGTCTGGTTCGCGCAACGTCCCCCGCCCGTTGCCGGAGCGGAACCCAATGGCCCCTCCAGCAAGGCTGCGATCCTCAAACTATTGACCTGGGCCCAGTTGCCGACCTGCCCGGCCGACAGATACTGCGTGGTCGCGCCAGGCGCGCTGCCCACGCCATACCATATCTGCAGCGCATCCACGCCCGGCACTACCGGCGTCAACTGCCAGCTGCCCGTCGTGCCGTCATACACCGCCTGATACAGCGCGCTTTGGGTGCCGGCGGCCTGGGCCACGAAATAAGCCGTCTGCGACAAGGGTGCCGCCACCGAGCCTACAGGGAAGTCCGCATCCAGCGCCTGGCGCAAATTGATCACGCTGTTGTTCCCCGCGCTGCCGATATTGCTGACTTGCATGATGGAGGAATGCCCGCAGTTGGAAACCGACAACAAATCGTTGGCGGCCACGCCTGAAGCAGACAGCGTCTGCAGGGCGGTGCTGCCCGCCGAAGCGTATGCATTCACCCAGACTGGCACCGAACCATTGGTCTGTCCGCTGAAAACCAGCACATCGCTGCCTTTGGCCACCAGTCCCTGCAGGCTGCTGTCCAGAGTCGGCGTCCAGTCGGTCAACGTGGCGTCGTTGCTCCCGTTCAGCGAGCTTAAGGTCAACGTGGATGAAGCCAACACCGCGTCGAACCCGATGACCGGAGTGTTGAAATTGCCCAGCAAACCATTCGCCGCCACCAGCGTATTCGAGGTGGTTGCGCCGGAGCAGCCGAAAAAACCCGCCGAGCGCGCGGTCTGCGAAATCACGCTAGACAAGGTGGCGCCAGCGTTTTGCAGCATGCCCTGGCCGGTATTCGTGGAATAATCCTTGCGCCCCCCCACCATGATGCCGATCAGCGAGGTCAGCAGCAGCAAGCCGATGGTGATCGCCACCATCAGTTCCACCAGCGAGAAACCGCTCCGCGCGCGCCTCGTCTTCACATGATGGTCCTCACCGTCACCGACTGCTGCGTTCCGCCGCTCACCGCGTTGCCATCCGTCCACCATATCTGCACAATTCGCTCACTGCCTCCGCCGTTGGTTGGCTGGTAAACGCTGCCGGTGCCGCCCGGCAGATTGTTCTGCACATCGCTTAGCCACTGGTATTTGTCGTAAGTCGCCATTGTCGCCGTGCTGCAGGCGGCAGTGGCGCAATCGCTCTGAAAGGTGGCAGGACTGGTGCCGGAAGCCACATCGTAGCTTCCCGCGCTGACCTGCGAGGAGTTGGCTCGCATACGGTCAATCATGTCGTAGGCATACTGATTTGCCATCTGGCGCAAGTAAGCGGAGCTGCTGGCCCGCTCTGCGTTCACCATCACTGCGATCGCCGCCAATACTCCCATCGCCAATACCAGCAAGGCGATCAAGACCTCCAGCATGGTGAAGCCTCCTATCCCGCGACTCGCTCGGCAACGCATCTCCATCTCCAGATGTAGCCCTGCTGTCAGCATAGGGCGTAGCCAAGCTCGAAGCCCTCTTGAACCGACCAAAGGGCTTGCGGCGGCGATGGACGGACTGGCTCCGAAGCCTGAGACATAAGCAACGCAGCCCCACCGGTTTCCCTGGCGGAGCTGTCGCTTGAAATAAGAATCTGGACGGGAGAAAGCACAAAGCCCAGCTCGATAGAGCTGGGCTTGTGTATGAGGCGTCTGGCGGTGTCCTACTTTCACATGGCGAATGCCACACTATCATCGGCGCTAAGATGTTTCACGGTCCTGTTCGGGATGGGAAGGCGTGGGACCATCTCGCTATGGCCACCAGACATAAACTGGCACAAACTGAAAGAAGCCTGAACCAGAGATGTTCTCTGATTCTGAATATTCGGTATCTGATCGTGTCGCACACACTCTATCTTCGTCACTTAGCTCTCTAAGTCACTCAAATGATAGGATCAAGCCTCACGAGCAATTAGTATCGGTTAGCTTCACGCCTCACAGCGCTTCCACACCCGACCTATCAACGTCCTGGTCTCGAACGACTCTTCAGGGAGGTCAAGCCTCCAGGGAAGTCTCATCTTCAGGCAAGTTTCCCGCTTAGATGCTTTCAGCGGTTATCTCTTCCGAACTTAGCTACCCGGCAATGCGACTGGCGTCACAACCGGTACACCAGAGGTTCGTCCACTCCGGTCCTCTCGTACTAGGAGCAGCCCCCGTCAAACTTCCAACGCCCACTGCAGATAGGGACCAAACTGTCTCACGACGTTTTGAACCCAGCTCACGTACCACTTTAAATGGCGAACAGCCATACCCTTGGGACCGGCTACAGCCCCAGGATGTGATGAGCCGACATCGAGGTGCCAAACACCGCCGTCGATGTGAACTCTTGGGCGGTATCAGCCTGTTATCCCCGGAGTACCTTTTATCCGTTGAGCGATGGCCCTTCCATTCAGAACCACCGGATCACTATGTCCTGCTTTCGCACCTGCTCGACTTGTCGGTCTCGCAGTTAAGCTACCTTTTGCCATTGCACTATCAGCACGATTTCCGACCGTACCTAGGTAACCTTCGAACTCCTCCGTTACACTTTGGGAGGAGACCGCCCCAGTCAAACTGCCTACCATGCACTGTCCCCAATCCGGATCACGGACCAAGGTTAGAACCTCAAACACACCAGGGTGGTATTTCAAGGACGGCTCCACCAGAACTAGCGTCCTGGCTTCAAAGCCTCCCACCTATCCTACACAAGTCTGTTCAAAGTCCAATGCAAAGCTACAGTAAAGGTTCACGGGGTCTTTCCGTCTAGCAGCGGGGAGATTGCATCTTCACAAACACTTCAACTTCGCTGAGTCTCAGGAGGAGACAGTGTGGCCATCGTTACGCCATTCGTGCGGGTCGGAACTTACCCGACAAGGAATTTCGCTACCTTAGGACCGTTATAGTTACGGCCGCCGTTTACCGGGGCTTCGATCAAGAGCTTGCACCCCATCACTTAACCTTCCGGCACCGGGCAGGCGTCACACCGTATACGTCCACTTTCGTGTTGGCACAGTGCTGTGTTTTTGTTAAACAGTCGCAGCCACCGATTCTCTGCGACCTGTCAAAGCTTCATCCGCAAGGGACTACACCTCAACAGGCATACCTTCTCCCGAAGTTACGGTATCAATTTGCCGAGTTCCTTCTCCTGAGTTCTCTCAAGCGCCTTAGAATTCTCATCCTGCCCACCTGTGTCGGTTTGCGGTACGGTTCTTGTGTAGCTGAAGCTTAGTGGCTTTTCCTGGAAGCGTGGTATCAGTCACTTCAGGTCCGTAGACCCTCGTCATCACTTCTCGGCGTTAAAGAAGAGCGGATTTGCCTACCCTTCACGCCTACCGGCTTAAACAGACTATTCCAACAGTCTGATGACCTAACCTTCTCCGTCCCCACATCGCACTACACAAAAGTACGGGAATTTTAACCCGTTTCCCATCGACTACGCTTTTCAGCCTCGCCTTAGGGGCCGACTCACCCTACGCCGATGAACGTTGCGTAGGAAACCTTGGGCTTTCGGCGAGCGGGCTTTTCACCCGCTTTATCGCTACTCATGTCAGCATTCGCACTTCTGATATCTCCAGCATCCCTTACGAGACACCTTCACAGACCTACAGAACGCTCCCCTACCACGCACAGTAAACTGTGCATCCGCAGCTTCGGTTATCAGTTTGAGCCCCGTTACATCTTCCGCGCAGGACGACTCGACCAGTGAGCTATTACGCTTTCTTTAAATGATGGCTGCTTCTAAGCCAACATCCTGGCTGTCTAGGCCTTCCCACTTCGTTTACCACTTAACTGATCATTTGGGACCTTAGCTGGCGGTCTGGGTTGTTTCCCTCTTGACAATGGACGTTAGCACCCACTGTCTGTCTGCCAAGCTCGCACTTTCCGGTATTCAGAGTTTGCCATGGTTTGGTAAATCGCAATGACCCCCTAGCCATAACAGTGCTTTACCCCCGGAAGTGATACTTGACGCACTACCTAAATAGTTTTCGGGGAGAACCAGCTATCTCCGAGTTTGTTTAGCCTTTCACCCCTATCCACAGCTCATCCCCTAGTTTTGCAACACTAGTGGGTTCGGACCTCCAGTGCGTGTTACCGCACCTTCATCCTGGCCATGGATAGATCACTCGGTTTCGGGTCTACGCCCAGCAACTAAAGCGCCCTATTCGGACTCGGTTTCCCTACGCCTCCCCTATTCGGTTAAGCTTGCTACTGAACGTAAGTCGCTGACCCATTATACAAAAGGTACGCAGTCACGGAACAAGTCCGCTCCCACTGTTTGTATGCATCCGGTTTCAGGTTCTATTTCACTCCCCTCCCGGGGTTCTTTTCGCCTTTCCCTCACGGTACTGGTTCACTATCGGTCGATCATGAGTATTTAGCCTTGGAGGATGGTCCCCCCATCTTCAGACAGGATTTCTCGTGTCCCGCCCTACTTGTCGACTGCCTAGTTCTTGCGATGCGTTTTCGTGTACGGGGCTATCACCCACTATGGCGGTCCTTTCCATGAACCTTCCACTAACGCAACTCATAACACAGTCAGGCTGTTCCGCGTTCGCTCGCCACTACTTACGGAATCTCGGTTGATTTCTTTTCCTTCAGCTACTTAGATGTTTCAGTTCGCTGAGTTCGCCTCCTCTGACCTATGGATTCAGTCAGGGATCTCCTTGCGGAGGGGTTTCCCCATTCGGACATCGCGGGATCAAAGCTCTATTGCCAGCTCCCCCGCGCTTTTCGCAGGCTTACACGTCCTTCATCGCCTATGATCGCCAAGGCATCCACCAGATGCACTTAGTCGCTTGACCCTATCATTTCAGTAACCTAAATTACCGCAACAACAGAGAGTGTTTGTGCGACGACTGCACCGCCCCTTTTGATATGGCGACGCAGCCTTAGATACAATCAAATACCCAAGATGACGATTCATTCAACATGCAGAATTAACTCCATGTCGTTTGTCTCGCCGTCTTTATATATTCGGCTTCTTCAGTTTGTTAAAGATCGGGCGTTTATACAACGCAAACAGAATCCAACTCTTCCGAATTCGATTTTGTTTGCGATGGTGGAGGATGACGGGATCGAACCGACGACCCCCTGCTTGCAAAGCAGGTGCTCTCCCAACTGAGCTAATCCCCCTCTTTTTGGGTGATGCTGCGTTGCTCAGTCGCTCATGTGCATAAGCACATGCCGCTCCTTCGCGCCTTGCCTGACCCAAAAAATACTGGTGGGTCTGGTAGGACTCGAACCTACGACCCCTGCGTTATCAACACAGTGCTCTAACCAGCTGAGCTACAAACCCAGTAGTCGTTTGATACCACATCCTTTTCGATCAAAATCCAGCAGATCCAGGCGAAAGCTGACGACGTGTACATCGAGTACACGAGGAAGCTTTCAACGCAGAGCTGCGCCGATTTTCATCGAAAATGCCCTTAACTTGAATAACCGATAGGCTGTAAGTACTTGGCAATCGCCATTCTCTAGAAAGGAGGTGATCCAGCCGCAGGTTCCCCTACGGCTACCTTGTTACGACTTCACCCCAGTCATGAATCCCACCGTGGTAAGCGGCCTCCTTACGGTTAGCCTACCCACTTCTGGTGAAACTCACTCCCATGGTGTGACGGGCGGTGTGTACAAGACCCGGGAACGTATTCACCGCAGCATGCTGATCTGCGATTACTAGCGATTCCGACTTCACGCACTCGAGTTGCAGAGTGCGATCCGGACTACGATCGGTTTTCTGAGATTAGCTCCACCTCGCGGCTTGGCAACCCTCTGTACCGACCATTGTATGACGTGTGAAGCCCTGCTCATAAGGGCCATGAGGACTTGACGTCATCCCCACCTTCCTCCGGTTTGTCACCGGCAGTCTCATTAGAGTGCCCAACTTAATGATGGCAACTAATGACAAGGGTTGCGCTCGTTGCGGGACTTAACCCAACATCTCACGACACGAGCTGACGACAGCCATGCAGCACCTGTGTTACGGCTCCCTTTCGGGCACCAAGATATCTCTACCAAGTTCCGTACATGTCAAGAGCAGGTAAGGTTTTTCGCGTTGCATCGAATTAATCCACATCATCCACCGCTTGTGCGGGTCCCCGTCAATTCCTTTGAGTTTTAACCTTGCGGCCGTACTCCCCAGGCGGTCAACTTCACGCGTTAGCTACGCTACCAAGGATTCAAACCCCCAACAGCTAGTTGACATCGTTTAGGGCGTGGACTACCAGGGTATCTAATCCTGTTTGCTCCCCACGCTTTCGTGCATGAGCGTCAGTGTCATCCCAGGGGGCTGCCTTCGCCATCGGTATTCCTCCACATCTCTACGCATTTCACTGCTACACGTGGAATTCTACCCCCCTCTGACGCACTCTAGTCGTGCAGTCTCCAATGCCGTTCCCAGGTTGAGCCCGGGGCTTTCACATCAGACTTGCACAACCGCCTGCGCACGCTTTACGCCCAGTAATTCCGATTAACGCTTGCACCCTACGTATTACCGCGGCTGCTGGCACGTAGTTAGCCGGTGCTTATTCTTCAGGTACTGTCATCCCCGCCAGGTATTAACCAGCGGGATTTCCTCCCTGACAAAAGTCCTTTACAACCCGAAGGCCTTCTTCAGACACGCGGCATGGCTGGATCAGGCTTGCGCCCATTGTCCAAAATTCCCCACTGCTGCCTCCCGTAGGAGTCTGGGCCGTGTCTCAGTCCCAGTGTGGCGGATCATCCTCTCAGACCCGCTACTGATCGTCGCCTTGGTGGGCTCTTACCCCACCAACTAGCTAATCAGACATCGGCTGCTCGTATAACGCGAGGTCTTTCGATCCCCCGCTTTCCCCCTCAGGGCGTATGCGGTATTAATCCGGCTTTCGCCGAGCTATCCCCCATTACACGGTACATTCCGATGCATTACTCACCCGTTCGCCACTCGCCACCAGGAGCAAGCTCCCGTGCTGCCGTTCGACTTGCATGTGTAAAGCATGCCGCCAGCGTTCAATCTGAGCCAGGATCAAACTCTTCAGTTCAATCTCAAGCAAATTTTCTGGCACGCAAGTTCAAAGAAATAAACAAGTATCTCTTGTCTCTTGCAGTGCAAGTATTTGGCTTTCACCAAGCACTTACACCTATCGGTTATTCGTTCTGTTAAAGAGCAGTGCTTTCGCTGCCTTCGTCACACCGGAGAACCGTTTCGTTCCCGCTGCTTCGTTCGCTGCGTCAGCTGAGGAGACGAACTATACCTGCGCCCTCACCCTCGGTCAACAGGTTTTTTGAGAAAAACATCAAAAATCCGAAAAATCGACAACAACCCTTTGATATAAAACACATCACGCAGAAAGCCTTCTTTCCACAGGCTGCCGCGCTTTGCCGTGCCAGCACTCGCTCAGCCCATTTTGCCAACGGAAAATTGAAAAAGCCGCGATATTTCGCGGCTTTTTTCTATATGAGGATATTTTGCAATTTATCTAGCGCGCTCCGCTAGCTGCGGTAGTCGGCATTGATACGCACATAGTCATAGGAGAAGTCGCAGGTCCAGACCTTGCCGCTGGCCGCGCCGCGCCCCAGCTCCACCCGCACCGTGATTTCGCTCTGATTCATCACCGCCTGGCCCTGCTCTTCCTTATATGTCGGATTTCGGCCGCCATCGCAAGCGACCAGCACATCGTCGAGATATAAGGCGAGACGATCGACATCCAGATCGGCCACGCCGGCGTAGCCGATGGCGGCCAATAATCGTCCCAGGTTCGGATCGGATGCGAAGAAGGCGGTTTTCACCAGCGGAGAACGGGCGATGGCGTAGGCCACGTCCTTGCACTCGGCCACCGAACGGCCGCCATTCACTTCCACGGTGATGAACTTGGTAGCGCCTTCTCCATCGCGGACGATGGCTTGGGCCAGTTCGATCGCCACTTCCAGCAGCGCCTGCCTCAACTGCTGGTAAGCGGGCTGCTCGTCGGAGTCGATCAGCGCGGCCTCGCTCTTGCCGGTGGAGATCAGGATGAAGCTGTCGTTGGTGGAGGTGTCGCCATCCACGGTGATGCTGTTGAAGGATTGGTCGGCCACCTCGCGCACCAGCTGGTTCAGCAGCGGCCGCGTGATCGCCGCGTCGGTGGCGACGAAGCCCAGCATGGTCGCCATATTCGGGTGGATCATGCCGGACCCTTTGGCGATGCCGGTGATCGTCACCGCCTTGCCGCCGATTTCCACCAAGCGGCTAGCCGCCTTGGCGATGGTATCGGTGGTCATGATGGCTTCGGCCGCTTCGGTCCAGTCGGCCTGATGCAGCGTCGGCAACGCAGCGATGATCTTGTCCGCCGGCAACGGCTCCAGGATCACCCCGGTGGAGAACGGCAGCACCTGCTCCAGCTGCAGTTGGTGCCGGTCGGCCAGCGCCCGGCAAACCGACAGCGCGCGGTTGTGGCCGTCCACCCCGGTGCCGGCGTTGGCGTTGCCGGTGTTGACCACCAGCGCGCGAATCTGCACCCCGGCGGCCAGATGCTCCTGGCACAGCCGCACCGGCGCCGCGCAAAAACGGTTGCGGGTGAACACGCCGGCCACGGTATTGCCCTTGTCCAGCTTGACCACCAGCACATCCTTGCGGCCAGGCGTCTTGATGCCGGCCGAGCCGACCAGCAGTTCGACGCCGGCGACTGCCGGCAATTGGCTGGCTTGCGGGGGATTCAGATTCACCGCCATGAAATTCTCCTGCATTTATATATATGCGACAGATTGTATAAGAATTTCGCCACTCATGGCTGGGCAAATCATTTGGCCTATTCCTGCGCCTCGCGCAAGCAGTTCAAGAGCGCCTCGCCATAGCGCGCCAGTTTCAGTTCGCCCAAACCGTAAATGCGCTGCAGGCCGGCCGGGCTGTCCGGCCGCTTTTCCACCAGATCGCGCAGCGTGCGGTCTGAAAACACCGCGTAGGCCGGCACATTGTGCTCGTCGGCCACCTGCCGGCGCCAGCGGCGCAGCGCCTGCCACAGCCGCTCCTCGCGCTCGGTGCGCAGCCAGCGGTCGGCGCCGCCGCTGCCGCGAGACTTCTTCTCGTCGGCCAGCGGCCGCAGATAGATGCTCTGCTCGCCCTTCAACAGAGGCCGGCAGGCATCCGTCAACACCAGCGACTGGCCGCGGGCGATATCCACCTGCACCAACTGGCGCGCCACCAGCTGGCGGACGATGGAGCGCCACCAACGCTGGTTCATGTCTTTGCCGATGCCGTAGGTGCTGAGCTGATCATGGCGATGGTGGCCGATGCTCGGATTCTGCCGTCCCAGCAGCACATCGATGACGTGGCCGGTGGGGAAGCGTTGCCCCACTCTATAGATGCAGGACAGCAGCTTGCGCACCGGTTCGGTGGCGTCGTAAGTGATGGGAGGATGCAGGCAGTTGTCGCAATGGCCGCAGGGTTTGCTCGCCTCGCCGAAGTGCGCCAGGATGTGCTGGCGGCGACAGCCGGCGGTTTCGCAAAATGCCAGCATCGCGTCCAGCTTGGACAGCTCCACCTGCTTCTGCAATTCGGCCATCTCGCCGCCTTCTATCATCTGCCGCAGTTGCACCACGTCGTTGAATCCGTAGCACAGCCAACTGGCCGACGGCAGTCCATCGCGGCCGGCGCGGCCCGACTCCTGATAAAAGTTTTCCGGGCTCTTGGGCATGTCGATGTGGGCGACGAAGCGCACGTCCGGCTTGTCGATGCCCATGCCGAAGGCCACTGTGGCCACCATCACGATGCCGTCCTCGCGCAGGAACAGCCGCTGATTCGCCTCGCGCTCCGCGTGGCTCATGCCGGCATGGTAGGCCAGCGCCTCGATGCCGTTCTCCCGCAGCCATTGCGCGGTGTCCTCCACCCGCTTGCGCGACAGGCAGTAAACGATGCCGGTGGCGCCCTGATGCTCCTGGCGGATGAAGTCCAGCAATTGCTTCTTGGCGTTGTGCTTCTCCACCACCTGGTAGAACAGGTTGGGCCGGTCGAAGCTGGACAGGAACACCCTGGCCTCGGCCAGCTTCAGATAATGGATGATGTCGAGCCGGGTCTGCTCGTCGGCGGTGGCGGTCAGCGCGATGCGCGGCACCAGAGGGAACTGTTCGGCCAGCATGCCCAGTTGCTGGTATTCCGGCCGGAAATCGTGTCCCCAATGGCTGACGCAATGCGCTTCGTCGATCGCGAACAACGCGACTTTCAAGCTAGCCAAAAATTCCTGAAAGCGCGGCGTCAGCAAGCGCTCCGGCGCCACATACAGCAGGTCCAGCGTGCCGGCTCGGGCCTGGCGGGCGATGTCGCGCGCCTCGTCCGGGCCAGTGGCGGAATTCAGGCAAGCGGCCGCCACGCCCAGCTCCTGCAACGTCGCCACCTGGTCCTGCATCAGCGCGATCAGCGGCGACACCACGATGGCGACGCCGTCGCGCAGCAAAGCCGGGATCTGGTAGCACAGGCTCTTGCCGCCGCCGGTAGGCATCAACACCAGCGCGTGGCCGCCGTGGGCCACCTGTTCGACGATCTCCTGCTGCTGCCCGCGGAATTCCGGATAGCCGAAAATATGATTGAGGATGGAGACTGCGTCGTGCATGCCGGAATGGGAGTGGGGCTGGGAAAGCGCCATTGTACGGCAAGGCGCGCCCCGGGACGAGCCGGGCAAAAAAATGGCCGCCAGGTTGTGGCGGCCTCAAGTTGGATGGAGACAATGTGAAACGAAGAGGAAAAATGCTCTCGCACTACGAAAGACCGGCGGCGGCGCGGTAAAGTTCCAAACTTTTTGCAAAAATCTGCCCCTCCGCCGCAAACAGTTTTCCCCGGCCCGCCGCTATGCGACACTGGCGCCATCTTCTTGGAGACATTCATGCGCACTCTCTTCACGCCCTTGCTCGCTCTGCTTCTGCTGGCAGGCTGCGCCACCGCGCCCCAACCGGGCACCCCGACGCAATCGGTCAAACCTGCGGCCGCCACCCCGGCCCCGGCCAGCGCAGACTGGCAGAATCTGGGTGTTTCTCCCAACGGCAACATTCTGAACGAACTGGACCTGTTGTCGATCAAGCGCCAAGGCTCGCTGGTGACGTTCCGCGACCGCAAAACCATCTTCAACCTGAAGAAGGAAAATTTCCTGACCACGCCGCGGCACAAGACCTCGCTCAACGTCTGGCAGATCGATTGCGCACAACACACCTTCCGCTTGCTGGGCATGACCTTGTTCGATGAAAACGGCCGCCAGATCGCCGCCTTCTCCTATAATGACGCACAGATAAAATCCATGCCGGTGGTGCAGAACTCCGCCAGCTACCAGCAAATGCTGCTGGTTTGCAAAGGACAGCCAGGCTTCTGAGCGCGGCAGCCCCAGTCTGGCCGCGCCGGCCCCCGCACCGCCCAACAACAGGAGCCTTCATGACCATCCGACGCGTGGTATTCAACCAGAAGGGCGGGGTGGGCAAATCCACCATCGCCGTCAATCTGGCCGCGGTGGCGGCCAGCCGGGGCCGACGCGTGCTGCTGATCGATCTGGATCCCCAAGGCAACGCCAGCCACTATCTGCTGGGCGCCGCCGCAGGCGAAGCCGGCCCCAGCGTAGCCGACCTGTTCCAGCAAATGCTCAGCATCTCGCTGTTCGGCAAAGAGCCGCACGAGTTCGTCCGCGAATCCGGGATAGACGGCCTGGCGTTGCTGGCCTCCCACCCGGAGCTGGCTGAGCTGATGGCCAAGCTGGAATCGCGCTACAAGATGTTCAAGCTGAAGGAAGCGCTGGATTTGCTGGCCCCGCGCTACGACGAAATCTGGATAGACACGCCGCCGGCGCTCAATTTCTACACCCGCTCGGCGCTGATCGCCGCCGACCGCTGCCTGATTCCCTTCGATTGCGATGCGTTCTCGCGCCACGCCCTCTATAACCTGAAAGAAAGCGCGGATGAGATTCGCGCCGACCACAACCCCGATCTGTTCATCGAAGGCATTGTGGTCAACCAGTTCCAGCCGCGCGCCAGCCTGCCGGTGCGGCTGGTGGACGAATTGAAGGCGGAAGGCCTGCCGGTGCTGGCCTCGCCGCTGTCGGCCTCGGTCAGGATCCGCGAGTCCCACCAGGCCGCTCGACCCATGATCTACCTGGACCCGCGCCACAAGCTGTCCCGTGAATTCGAGGCCCTGTATCAAGAGTTGACCGATCGCTGACGAGGAGCCCCATGCCGAGGTTGAACCGCCTCAGCTCCCTGCTGCTATGCTGCCTGCTGGGCATGGGCCTGCTGCTGGGCGAATACGGGCTGCTGCTGGAGCATGATCGGGAAGAACGCCAGCAGCAACTGCAGCATTGGGGCGCCTTAGGCACCGGCATCGTCGTGTTGCAGATGCAGAACGCGCTGGAACATTCCCGCGTGCTGGCGCAGCAGTTGGCGAGCGACCCTGGCCGCGGATTGACCGAGCTCGCCCGCCGCGTCGTCCGCGACGACAGCGTCTTCGCCGGCATCGGCACGGTGGAGCTGGTGGAGCAAAACCGCCGCTCGGCGTTCGAGAACCGCATCGCCACCAGCATACGCATCCTGCAAAACCATCATTTGCAGGCTAGCCCCATCCAGCTTCAATACTATCCGGTGGCCAGCTACCTGCCCGACGACGCCAACGCGCTGCCCCAGGGGCTGGATCTCAGCCGCAGCGGCAATGCCAAGTGGGTGCTGGACCTGGCCCGACGCAGCGATCTGCCGATGCTGCTGTCCGGCCAACCGCTGGATTCGGGCTCGTCTCGCCTGGACGTGGTTACCCGCCTGGGCAACGACCACACTCTCCTGCTGCTTCACCTGCGCCAGGACAAGCTGATCCAACCCATCAGCAATGAACTGATCAGCGGCAACCCGTTGCACCATGTCCGGCTTCTGGTTTGGGGCAAGAGCCAACCGGACCGGCCTCTGCTCGACTCGTCTCCCGGACGGCCGCTGCCCACCGACTCGCCCATCTTCTCACGACACAGCACCTTGGGCGGCGCGGAACTGCAGCTGGGCGCCTACGCGCTGCGCCCAGTGCGCGCTCAGCTCGGCCCCGTCGCTTGGTCCATACTGGCCGCCTCCGCGCTCATGCTGGCCGCGCTGTTGCTGATGCAGCACCGCCAATTGCGCGCCCAGCTGCGCGAAGAGGCCCAAGCCGAGCAGCTGCGTCAGCAGTTGCTGGAAAACGATCGCACCCTGCGCGAACAGATCAGCGACCGCGAGCAATCGGAACAGGCGCTGGCGCAAAGCGAGGCCAGGCAACGCGCCATCCTGCAGGCGAGTTCGGACGCCATCATCCTGATAGACCGCAGCGGCCACATCATCCAGGCCAATCCCGCCGCGGCCAAACTGGTGGAGCAAAGCGCCCAGTCGTTGGAAAACCTGCCGGTGGGCGTGCTGTTCCCCGAACTCTACAACGCCTCGCCCGAACATGCCTTCGAACATACGGCCCAGCGCCATGAAGGGCGCCCGTTCGAAGCCCATCTTTCCCGCAGCGATGCCCAGCATTTGCCGGTGGAGCTGTCCCTGAGCCGGGTGGTGATGCCAGATGACTGGTTCTACGTCACCGTGTGCCGCGACATTTCCCGTCGCAAGGAGCAGGAAGAAGCGCTGATCAAGCTGAAAAACAGCTTGGCGGAGCAGGTAGAGGTGCAAAGCCGCCAATTGGCGGCGCTGCTGGACGCCAGCCCGCTGGCGATGGCCTATATCGTCGATCGCCATCTGCGCCAGGTGAACCACGCCTTTCTGGAGCTGTTCCAGCAACAAGGCATGGACGTCATAGGCCACCCCACCATGCACTACTTCGAGAACCCGGAGCAATGGGAACGCACCGGCAAGGCGCTGTACAGTCTGCTCAATGACGGCAAGGTGGTGCAGACCGAAGTCAAACTGCGCACAGGCAAAGGCCAGTTGTTCTGGTGCCGGCTGCATGGCCGTGCGGTGAACCCCTCGGTGCCCAAATTGGGCACCATCTGGGTATACCAGGACATTTCCGCCCAGCGCGCGGTGGAAGAGACGCTGCGCCACGCCAAGATACTGGCCGAGGAGACCAGTCGCGCCAAGACAGAGTTCCTGGCCAATATGTCTCACGAGCTGCGAACGCCGCTGCACGCCATCCTGGGCTTCACGGAAATGGGCCAGCTGCGCGCCCAGGGCATGGGCGAAACCAAGCTGGAACAATACTTCGCCCGTATCAACACCAGCGGCAGCCGACTGCTGACCCTGCTCAACGACTTGCTCGACATGGCCAAGATGGAGGTGGGCAGAATGGAGTACGCGATCGGCCGCGGCAATCTGACCCAGTGCTTGCGCGAGGCCGGCGACGAAATGACCCCGCTGGGCGCCCGCAACCAGATTCAGCTGCAACTGGTTTGCGAACCTGACCTGCTGATCGCCGACATCGATCCCTTCCGCATGGGCCAGGTGATACGCAACTTGCTGTCCAACGCGATCAAGTTCAGTCCCCCCGGCTCCGAAATACGGATCCAGGCGCATCAGGTCGAACGCGAGGGACAAGACTGGATCATGGTCAGTGTGGAGGACTCAGGTCCCGGCATTCCGGACAAGGAGCTGGAAACCATCTTCGACAAATTCATCCAGAGCAGCACCACCAAGACCGGCGCCGGCGGTACCGGCCTGGGACTGGCCATCTGCCGGGAGATCCTGCATGCCCATCACGGCTGGATCACCGCCGGCAACTTGCCGGGCGGCGGCGCCATCTTCACATTCGCCATCCCCCGCCATTTTCAGCTCATGAAGGAGGAAGACTCCGATGCCACATAAACTCCTGCTCGTCGACGACGAGCCCTTCAACCTGGAATTGATGGCGGAACTGCTGCAGGACGCCGGCTACGAAACCCAGCAAGCCGAAAACGGGGAGATCGCCTGGGATATCCTGGCGCGGGAAGGCGAGCAGTACTCGACCGTGCTGCTGGACAAGATGATGCCGGGCATGAGCGGTTTCGACGTGCTGAAGAAGATCAAGGCGGAGCCCAGGCTGGAGTTCCTGCCCGTGATCATGCAGACGGCGATGGGCGCTGCCTCCAGCGTGCAG
Organism: Chromobacterium phragmitis; assembly: GCF_003325475.1. Lineage (NCBI taxonomy): Bacteria > Pseudomonadati > Pseudomonadota > Betaproteobacteria > Neisseriales > Chromobacteriaceae > Chromobacterium > Chromobacterium phragmitis. Next base: position 1,473,536 of record NZ_CP029495.1, read on the forward strand.
GAGGGGCTGGCTGCGGGCGCATTCTACTACCTGACCAAGCCGTTCTCCCGCGACATGCTGCTGGCCATCGTCGAAGCCGCGGTAGGCCACTGGGACCGCTACGCCCACTTCCGCGAGCTGGCCAATCTGCACGTGGACGCGCTGCGCCACCTGCGCTCCGCCACGTTCCGCTGCCGCAGCCACCGCGAAGCCCAGGCCGTCACCGCCCTGCTGGCCAAGACCTGCCCCCAACCGGAGCGGGTGGCGACCGGCCTGTTCGAACTGCTGGTCAACGCCATCGAGCACGGCAATCTGGAGATCAGCTACGAGCAAAAAAGCCAGCTGATGGCCAGCGGCGACTGGGAGCAGGAACTGGATAATCGGTTGCGCTCCCCAGCCTACGCCGAGCGAGAAGTGGCGGTGGAGTTCGTTCATCAAGGCGATCGGGTCCAGTTCGCCATCGAGGACATGGGGCCGGGATTTGATTGGGCCTATTACCAGGATGCCGAGCCGGCATCGCTGATGAACAGCCATGGCCGCGGCATCCTGATCGCGCGCAAGCTGTCCTTCGACGACCTGCATTACCAGGGCAAGGGCAACCGGGTGGTGGCGACGGTCAGCCTGGCGTGACCGTTTCTCCGCAAGCCCCTGCATCGCGCCAATAACGAGCCTCCTCGCGCCGCAGGCAGCGCCAGGCCAGCTCCCGGCCCATGTCCAGCGTCAGCGCGCCGTCCAGATCGGTCCGCAGTACTGTCGCGCCGGCTTGCCGCAAGCGCTCCAGCACCTGTGGATGCGGATGGCGATAACGATTCAGATGCCCGGCGCTGATCACCGCCACGCGAGGGCGGACAGCTTGCAGCCAGGACTCGCTAGTCGCGGTGCGGCTGCCGTGATGGCCGGCGATCACCGCGCTGCTGGCCAGCCTCAGATTATCCTGCGCCGCCAAGGCCTCCTCCAGTGCCGCCGGCGCATCGCCGCTCACCAGCAGCGCCTGGCGCGCGGTGGCCACACGCAACACGCAGCTGTGGGCATTGTCGTCATCCGCGCGCCATCCCGGCGGCGGCCCCAGCACATCGAAACGAACGCCGTCCCAAGCCCAGCCCTGCCCCTGCATGCAAGCGGAAGCCCCCGCAACGGTCTCCGGTTGCCCAGCCAGCACGCGCGCCGCCGGCAGTTCGGCTCGTACGCCAGCCGCGGCGCCGTCGTGATCGCTGTCATGATGCGACAACAGCAGCGCGTCCAGCTTGTCTATGCCCAGGCCGCGCAACTGAGGCAGCACCACCCGGCCCGCCTCGCCGGCGCCGGTATCGAACAACAAGGCGTGATCAGCCGTCTGCACCAGCACCGACAAGCCCTGCCCCACATCCAGCACCGTGGCCCTCATCGCTCCCCATTCCGGGCCTGGCGGACGATAAACCAGCAGGGGCAGCAACAACATGGCGGCCAGCGGCTTGCCCGGCACGCCTCGCGGCGCGATCAGCCAGACGCTGCCCGCCGCCGCCAGCGCCAACATCGCCCATGGCGCGCCGGCGACATGCCAGGCGGGCCCCCGCGCGCAAGCCTCCACCATCCAATAGAACCCCCGCACCAGCCATCCCGCCAGCGGCAGCAAACCGTCCCAAGGCAGGGCTACCGCCAACAGGGACACCGGCGTCAACAAGATGGAAACGTAAGGTATGGCCAACGCATTGGCCAGCGGCGACAGCAGGGGAAAGCCACCGAACAACGCTGCCAGCGGCACCAGGCTGGCCACGCCAGCCGCCCATTGCCCCGCAGCCGCGGCCCGCCAGCCCGCAGCCGGACGCCGCCGCGCCAGCGAACTGAGCATCAGGGCCGCGACGAGGCCGAAGGACAGCCACAGACCGGGCGTCAGCGCCGAGAACGGATCCAGAAACAACACCAGCGCCAACGCCAGCCACCAGGCCTGGAACGGCGACAACTGACGTCGCCACAGCAAGCAGGCGCTGCCCACCGCCAACATGAACAGCGTCCGCTGAGTCGGCACCGTGAAGCCCGCCAGCAGCGAATACAGCGCCGCCGCAGACAGCGCCAGCATCGCGGTCGCCACCCGTGGCGCGCGCAAGCCTCGAACATGCCGGAGCAGCCTGGCGCATGCCCAGGCGGCCAGCCCAGCCAGCATGGTGATGTGCAGACCGGATACCGATACGATATGGGTCAGGCCCGTGGCCGCAAACAGTCGCCAATCCTCACGCGCTATCCTCTGCTGCGCCCCCACGGTCAGAGCCGCCACCAACGCCGACTCGCGGCCAGAGCCTAGCACGCGTTCTATGCGGGCGACCTGGCCGCCGCGCCATTGATCGACCCAAGCCATCAAGTCATTGCGGTCCGGCAGGCGTTGTCTCGGTTTGGCGGCCGAGCCGCTGGCAAGCAGTCCCTCCGACCACAACCAGCGCTCGGAGTCGAAGCCGAAAGCATTGGCGCTGCCCCGCCTGGGCTTGAAGCGCGCGCTCAGCTGCCAGCGACTGCCCGGCGGCCAGTCTCGTTTCTGGTAGTCGTGCAACTGAACCCGCCCCGGCAATACCACGCCAGGCGTCAGGGTACGCTCCACCTCCAACACCAGCCGAACACCGTACTCTCCCGGATCGGACAACCCCCTGACGGTCGCCGTCAGCGCCACCGGCTTCTGCCACCACGCTGGCGGCAAAGCCTGCTCCAACCTCCATTGCGCGCGCAGCGCGGCATAACCCAATCCCAGCACGAAAACCAGCAGACACAAAACCGCCTCCCGCGCACCAGGCCTCAAACGCACCTGCCAGGCCAGCGCCGCAGCTATGGCAATCATCATGCCCAGCCACCCCATCCCGGGCAAGGCCGGCAGAAACGCGCAGGCGATGATGCCCGCTACCCAAGCCATCCATCGGGCCATGCCGGCCTCCGATCCCCTTCTTTTGTTGTTCGCTAAGTAAAACCACTAAACAAAACAAAGGACAATGTTGATTGAATTTAAAACCCAATGGGCTAAACCTATGTCAAGCGCAAGGCATTTCCCCCTGCCGGCACCCCGCCGACGGGATCATCTGACGAAGGAGCGAACGTGGAAGCTTATATCGGCAGCATTATCCCCTTTGCCTTTGACTACCCTCCGGTAGACTGGGCGCAATGCCAGGGCCAGACGCTGCAAGTCAGCCAGAATCAGGCCCTGTTCGCCGTGATCGGCAACCATTACGGCGGCAACGGCAGCACCACCTTCCAGTTGCCCAACCTGTGCGGACGGATGCCGATCAGCACCGGCCCGGCCCAGCCCACCTACAACCTGCCCTCCTACGCGATCGGCAACTTCGGCGGCCAGCAAACCGTCGCCCTGCTGACCGCCAACATGCCGGTGCACAACCATGGCACCTCCGCCGTCAACGTGAGCTTCCAAGCCAGCACCATTCCCAATCCGACGACCCCGGCCAGTTCCCCCAGCGCCAGCAACCCCTATCTGGGCGCGTCCGGCGGCGGCACCGGCCTGGCGACCATCTGGAGCCAGCAGCTGGAAAGTCCGGTCACCGTCAAGGGCTTGGGCTTGAGCGGCAATACCGACGTGGCCGGCGGCAACACCCCGGTCAGCGTGCTCAATCCCTATCTGGCGCTGAACTTCTGTATCGCGGTGCAAGGCCTGTTCCCGACCCGCCAATAAAACCCGCCAGACTCATCCACCATGCCGCCTGGCCACGATGTCAGGCATGCCAATCCGGCGGCGCGCGCGGCGCGCCGCCGGTGACTCAAGGGGAAGAAATATGCTGGACACGCTTAGCTGCGAAGACTTCGCGCCGCTGATAGGGCATAGCTGCCGTTTTCAGGCACACCCATTGCCGGAGTTGGAATTGAAAGTGCAATCGATCCGGCAGAAGCCCCTGTCCCAGGTTCCCGGCCGGGAAGGCGTCGAACGCACCCCTTTCGTCGTGGAGCTGGTCGCAGCCTCGCAGACTGATCTGGTCGACGCCGTAGGCCGCCTCAGCCTGCCCGCCGTCGGCGCGCTGCCCGAGCGCACGCTGGACAATGTATGGATCAGCCGCACCGGAGCGATGGGCAGAGACCGCAGCCACTGCTACTTCCAGCTCCCGTTCAACTGAAACCGCCCGCGCGAGCGCGGGCCATCGCAGCGGCGCCTGCCGGCGGCCCGCTCCGAAGCCGCTCAGCCAGCGCCCACCCTCGTCCGCTGAGCTTGCGGATGCCAAACCAGCTTGTCCGCCATCGCGCCGGCTTCCTCCATCACAAAACCCAATGACTGGTACACGCCGCGCGCCTCGCCATTGTGATGCCACACCACGGCGGCCAGCGGCGCGCCCACTTGCCTGGCCGCCTGTTGCAAGCCCTGCAGCACGGTCTTGCCATATCCCCGCCCTCTCGCTTCAGGCAACATGGCCAGGAAAATGATGCGCACCTCGTTGTGGCCGAAATCGACCATCACCGCCCCTACCGCGCTCCCCGCTTTCTCGACGATGAAATGCATCGCGTTCGGGTACTGCTGCCCGGTTCCCTGCTGCAATACCTGCAATTGCTGACGCTGCACGCTGTCGATCAGCTCGACGCCGCCGTCTATCCACTGCAAATCCGGCCGCGCGCTGCGGTAAATGCGTTCGATGCACGGCGCATCCAACGGCCCAGCAGGGCGCAGGGACAAATCGTGGCACAGCGAGGAGAAATTAAGTTCGGCAGCCATTTGGCATTCCTTGTCGTTAAATTAGAACGAATCGAATCACTCACAAGCCAGCCTCGCGCTCGAGCACCGCTCCCAGTCGCCGCCAACCCAACGCCAACAGGCTGTGACGCTCGCCGCTCAGCCGCGCCCAGCCGGAAACCTCGCGCGCAGGAGACGGCTGCCGGTCACACGCCTCCAGGCGTACCCGGAAAATGGCGCTCAACGGCACCAGCCCATGCTCGCGCTGCTCGACTGGAATCGTCCCGCCGTACAGGGACGCCAGCATCGGCTGGTCCAGGACCGGCAGGTTCAGCCTGTCGATCGGCCCCAGGCGACAAGCGACGGATAGATGCTCTCCGCTATCGGCGACAAAGCGCGCGGCGTCTCCCTGCCGCAGCCCGGCCAAACCTTCCTCGTCCACATAGGCCTCGCCCCGTACTCCGGCCAACCCGACGACCTGCATCAAACGCTCTCCCTGCGCCACCACTGTACCGGCGCGCAACGCATCGCTGACATCGGCCACCCGGCCAGGAAACGGCGCAGTCAACACCAAGCGCCGCCGCTGGCTCAACAAGCCTGCCACCTGCTGCCGGGCCGCCAGCCACTGCTGGCTCAAGGCCGTGCCCTTTTGCTGCAACTCGGCATTGAATGGCTGTTGCGCAACCTGCCAAGCCAAGTCCGCCTCCGCCACCCTCGCCAGAGCCAGCTGATGCTCCAGCTGAGCCGAATCCAGTCTGGCCAGCGGCTGCCCCGCCTTGACCATCTGTCCCTCCTTTACTGCCACCTCGGCCACCATGGCGGGCTCCGCCGCATACAGGCCCTGAGATTGCATCGCCTCCATCACCGCGGGGCTGGACACCTCCCTTCGCCACGGCAGAACGAGAAACAGCAAAGCCAAAGCAAGCAGCGCGACGCTGCGGCGGGTTTCGCTTCTCCAGCCCAGATCGCCGCGACGGCGCTGCCAGACAATCATCTCGGCAACGACAGGCCGGACGATGAACCACCCCAATTCGACAAACAGCAGCAGCAAGCCCAGGGCCTTGAAGAACATGTGGTAGACCAACAGCGCGATGGAGGTGAACAACACCAGGCGGTACAGCCAAGTTGCCCATGCGAACAGAACCAGCCCTCTCCTCCGTGCGATGGGGAAATGTTCCGGAACCGGATCATCCAGCCCCAGCAGCCAACGCCGCAGCTGCCAGCGCGCCAACGCAAAAGCCCGGATATGCAGATTGGGCACGCCCAGCCAATCGGACAGCAGGAAGTAGCCGTCGAAGCGCATGAAAGGACTGGAATTGACCGCCAGCGTCGCCAGCCAGGTGGTCGTGGCCAACAGGAAGGACCCGGCCCTCAACGGCCCCTCCGGCAATAGACACCAGGCGAGCGTGGCCAGCGCGGCCAATACCAATTCGGTCAACATGCCCGCGGCGCCGATCAACAGCCGCTGCCTGCGAGAAGGCAGCTTCCAGGCGTCATTGGTGTCGGTGTACAGCACCGGCACCATTACCAGAAAAGCCACCCCCATCGCCGGCACACGGCAACCGAAATGTCTGGCGGTCAGCGCATGTCCCAATTCGTGCGATATCTTGGCCAGGCTCAAAGACGCGGCGACGCCGAGCGCCGCCGACCAGCCGCCGTATGCGGAAAAAGTATGGGTGAATTCGTCCCAGCGCCGCGAAACCAGCGCCAAGCCCAGCAACGACAACGCAGCCATGCCCCACCAGAATCCAGGGCGAAACAGCCAGCCGCACCAAGGCAGCAAACGGTTGAGCCAGGCTTCCGGCCTGACCAGTGGAATTCGGAAAAACAGGTAATTTTTCAGCAGCCACATTGCATGGCCGGGCCTGCCCGCCTGACGGACCCGCCACAGCCAATCGCTATCCGCGCACTGCAATAGTTGATGCTGCGTCAGGAATTGCAGCAGCTGGGCCATGTCGTCATCTGTCAGGCGCAGCGTGGTCTCGGCGTTCACCGCCTCCAGCACAGCCGCGACGGCGCCCAGTTGCCAGCGCGACAGCATCTCGAAACTCGCCCAGCCCAGTTGGTAATAGCGATTGGCAGCCGGGTCATGCAGCATCCAGCTGGATGACCCGTCAGCCAGCTCCGGTCCCGCATGCAGCGTCAACTCTTGCCGCAGCGGCGGCAACGGCTTGGCCGCCATGCCCTACCAGCCCAGCCATTGCCGCGCGGCGGTCAGCGGCCGGCGCAGCGCGTAATAAAACAAGGGCACCCAGTCGCCATATACCCGGGCAGTACCCATCTGCCCCAGCAGCGGCAATCGCTGGCCGTCGACAAACCTGGCCTGCAGGCGATAAGCCAGCAGATTGCCCTCGCCGACCTCTGCCTTGTAAGCGATGCGCAACAGGGCAGCGTCGTAGGAGTGGAAGGGAGAGGCATTCGGGTACAAGGTCACCTGCCCGCCAGGCGAGAGGTCTATCGCCTCGGCGGCGGGCAGCCAGGCCGTCAGCTCCACCCTGGCGGGGTCTGCCAGCGTCATGACCCTCTCCCCCTGGGCAACAGCCTTGCCCAGCCAGTCGTTGCGATCGGAAAACACCACCACCCCATCCGCGGGCGCGGTGACATGCAGCCGCTTTAGCTCGCGGCGGGCGTAATCGGCGTTGATATCCTTTTCCTCCAGCCTGGCCTTGTCCTGCGCCAGTGCCATCTTCCCCTTGTCGTCAGTCAACGCCAGCTGGGCGCTGGCGCGAAAGCTTTCCTCGGCGGCTCTGGCTTCTTCCCTTGCCAGCGCGAGCTGGCTGGACAGGACGGTGGCGTCGAGATCGAACAGCGCCGCGCCTCGTTTGACCGGCTGGTTGGGCAGCACCGACACTTTCTCGATCACGCCCGTAACAGGCGCGCGCAGCAACAGGGGGGCGCTGGGCACCACCTCGGCCCGGGCAAGCACGCTCAGCCTAACCGGAAGGCAGGCGATCAGCAGAGCGGCGACCAGCGCGCGTCGCCGATGGCGGCCGGACTTCAACCAGTCCAAGGCCTGCGCTCTGACATTGCGCCGAGGCGCATGCTGGCGCAAGGCGTGGCCATAACCATGCGACAGTTCCTCGGCCAAGCGGATCTCGTATTCGCTCCACGCCAGATCGCGCGCCAGCAGCAGCGCGCCGTGCTCGCCCAGCCGCAGCCACAAGGCGTGCTCTGGCAGCCAGTGGGCCCACTCCTCAGCCAGCGCCTCGGGCAAGACGGCGGCGCTGAGAGATTGGCTGCTCCGGATCGCCCCTTCGCGCTCCAGATGGCGAAACAGGGCGGACAGCCATTGCAGATAGGGCGCGGTGGGGTCCGGCTCGGCCAGTCCGGACAAGGCGGCGACATGGTGGCGCAAGCCCCCGCGCCACAATGCCGCCTGACGATAGGGCAACAGCTGCAGGGTTTCGTTGACCATGACGAAGCCCAGCCTCGCGGCGCTGTCGGCCTCGCGGGCGCGGTGCAGCAATTGCAGCAGCGTCGCCAATTCCCGGCTGCGGTCGGCGTGTCCCATGGCCTATTTGAAGCTGGCCCAGCCGCTCATCCCGGGCAGCAGGTTGGCCGACTTGCCGTCTATCACGCCGATCGCCAGAATGGTCTGGCTGACAGGGTCGATCTGCGCGCCCAGACGCTCGATGCGCGCCGGAAAGCTGGCGCCCAACTCGTCCACCGCCACATTGAAGCGGCTGCCGGGCTTCAGCGTGGCCAGCCACTTGGACGGCACCAGCATGCGCAGCTCCAGCGAGTCGGCATCGACGATGTCCAGGATGGGATTGCCCGGATTCACGTACTGATGCACCGCGGCGCTGCGCTTGGCTACCCTGCCGTCGAACGGCGCGGCGATGCTGCACTTGGACACCAGGGTCTGCGCGTAACTGGCGTCGGCTGCCGCTTCTTTGGCCTTGCCCTGCGCCTGGGTCAGCTCCAGGGTGCCGACCGAATTGTACTTCGCCAGTTGGTTGTTCACCTTCAGCAGCTGGCTGGCCGCCTCCAGCGAAGCCTGCGCCTTGCGCAGTTGGGCGCGATAGCTGCTGCAGTCGAACTCCACCAGCGCCTGCCCGCGACGGAAGCTCCCTCCCTCCACCACCGGCATCGCGGAAATCTTGGCCGGTATCTCGCTGGACAGCGTCACCGCGTGCCTAGACATCAGTTGCACGCGGATGCGGCCGTCCGCGGCATTGATCGCGCTCCCGGCCGGCGGCGCGGCCTGGACAGCGAAGGGCAGCCCTACGCCCAAGCACAGCCAGACGCGCTTCATGGCTTGCCTCCGGACACCTCGCCCTGCCATTGGGTTTCCGCCCCTTTCAACGCTTGGCTCAGCGACGCCAGGTCATATCCCCGGGTGGTAGCCGGCAGCGGATCCAGCCCCAGGCTGGCGCCCATCAGGCCGTAGGCGTTCTGCAGATCGCCATACGACTGGTACAGCCGCAGCGTGGAGAACACCGCGTTGGCGTCGGCCAATATACCTTGCAGCCGCGCCGAAGCGCCGCTCTCCACCGCGTTGCGCGTCTGCTGGTAGATCGCCTGGTCTACGCCGTTCAACTCGCGCTCCAGTTCGTACTGCCGGGTCTTGCCGTTGAAATCCAGATAGGCGACATGAACCTGGGTCAGCACCGCCATGTTCAACGCCAGCCGCTGGGCTTCTCCCACCCGTTTCTGCGCGTCCGCCGCGCGGGTGATCGCCCCGGCGCTGAAAAGATTGAGCAGATTCCAACTGATGCGCAAACCGGCATCGCTCCAGGAATTGTTGACCAGGAACTTGTTGCTGTCGTAATGCTGGCCGACGCTGAACTCCAGCCCCGGCAGCAGCTTGGCGATCGCCTTGCGCGTTTCCAGCGCGCTGATTCGGCTGCTGTATTGCGCCTCCACCACCTCGGGCCGGTTCAGCAGCGCCATCTCCTCCATGCGATCGACATCCAGCCCCAGCGCCGGCACCGGCATGTCGGCGGGTGCCGCCACCTGGAAATCCTGTCCCGGCGACACGTTCATGATCGCGGCCAGCCTCGGTTTGGCCTGCGACAACGCGTTGCGCACCGCCGTCATCTGCCGGATCACATCCAGCAGCTGCCGCCGATAGTTGAGCGCATCCAATGGCGCGCGCAGCTTCTGCTTCTCCACCTGGCGCGCGTCTTCCAGCGCGGACTGGGCATCCTTCAACAAATCGTCCACCCGTCCCTGCAAACGCTGGGCACCGGCGGCCTGCCACCAAGCCTCCCGCACCTGCTGCATCAGCTGCTGCGCCACCTTGCGCTTGCGCTGCTCCAGGATCAGCACCCGGTCGGCCTGCTGCCGGGAGGAGAAATAGCTGACGCCGAAATCCAGCACGTTCCAGCTCAGGTTCAGATCGGCGGTGCGATCTCGCTTCTCGCTGGAGATGGACGGCACCAGCGACTGCTCCCCGGTAGCGACGTTCTGCGACGACGACGCGTTATCCTTGTTGCGGGCGGTGTAGCCGGCGGCCAACGCCAGCTTGGGCAGCATATCCAGGCTGGTCAGGTCCAGCTGCCGCTGCGACAGCGCCTCCTCCATCAGCTTGACCCGATAATCGAGGTTGTACTTCAACGCCCGCGCCATCGCCTCCTGCAGCGTCACCGGCGCCGTCAGCGCCTCCTGGCTGCCAAACATCAGCTGCCTGTCGGCCGCCAGCGTCGCCTGGCGCTCCGCCAGGCTCAACGGCTGCGGCGTCGCCGCGCAGCCGGCCAGAACCAGCGCGAGAACCAGCGGAATCAAATGGATACGTCTCTGACGCGGCCATGCCTGTAAGTCGGATTGCATGCTGCTGCCCCCTTGAGCGTTGTCGGTTGGCCAGGGCGTTCCCTGTCACTGCCTACGTACTGCGGCACCGCCTAGCAACTGCCGTTCATCCTTGCGTCTCCCCCTCCAACAATGCTGCCAGGCGTTGCTCGAATGCATGTTGGCCATGTTGCTCGAACTGCTGGTTGAGCGCCTGCTTGCCTGCCGCCGCGGCAGCCGCTTTGCCAGCCGGCGGCGTGGCGGCCTGCCGCTGGCCGAAATTGAGCTGGATGTGGCTATTGCCATGGTGGCCGCTCTTGTCCTGCACCTGGATGTCTATCGAAATGGACTTGTTCCAGCCCGCCGGCGCCTGTCCGGTGAATTTGCCGGATGCCGGATCAAACCTCAGCCAGGCTGGCAGCGGCTGGCCATTGCTCTGCCGGGCGGCGATGCTCAGGCTGGCGGAAGACTCCCGCGTAATGATGGTGGCCGGCGGCAGGGAAATGGTGAACGACTGCCCGGTCACCAGCGGCCGCACCCCCAGATCCGGATTCACCTGCAGCGCGATGGTCGGGTTGCTGGCTGTGCTGCTGATGAAAGACGGCGCGCTGCCGTTGGCGCTGCCGTTGGCGCTGTCGCCGGCGCCGAAAGTCGGCGTCAAGATGCCCGTGCCCAATCCCGTGGCAGTGGAGCCCAGGATGGTCTGACCCGTAGTGATGATCGCATTGCCGTTATTCGCGGTGGAGACGGAACTTCCGCTCACAGCCGCCAGTACGATGTTGGGCGTAATGGGTGGCAGTTGTATGGTGTTGGTGAAGGTAGGCGTGGTCGTCACCGTAACCGGCGCAACCGTGCTGACCGGCACCACTGGAGAGGCCAACTGGTAGGACGGCGCAGTCGCGGTTCCCTTCAACAGATTGCCGGCGGCGTCGCTGACCATATTGTTCTTGATCGTCAATGACAAGGATCCATCGCCGCCGACTCCCGACAACTCGACAACGTAGCTGGTCGAACTGAGCGACGTGACGCTGGCTACCGTGCCGCGCGCGCTGCCGCTGCTCACCACGCTTAGCGCGTCGGCAGTGAACGAAGCGACCGGCTTGGTGAATACCACTTGGTAAGACACGGTGCTGGCCGAAGTATTCAGCAAGCCGGATGCCGTAAGGCTCTGCACCTGCGGCGAGGCGGTGTCCACCGTGATGGCGTAGCTCGCCGACTGGCCGCTGATGTTGCCGGCCGCATCCACTGCCATGGCGCGAATGCTGTGATTGCCGTCCGCCAATGCGCTGCCGACGTTATAGCTCCATGCGCCGGTGCTGTCGGCGGTCGCGGTGCCGACTGCCACGCCGTCGATGTACACCGTCACCGTGCTGTTCGCTTCCGCGGTGCCGGTGATCGTCGGCTGGTTGTTGCTGGTGACGCCGTCGCTGTGGCTGCTGCCGGTGTCGCTGGCCGCGCTCAGGCCCAGGCCGGCCGGCGCGTTGGGCGCGCTGGTATCGACGGTGATGTTCTTGGCCGAGGACTGGCCGCTGACATTGCCCGCCGCATCGGTCGCCGTCGCCTTGAGGCTGTGGTTGCCGTCCGCCAGGCTGCTGGCCAGGTTGTAGCTCCACGCGCCGGTGCTGTCAGCGGTCGCGGTGCCCACCGCCGTCCCGTCCACGTACACCGTCACCGTGCTGTTCGCTTCCGCGGTGCCGGTGATCGTCGGCTGGTTGTTGCTGGTGACGCCGTCGCTGTGGCTGCTGCCGGTGTCGCTGGCCGCGCTCAGGCCCAGGCCGGCCGGCGCGTTGGGCGCGCTGGTATCGACGGTGATGTTCTTGGCCGAGGACTGGCCGCTGACATTGCCCGCCGCATCGGTCGCCGTCGCCTTGAGGCTGTGGTTGCCGTCCGCCAGGCTGCTGGCCAGGTTGTAGCTCCACGCGCCGCTGCCGTCCGCCGTCGCCGTGCCCACCGCCGTCCCGTCCACGTACACCGTCACCGTGCTGTTCGCCTCCGCGGTGCCGGTGATCGTCGGCTGGTTGTTGCTGGTGACGCCGTCGCTGTGGCTGCCGCCGGTGTCGCTGGCCGCGCTCAGGCCCAGGCCGGCCGGCGCGTTGGGCGCGCTGGTATCGACGGTGATGTTCTTGGCCGAGGACTGGCCGCTGACATTGCCCGCCGCATCGGTCGCCGTCGCCTTGAGGCTGTGGTTGCCGTCCGCCAGGCTGCTGGCCAGGTTGTAGCTCCACGCGCCGGTGCTGTCAGCGGTCGCGGTGCCCACCGCCGTCCCGTCCACGTACACCGTCACCGTGCTGTTCGCTTCCGCGGTGCCGGTGATCGTCGGCTGGTTGTTGCTGGTGACGCCGTCGCTGTGGCTGCTGCCGGTGTCGCTGGCCGCGCTCAGGCCCAGGCCGGCCGGCGCGTTGGGCGCGCTGGTATCGACGGTGATGTTCTTGGCCGAGGACTGGCCGCTGACATTGCCCGCAGCGTCGGTCGCCGTCGCCTTGAGGCTGTGGTTGCCGTCCGCCAGGCTGCTGGCCAGGTTGTAGCTCCACGCGCCGCTGCCGTCCGCCGTCGCCGTGCCCACCGCCGTCCCGTCCACGTACACCGTCACCGTGCTGTTCGCCTCCGCGGTGCCGGTGATCGTCGGCTGGTTGTTGCTGGTGACGCCGTCGCTGTGGCTGCTGCCGGTGTCGCTGGCCGCGCTCAGGCCCAGGCCGGCCGGCGCATTGGGCGCGCTGGTATCGACGGTGATGCTCTTGGCCGAGGACTGGCCGCTGACATTGCCCGCCGCGTCGGTCGCCGTCGCCTTGAGGCTGTGGTTGCCTTCGGTCAGGGCACTGGTCAGGTTGTAGCTCCACGCGCCGCTGCCGTCCGCCGTCGCCGTGCCCACCGCCGTCCCGTCCACGTACACCGTCACCGTGCTGTTCGCTTCCGCGGTGCCGGTGATCGTCGGCTGGTTGTTGCTGGTGACGCCGTCGCTGTGGCTGCTGCCGGTGTCCGTGCCGCTGGTGAGGCCGCTCACAACCGGCGCGCTGGGGGCTGAGGTGTCGATCGTCACCGAATACGCTGACGAAGTGGCGCTGTTGACGCCGCCGCTGCTCGCCATCGCCGTGATCGCATGGCTGCCGTCGGCCAGGCTGGAAGCGAAGTTGTAAGTCCAGGCGCCGGAACTGTTGGCGGTGGTGGTGCCGACGCTGACGCCATCGACATAGACGGTGACCGTGCTGCCTGCCGTCGCGGTGCCGGTCGCGGACGGCGTGTTGTTGCTGGTGACGCCGTCGGAGCTGCTGGAGCCGGTATCGGTGCCCGCCGTCAATCCGCTGACGCTGGGCGTGGGCAACTGGATCGCGATGCTGCGGGTGACCGTGGCGCTGTTGTTGGTGCCGTCGTTGACTGCGAAGCTGACCACCCGGGTGGAGGTATTCGGCGAGCCGGCGGTGTCGTTGTAGGTCACCGCCCGCAGCGCCGCCTGCCATTGCGCCACCGTCGCCGTCGCGCCGCTGGAGGTCAGCGTCAGCACGCCGGTGCCGCTGTTGTAGCTGGCGGCGATGTTCCCGTAAGTCACCGCGCTGCCATTGGTGAACGCCAGCACATCCTCGCCGCTGTGGAAGTTGCCGGTGATCGACACCGTCGCGCTGGCCAGCGTGGCGTTGTCCCGGTCCGACACGGTGATGCCGCTGTCCACCGCCACCGGCGTCGGCGTGCCGCTGACGGTATAGCTGCCGCTGGCGCCGGACACGGTGGCGATCGGCGTCTGGTCTGTGGCCGCCACCGTCACCGTGCGCGTCGCCGCCGAACTGGTCTTGGTGCCGTCGCTGACCGCGAAGCTCACAGTCCGCGTCGCCGTGTTCGGCGTGATCGCGCTGTCGGTGTAAGTCACCGCGCGCAACGCCGCCTGCCATTGCGCAACCGTGGCGGTGGCGCCGCTGGAAGTCAGCGTCAGCACGCCGGTGCCGCTGTTGTAGCTGGCGGCGATGTTGCCGTAAGTCACCGCGCTGCTGTTGGTGAAGCTCAGCGCATCTTCGCCGCTCTGGAAATTGCCGGTGATCGACACTGTCGCGCTGGCCAGCGTGGTGTTGTCCAAGTCCGATACCGTGATGCCGCTGTCCACCGCCACCGGCGTGGAGGTGGCGTTGTCCGCGGCGGCAAAGGCCGCGCTGCCGCCGCTGCTGGTCGCGAGCGGCGTTTGATCGGTGGCCGCCACCGTCACCGTGCGCGTCGCCGCCGCGCTGGTCTTGGTGCCGTCGCTGACCGCGAAGCTGACCGTGCGCGTGGCGGTGTTGGGCGTCACCGCGCTGTCGGTGTACTTGACCGCGCGCAGCGCCGCCTGCCATTGCGAAACGGTGGCGGTGGCGCCGCTGGAAGTCAGCGTCAGCACGCCGGTACCGCTGTTGTAGCTGGCCGTGATGTTGCCGTAGGTCACCGCGCTGGTATTGGTGAAGCTGAGCACATCCTCGCCGCTGTGGAAGTTGCCGGTGATCGACACCGTCGCGCTGGCCAGCGTGGCGTTGTCCAGATCCGATACCGTGATGCCGTTGTCCACCGCCACCGGCGTGGAGGTGGCGTTGTCGCCGGCTGCGAACGCCGCGCTGCCGCCGCTCGCCGTCGTCAGCGGCGTTTGGTCCGTCGCCGCTACCGTCACCGTCCGCGTCAGAACCGCGCTACTATTGCTGCTGCCGTCCGCTACCTGGAAGCTGACAGTGCGCGTCGCCGTGTTCGGCGTCACCGCGCTGTCGGTGTAGGTCACCGCCCGCAACGCCGCCTGCCATTGCGCCAGCGTGGCGGTGCCGCCGGCCGAGGTCAGCGTCAGCACCCCGGTGCCGCTGTTGTAGCTGCCGCTGATATTGCCCATGGTGCTGCCGTCGTTGGTGAAGGCCAGCACATCCTCGCTGCTGTGGAAATTGCCGGTGATGGACACCGTGCCGCTGGCCAGCGTGGAGCTGGCGTTGTCCGCGACGGTGATCGCGCTGTCCACCGCCACCGGCGTGGAGGTGGCGTTGTCGCCGGCCGTGAACGCCGCGCTGCCGCCGCCATCCGCCAGCACCGGCGCGGCGCTGACCGCCATGGTCACGCTGGAGGCGCTGCTAGTGCCGTCGCGACCGTCGTTGACCGTCACCTGTATGGTGCGGGTGGAAGTATTGGGAATGCCGGAGGCGCTGTCGCGGTACGTCAGCGCAGTCAACAGCGTGCCCACGCGCGAGGCGGTGGCGTTGCTGTTCAGGGTGACGATCAAATCATGGCCGCTGACGCCGTCGCCATTGGTGGCGATGGTGCCGATGGCCACGCCGCCTACCGATACCGTGCTGCCCACGCTGGTGCCGCTGGACAGCGTCACCGTGCCGGCGGTGCTGATGCCCAGCACGTCTTCGCCGCTCTGGCCGTTGGCGGAGAAGTGGGCGGTCACGTTGCCGCCGTTGAAGCTGGTGGTGTCGCTGTCGCTGACCGTGGCCGCGGTGCCGGTATCCAGGCTCGCAGCGCTGCCGCCGGCGTAATAGGTGTTGCTGTCGCCGTTCAGGTTGCTGATCACCGGCGCGCTGTCCGCCGCCACGGTGACGGTCTTGGTCACCGTGGAACTGGTGTTGCTGCTGGCGTCGGTGATGGCGAAACTGATGGTGCGGGTGCTGGTATTGGGGGATAGCGAGCTGTCCTGATAGGTCACCGCGCGCAAGGCTGCCTGCCATTGCGCGTTGGTGGCGGTGGAGCCGCTGGAGGTCAGCGTCAGCACCCCGGTACCGCTGTTGTAGCTGCCGCTGATATTCCCCATGGTGCTGCCGTCGTTGGTGAAGGCCAGCGTGTCCTCGGCGCTGTGGAAGTTGCCGGTGATCGACACCGTGGCGCTGGTCTGGGTCGAGGCCGCGGTATCGCTCAGCGACATGCTGCCGTCCACCGTCACAGCCGCGCCGGTGCCGGAGCTGTAGGCGCTGCTGCCGCCGCTGGCGGTCAGGGTCGGCCCGGGGAAGTGGAAGTTGACGGCGTTGATGCTGCCCACCCCGATCATGCCGGTGATGTTGTGGCCCGATGCCGCCAGCAGCCGGAAGGAATCGATGCCCTGAAAGGCGCTGTTGCCGGAAACGGTGAAAGTCACCAGCGTCCCCCCGCCCTGCAACACATCGCCCACCGATTGGGTCAAGGTCGCGCCGGACACCGCGGAGCCGTTCAGATAGCCGACCAGCTGGACGCTGCCGCCAGTGGTGCCGGAATCGTAGCCATTCAGCACCACGCCGATGGAGTTGAGGGTGAACAGACTGCCGTCGTTGGGTTTGACGCTCAGATAGGTGATGGGAATGGTGCCGTCGGAATAGCCGTCCACCGTTTCCGCGGTGCTGGGTTTCTCGACAATGATGGACTGGTTGCCGTTATTGGTCTGGCCCAGCTGCATGACGAAATTCCAGCCGTTCAGGTTGGTTGCGGTGTCCGTGCTGCCAGACGGGTTGTAGACTGCGCCGTCCAGGTTGTCGAAGGTGGTCGTTCCGGAAGTCGGCTGGGTCAACAGGCCGTGATAGTCGACCAAATTCAACGTGGCCACGTGAAGCCGGTCGGTCGAATACTCCAGCGTCCAGTCGCCGCCCAGGCTGGCATCGCCGGTGGCGTTGGTGGAGGCGGCTGTCACCCGGCCGCTTTCCCTGGCGATCGCGTTGACCAGCGCCGCGCCGTCGCTGCCTTCGGCCACGTCGCAGCCATACAGCAGGATATCGCCGCCGGGGCGCAAGGCCTGGCCGATGGCGGCCAGCTCGGCTTGATGGCTGGCGACATTGGCGGTGGTCAACTCGGTGGCGCCCAGCTGCAGATCGTTTTCCTGGCCGTGCGAAATGATGTGGATGGCGCTGTAGCCATGATGGCTTTGCGCCCACTCCGCGATCTGCGCCAAACCGTCCTTGCTGCTGTCCAGCACCACCACTTGGTAGTTGGCCGGCAATTGCGCGAGCAGGCTCTTCAAATTCACCACGTTGGATTCGACGAACACCACCTGCGGGCCATCCGCCTTGCCGCCGCGCTCCCCGGCCGCGTCGCGCTGCTGCGCGGTGGCGGCCAAGGCTGCCGCCGTTTCGCCGTGCCGCTGCTGGATGTCGGCATGCTGCGCGTCATGCGCCGGCTCAACGTGATGCGCCGCCTCGCCCACCGAGGCCGCCACCGCGCCGTCGAACATCATCCGCGGCTCCAGCGCCTGAAGAAGCAAACGGCTGGCTGGCCGAGCAGCCTGTTTGGCCGGTTCCCGGCCCGACGATTTCCACCATGCCATGATACCGCTCCCGCTGCGCCCGGCTGCCACCGGCACGTTTAAAATAAAAGGCCCCAGCTACAGAAATAGACTAGTTGCAAGCATAAAAAAATGTCGTATGGGTAAATGTCTTTTAGATAAATCTACTTAGTCCACGCCTTGGACCATGCCACATCCGCTTGCGGCGCATGCGCGCATCCCGTATCGTTCGCGGCAGTTTTCAAGGATTGCCGATGACCGCTACCCCGCTTTACTGCGCCGAACCCGCCCGTCTAGATACTGCCTTGCGCCTTTGCGAGCGTTTCACGCTGCCGCTGGTGAAACAACGCCCGACGGACGGTTATTGGCTGGAGCTGAACGGCGAGCGGCTGGAACTGCTGACGACCGGCAAACACGGCGCGGTGTACGCGGAGTTCGTCGAGGGCGCGGCGCGCCACCGCCGCGAGCAGGGCGGCGGCCGCGGCCAGCCGGTAGCCAAGGCGGTGGGATTGAAGGGCGCGAAGGAACTGCCCTATGTGGTGGACGCCACCGCCGGCCTGGGCCGCGACAGCTTCGTGCTGGCCACCCTGGGCTGCCGGGTGACCATGGTGGAGCGTTCGCCGGTGGCGGCGGCCTTGCTGGCCGACGCGCTGGAGCGCGCATTGCGCGACGAGACCACCCGCGACATCGCCGAGCGGATGACGCTGGCGCATGCCAATTCGCGCGATTGGCTGGCGGGCCTGCCCGAGGCGCAGCGGCCGGACGTGGTGTTCGTCGATCCGATGTTCCCGGACACCGACAAGAAAGCCGCCGCCGCCAAGAAAGACATGCAGGCGTTCCAACATGTGATAGGCGAGGATATGGACAGCGCGGAATTGCTGGCCGCCGCCATCGCCGCCGCCAAGGTGCGCGTGGTGGTGAAGCGGCCGCGGCTGGGCGCGCCCATCGCCGGCGTCAAGCCGTCGGCGGTGCTGGACGGCAAGTCCACCCGCTTCGACCTCTACGTGATCAAGGCGCTGGCCTCAGGCTGAGTGCGCCGCCCGGCTGTCCGCCGGCGCCGCCTCCCGCTCGTCCAGGCCGTAATCGCGCAGCACCGCCGCCACCCGCAGCCGGTAGCCGGCGAACAGGCCGCCTCGCCCCGCCGCCTGCGCCTCCCGGTGGGTTGCCAGATTGCGCCAGGCGGCCAATGCGGCTTCGTCGCGCCAGAACGACAAAGACAATAGCTTGTCCGGCTGGCTCAGGCTCTGGTAGCGCTCGATGGAGACAAAACCGTCCATCGACCGCAAATGCTCCGCCAGCCGCGCCGCCCAGGCCAGATAGCCGTCGCGGCCGCCTTCGGCCAGCGTCACCTCGAATATCACCGCGATCATCTGCCGTCTCCCGCGCCGAAGCGGCGCATTCTCACATTGGGCGGACCACGGAAAACCATCCCGCCGCCCAGCGCGCGCCAATCCGGACCGATCTCCTCCAGCGCCGCCAACGCGCCGCGGGCGATGGCCAGGGCCAGCCGCTCGCCGGGGCAGCCATGGCGGCCGCGGCCGAAATCCATAGACTCGCCGGGACCTGCCGGGTCCCGCGCCGCCGCGGCCAGCAACACCAGCACTTGATCGCCGGCCTTCAGCGGCTGGCCCGCCAGCGTCGCGTCCTCGGCGACGAAACGCCGCGTATGGTGCAACACCGGGTCGGCCCGCAGGCGGCGGCGCCATTCCCCGGCTTCGCGCCAATCCCATGGCCCTTCGCAGCGCCAGGCGATGCCGGCGGCCAGCAGGCCGGCTCCGGCGTCGCGGCTCTGGAACAGCGCGCCCAGCAAGTTGGCGCGCAGCGCATCCTCGCCCAACTCGCCAAATTCCTGTCGCCAGCGCGCCAGCCAGCCGGCGTCCTCCAGCGCGGCCAGCTCCGCATGGAGCGCCAGGCAGGCCGCTTCGCCCGCCTCTCGTTCCACCGCGCCGGCATCGGCAGCCACGGCGCGGCACCATGCCGCGACCTGCCCGGACAAGCCCAGCAAACTCCGCTCCGGCCAGCCCAGCAGCGAGGCCAAGGTGGCCGCCGGCAGGAAATCGACCAACGCGTCCAGCCGCGCGCCATCCGGCGCCGCGCCTGCCAGAAAGCCCCGCGCCAAGTCCCGCGCCCGGCGCTGCGCCCTCTCATCCTCCTGCGCGGCCAAACTAGCCGCCACCGCCGCGCGCAGCGGCGCATGGATGGGAGCTTCGCTCATGCGCAGCCAGCGTCCAAACGTTTCCCCCAGCGCCAATCCGGCCAAGGCCGCCGGCGCCGGCTCATCCAGCGGACGGACGCGGCAGGCGGGACAGGCCAGCACGGCCGACGCCGCCGCATGCGAAGCGGCCAGCCATAGGCCCAGGCGCTGGTCGCGCGCCCAGCCCTGGCGCGCCAGTTCCAAATAATAAGGATAAGGATCGCGGTGGCTGGCGGCGGCCAGCGCGTGCTCCGGCCAGGCGCTCATGCCGCGTCTCCCAGGTATTGCCGCCGCACCTGATTGACGCAGCGCTCGCGCGAGCTGGCGGCCCGCTCATGCGGCGCGAACGGCGCGGCCGCTTCATCCAGCAGCGCCACCGCGCGGTGCAACAGGGCTAGCTCGCCCGCCGGCAAGGCCGCGCGTGTCTGGCGAGCGGTCAGCCGGTCGATCACGGCGACGGCCGCGCCCTTGGCGGCGATCTCCTCCACCCGGGCATGGCGGGTGCACACGCCGTAGGTGCCGGCCAGGAAGTGCGTCCACTCTTCATCCAGATTCGCCTCCGCCGCATCGGCCAGCCCTTGCGCCGCCAGGCGCGCCCACTCCGCCCGATAACGCCGTTCGAAGCGCGCGCGCAGCGCGGCGGCGTCGGCTTGATCCGCCTCGACCAGCCATTCGGCCATCGCCAGCGGATACCAGGCCAATGCGCCGTCCAGCGAGCGCTCGCCGCAATACGACGTCACTACGCCCGAGCAGCGCAATGCGTAGGACGGCTGCGGCGCGCGGCCCTCGCGCTGCAGCCGCGTCAACCGCTCCCGTGACAGGCCGCAGCGATGCAACAGCTGCGGCTCGCTCAAAAAATGGTTTTGCAGATAATCCAACAAGACCTGCATGGCGAAACTCCTTGGCTAGCGCTTTCGATGCCGCTATCGTAGCCAGCCATCCGCCACGATGTTTCACGCTGGAGTGAACCATGATCCACAATGCCGACTTGCCCGACATCAGCCGCCTGGCCAGCCTGCTGGCCGATCCCGGCCGCGCCCGCATGCTGCTCATGCTGCTGGACGGCGGCAGCTACCCCGCCAGCGAGCTGGCGCGCCACGCCGGCCTCAGCGCCCAGGCCGCCAGCAATCACCTGGCCAAGCTGCTGCAAGGCGGCGCGCTCAAAGTGGAGCAGCACGGCCGCCACCGCTACTACCTGTTGGCCAACGCCGCCATCGCCCAGGCCCTGGAGGCGCTGAGCGCCGCCGCCCACGGCCATGACCTGGAGCGGCCGCGCGCGGCCAGCCCGGTCTCGCCGCCATTGCGGCTGGCGCGCACCTGCTATGACCACTTGGCCGGTCGGCTGGGCATCGCCATCGCCGATGCGATGCAGGCGGGCAACTTGCTGCTGCTGAACGAGGAAAGACAGTTCGAGATGACGGCCCGCGGCCGCGACTGGTTCGCCGCGACGCTGAATATCGTGGAACCGCAAGGCGGCCGCCGCCCGCAGGCGCGCGCCTGCCTGGACTGGAGCGAGCGGCGGCCCCACCTGGCCGGCGGCTACGGCGCGGCGCTGTGCCGGGAGTTTCTGGCGCGGAACTGGGTGGAACGGCGGCTGGACAGCCGCGCGCTGCGCGTCACCCCGGCCGGGCTGGCCTTTTTGCGCGAACAATGGAATATCCGGACAGAGGCGCTGATTGAATAAACCCGCATTCGATGCAAGCGAATGCCCTGCTTATTGGATTGTCCTATACTTGGCCCGCCGAGCCGCAGCGCGAAACCCGAGCCGCGCCCGCCTCAAGCAAGGCGCAGCCGCTTGCCTTTGACTCATGTATCGCACGCAGGAGAATCCGTATGCGGCCTCCCCCGCTGCCCAGCAATGAAGCTGAACGCGTTCAGGCGTTGCAAGAGCTTTTGATTCTCGATACTCCGCCGGAAGATAGATTCGACATCCTGACGACGTATTGCCGCTCGCGTTTCGATGTCGATATCGCTTTGATCAGCCTGGTAGACCGCGATCGGCAGTGGTTCAAGTCCCGCAGCGGCTTGAACGTGAGCGAAACGCCGAGAGAAATCAGCTTTTGCGGGCATGCGATCCTGGATACCGAGGTGATGGAGGTTCCCAACGCGCAAACAGATGAACGTTTTGCCGACAACCCCTTGGTCATCGGGGACCCCGGCATTCGTTTCTACGTGGGCGCGCCGCTGATTTTGTCCTCTGGATACTGCATCGGCACGCTCTGCATCATCAGCAAGCGTCCCAGGCAATTGGCCGAAGAAGACCGGGCGCACTTGCAGGCGCTTGCCCGAACGGTCGTCTCGGAGATTGAAGCGTCTCCCGCCCCCTGCTAACCGCCGGCCAAGCGCAAATCGCGGCGCGGCGCCGCTCCCCTTTCGACACACGGGCGGGCGCTGGCGACGGCTCAGGCCAGCAAGCGTTCGGCAAAACCCTCCGGAATCGCCGGGCGGCCGCGCTCGTTGATCGCGGTGCCGATCACCAGTCCTTCCAGCACCACCTTGCCGTCGGACGCGCGCACCACCTGCTGGCGGAAGCCGAAGCGCACCCGCGACACCGGCTCGAAAGCCACGGTGACGGCGAACTGGTCGCCGCTGGTCAGCGAGGCCTTGTAGTCCATCTCGGAACGCACCACGACCAGGTTGATCTTGTCCCGCGCCAGCTCGGCGAAGTCGATGCCCTTGGCCAGCAGAAACTCGTGGCGGGCGTGTTCCAGATAATTGAAGTAAACGCCGTTGTTGACGATGCCCTGCATGTCGCACTCGTAGTCGCGCACTTTGAATTCAACGGAAAAAACTGACATCAAGCGGATCCCTGTTGGCTGACGATGGAAGCGGCCGCGGCCGCGGACAAACGGCTTGGACGCAAACGGCGGGCGTCAGTTTCGCAGAACGGCGCGGCACAGGCCAGCGCGCCGGCGAAGCAGGGGATCCGGACGCGGCCGCCGTCCGCGAAGGCCGCGGCTCAGCGCTTGGCGGGCGCGGCGGGCTGCGCGCGCCGCCACTCCACCTTGGGCGGCGCCTGCTGCGGGGTTCGGCCCAGCAGCCAGGCCAGCCAGTTTTCATTGCCGGAGAAGATCATGGCAGCGGCCTCCAGCCATGGTGGCGCAGACGCTGCGCCACCGCCGTGGCGGAGCGGCGGCAAGCCAGCACCGGAATGCCCTGCGCGGCGGCCCGGTCGCGATAATGCCGCATCACATTGTGGCCGAGAAAATCGGTGAGCAGGATCAATACGTCCGGCCGTCCCGGCAGCGCCGCCCTGCGCTGGTGGGCGACATTGCGGCCGCAGACGTGGCGGGCGACGCGGATGCCATAGCATCGCAGCACCTCCGGGATATTGCCCAAGCTATCGGCTCCCACCAGCAGCGCTTCCATCATGCCCCCTCGCCTAGCGCGGATTCGAGTGATGCCTTGACTGTAAGACGCGCCAATAATATCTCAAAGAAATAATAAATTTTAATTCAATATTTTTTTGATATATAGAGCCAGTCCAGTCCGAATGCTGGACAAGCGCTGGCAAATCCATTAGCCTGCCCGGCCCGCGCAGACGCGCATAAGTCACTGATTTGTCTATACAAATGAATGCCGTTGTCCTAGCCGTGGGCGTCATGCTCACCCTGGCGCTGTTGCGCACCCACGTTGTCATCAGCCTGCTGCTGGGCGCCCTGATCGGCGGCCTGGCCGGCGGCCTGCCGCTGTCAGCCACCCTCGCCGCCTTCAACAACGGCATCACCGGCGGCGCGTCCGTGGCGCTGTCCTACGCGCTCTTGGGCGCCTTCGCCCTCGCCATCGCCAAATCCGGTCTGCCGCACGCGATGGCCGATCTGGCCGTCAAACGCCTGGAACACAGCGACGGCAAGGGCAAGCTGAAATGGGCGCTGATCCTGCTGCTGGGCGCGGTCAGCGTCGCCAGCCAGAATCTGGTGCCGATACATATCGCCTTCATCCCGCTGCTGGTCCCGCCGCTGCTGTACGCGATGGCTCGGCTGCACCTGGACCGCCGGCTGATCGCCTGCGTGATCACCTTCGGCCTGGTGACGCCTTACATGGTGTTTCCGGTGGGCTTCGGCGACATCTTCCTCAAGCAGATCCTGCTGGGCAACATCGCCAAGGCCGGCATGAGCGTGGAGGGCATCAACGTGATGCACGCGATGGCCATCCCGGCGCTGGGCATGGTGGCCGGCCTGGTCTGGTCGGTGCTGGTCAGCTATCGCAAGCCACGCCAATACTCATTGGGCAAGATCGAAAACGCCGAGCGCACCCATGCCCGCGTCAGCCGCAAGTCGCTGGCCACCGCTTTCGCCGCCATCGCCGCCGCCTTCTCGGTGCAGCTGTACACCGACTCCATGATCATGGGCGCGCTGGCCGGCTTCTTGCTGTTCCTGGCCACCGGGGTGGTGAAATGGAAGGATGCCGACGGACTGTTCAACGAAGGCATGAAGATGATGGCGATGATAGGCTTCACCATGATCACCGCCCAGGGCTTCGCCGAGGTGCTGAAGGCCACCGGTGAAGTGGGCTCGCTGGTCAGCGCCAGCGCCGGCCTGTTCGACGACAACCGCGGCCTGGCCGCCTTCGTGATGCTGGCGGTGGGCCTGGTGGTCACGCTGGGCATCGGCTCCTCGTTCTCCACCGTGCCCATCCTCGCCGCCATCTACGTGCCGTTGTGCCTGCACCTGGGCTTTTCGCCGCTCGCCACCGTCGCCCTCATCGGCACCGCCGGCGCGCTGGGCGACGCTGGTTCGCCGGCATCCGACTCCACGCTGGGTCCCAGCTCCGGCCTGAACGCCGACGGCCAGCACGACCACATCCGCGACACCGTTCTGCCCACCTTCCTGCACTACAATCTGCCGCTGCTGGCGGCGGGTTGGATCGCGGCGATGGTGTTGTAGAATGGCGGACATGGACGCCAATACCGATAACCGCATGGAGGCGCTGGAAGTGCGCCTCGCCTTCCAGGACGAGCTTCTGGACGCGCTCAACGCCACCGTCGCCCGCCAGCAGAAAGAAATCGACCTGTTGCAGCAGCAGATCCGCCTGCTGTATCAGCAGTTCCGCAACGCCCAGCCTGACGACGGCCCCGGCGCGTCGCCGCGCGACGACATTCCGCCGCATTACTGATAACCGCGGATGCCGCCTGGGCCGGCCCGCTTTGCCTCAGGCGCGTCTCCGGCTGTCGCCAGCGGCTCCTGGCCCAATCCCGCGGGCGAAAAGACCTGCGCGCAACCAATCGTGACATATACTAAAAAATGCAAAGCAATTGAAACAGGATTTCAATTGCCTGATCTTTATAGCACATATATTCCACAAAACTGCTGATAAAACAGTCAGTTCCTTCCCTGCGCCCCTCGCGTTACTCTCGCTTCGCCTGATCGCCGTTTTCGACCCGCCCGCTGGATGGCATGCATGAAGACTATCGATTCGGATACCTACGCAGTCCGCTTTTCCTGTCAACCATCAATCTCAGGAGCGCTGTCATGAGCCAGATCACCGCAGTCAATGTACCGGCCAAGAAGGAAATCGAAGCCAGCAACAGCATCATCAGCCAACTGAAGGACTATCAGTCCAAAAACTGGGCGATCGGCCTGAACGGCGACAACCTGGCGCCGGACGGATTTCTGGCTTTCTTCACCGAACGCCGCCTGCCCTTCGCCTACTACGTGCGCTCGCAAGGCGTCAGCGTCGGCGAGCCGTCCGCCTACCAGATCAACATCGACACCCTGAACCACTACGTCGCGCTGATCCGCAGCTCCGAAGGCCTGGCCGTGCACGGCGTGATCACCCAGCTGAACCACTACAAGTCGCAAAACTGGGCGATCGGCCTGAACGGCAGCACGCTGCAGCCGGACGACTTCCTGCCCTTCTTCGACACCCGCGGCGTGCCGTTCGCCTACTACGTGCGCAGCGGCGGCGTCGAGCTGGGCACCCCGGCCGCTTACGAAAACAACATCAAGGCGCTGCAACAGTATCTGAGCAGCCTGTAAACCGCAGTCCTCCGCCCCGCCGGCTGCCGCCGCGGGGCGGTTTCGCCGTCACTCCCGCTTGCGCCGCCGCGATACCGTCGCTTCTATGTTCTTGCGCCCTATCAGCCTCACCGGCTCCGGCATCGCCAGCCGCGGCTCGTCCTCCAGCCATTTGTACATCACCAGGCAGTCCACCAGCCCATGCGCGGCGTGGCGATATGCGCGCGGCAGCCGGCCGACAATGTCGAAACCCAGCTTCTGCCACAGCGCCACCGCCGCCTCATTGGTGGCCACCACGCTATTGAACTGCAGCGCCAGAAAGCCGCGCGCCCTCGCCCGGCGCTGCGAATGCTCGCACATCGCCCGCGCCACGCCCTTGCCGCGCGCCGCCGGCGCCACCATGTAGCCGCAATTGCCGACATGGCCGCCAGGCCCGGCAGCGTTGGCTTTGAGGAAATAGCTGCCGAGGATGGCGCCATCCTCTTCGGCCAGCCAGCTTTCCAGCGGCGCCTCGAACCACAGCGCGCGCGCGTCCTCCTGGCCCATGTCCGGATCGAAGGCGTAGGTTTCGCGCGCGGCGGCGATATCGCGGAAAATCGGCCAGAACGCGGCGAAGTCGCCCGGCGTCATCGGTCGGATCTGCATCCTGTCTCCTGTATTCATGTCATGCGCCGGCAGGCGGCGAGGCGCGATGGCGCGGAACCGGATGGGTCATCTTTCCCGACAGCAGGCTGGCGCCGGCGATCAGCGCGCCGCCCAGCCACTCCTGCGCCGACATCCGCTCGCCGGCCAGCAGGTAGGCGGACACCGCGGCGAACACCAGCTCCATCAGCATCAAGGTCATCGCTTGGCTGGCCGGCAGGATGGACACCCCATTCTGCGAAATCACGCTGGTGCACAGCAGCACCACCCCCAAAATGCACAGCAGCAGCCAGCTTTCGGCGGGGATCTCCAGCATCCTGTGCAGATCGCCGCTCCTCAGCAGGCTGACCGCCCCGATCAGCGCCACGCCGAACCATACCGTCGCCGACTTCACCGGCACCGGTATGCCCTGCGCCTTGCGGCTGACCACATTCCCCAGCGCGAAGGCCATGCCGCCCGTCAGCGCCAGCCACTCATAGCCATGGGTCAGCGGCAAACCGCCCGACAACAGCTCCGGCCGATAGATGAACACGCCGCAGCCCAGCAGCGACAAGCCCACCACGCCCCAGCCGCTGCGGGTCAGCCGCTCGTGCAACAGCAACCGCGACAATAGCGCGGTCCACAGCGGCGACAGGTAGAACAACAACAGCACCCGCATCACCTGCCCTTCTGCCACTGCCATCGTGTAACTGAAATTGCACCAGCCGAACAGCAGGGTCAGCAAGACCAACACCGGCTCGAAACGGAACTGGCGGCGATACAGATTGAAAAACAACGCCAGGCCCGCGGCAATGGTGATCAGGTAAATCGCCAGCGAGGCCATGGGCACGCTGACGCCCTGAGCGTTGAGGCTGCGGAACGGATACCACATCAGTCCCCACACCAGCGCCGTGGTGAGGATGCCGCTGGTGGCGAGAAATTTTTGTTTTACAGGTGTCATGGCTGTTCTTAAGATGATCGATTGCCTGTGCCGATTTTTGATGGAGAACCGCGTTGAATCCCCGCCTGGACCAATTGCACCCCTACCCGTTCCAGCGCCTGGCCGCGCTGCTGGCGGGCTGCCTGCCGCCGGACGAGCTGCCGCACATCAGCCTGGCGATGGGCGAGCCCAAGCATCCGGCGCCGCAATTGGTGAAGGATGCGCTGTGCGCCAACCTCTCCGGCCTGTCCGGCTACCCGGCGACGCAAGGCGCGCCGGCGCTGCGGCAGGCCTGCGCCGGCTGGGGGGAACGCCGCTACGGCGTGGCGTTGGACCCGGCGCGCGAGGTGCTGCCGGTCAACGGCAGCCGCGAAGCGCTGTTTTCGCTGACGCAATGCCTGGTGGACGCCAGCGGCGAGCGCAAGCCGGTGGTGGTCTCTCCCAATCCTTTTTACCAGATTTACGAGGGCGCGGCACTGCTGGCCGGCGCGGAACCGTACTACCTGAACTGCGAGGCGTCCCGGCGCTTCCAGCCGGACTGGGACAGCGTGCCGGACGAGGTCTGGGCGCGAACCCAGCTGCTCATCGTGTGCAGCCCCGGCAACCCCACCGGCGCGGTGATGGGCCTCGCGGATTGGGAAAGGCTGTTCGCGCTGTCGGACCGCTACGGATTCGTCATCGCCAGCGACGAGTGCTATTCCGAAATCTATTTCGACGAAGCGCCGCTGGGCGGGCTGTCCGCGGCGCGTCTGCTGGGCCGCGGCCTGGAGCGGCTGGTGATGCTGACCAGCCTGTCCAAGCGCTCCAACGTGCCCGGCATGCGCTCCGGCTTCGTCGCCGGCGACGCCTCCATCCTGGAGAAATTCCTGCTCTACCGCACCTACCACGGCAGCGCGATGAGCCTGACGGTGCAGGCGGCGAGCATCGCCGCCTGGAACGACGAGGCCCACGTCGAGTCCAACCGCGCGGCCTACGCCGCCAAGTTCGCCGCCGTCTTGCCGCTGCTGCGGCCGGTGCTGGAGGTGGGCATGCCGGACGCCGGCTTCTACCTGTGGGCCAAAGTGCCCGGCGGCGACGATGTCGCCTTCGCCCGCGCGCTGTTCGAGCGGCAGCACGTGACGGTGCTGCCGGGCAGCTTCCTCGCCCGCGACGCCCGCGGCGCCAACCCCGGCCGCGGCTATATCCGCATCGCGCTGGTGGCGGGACAAGAGGAATGCGTAGCCGCCGCGCAAAGGATTGTAGAATTCACCCAGACGCAGCGCGCCGCGATGCCGGCGTGACGCCCCGCCACAGGACCCAGAATTACAGATGACGACTTCGATTCACATTGCCAAAGGACTGAACCAGATGCATCCGATCCAGAGCCTGATCGAACAGGCGTTCGAGAACCGCGCCGAAATCACCCCCGCCACCGTGTCGCCGGAACTGAAGGCGGCCATCGAGCAAGTCATCGCCGAGCTGGACAACGGCCGCCTGCGCGTCGCCGAGAAGCAAGGCGGCGACTGGGTGGTCAACCAGTGGGTGAAGAAGGCGGTGCTGCTGTCCTTCCGCATCCGCGACAACGCGGTGCAGGACGACGGCGTCAACCGCTATTTCGACAAGGTGGACACCAAGTTCTCCGACTGGAGCCAGGCCCGCTTCCAGGAAGCCGGCTTCCGCGTGGTGCCGGGCGCGGTGGCGCGCAAGGGCAGCTTCATCGCCAAGAACACCGTGCTGATGCCGTCCTACGTCAACATCGGCGCCTATGTCGACGAAGGCGCCATGGTGGACACCTGGGCCACCGTCGGCTCCTGCGCCCAGATCGGCAAGAACGTGCACCTGTCCGGCGGCGTCGGCATCGGCGGCGTGCTGGAGCCGCTGCAGGCCAACCCGACCATCATCGAGGACAACTGCTTCATCGGCGCGCGCTCGGAAATCGTCGAGGGCGTGATCGTCGGCGAAGGCTCGGTGATCTCGATGGGCGTCTACATCGGCCAATCCACCAAGATCTACGACCGCGAAACCGGCGAGGTGATGTATGGCCGCGTGCCGCCGGGCTCGGTGGTGGTATCCGGCAACCTGCCGTCCAAGGACGGCAGCCACAGCCTGTACTGCGCGGTGATCGTCAAGAAAGTGGACGCGCAAACTCGCGGCAAGACCAGCATCAACGAGTTGCTGCGCGGCGTGTAACGCCTCCGCCCACGCCGGCCGCGCGGCCCCGCAACCGCGGCCGGTGTGCCATTATGGCAACACACCATCCTCATTTTCATGACGATAGATTTAAAAAGCCTCGCTTTTGCACGCCGTAACATGGCGATATTTGGCGCAAACTCGCCAACGCTATAAAATCCCTCTATTCGAGACCGGATAGTACGCTACCGCAAATCCCGGCCGGCCCTGCCCGCCATCCCAAGAGTAGCGGCATCTCCTCGCCCGCCGCGCGGTCCCGCTCTGCCGCATGGGGCGAACTCGGTTGAATTTAGCCGTCTTCGCGGGGTCTGATGATGGGCCCCACTTTCAAGCTGTTTGGAATTTTCGTGTCCACAGACCATTTCATCGAATTCAGGAACGTCAGCTTCGCCTACGGCGACCGGCCCATCCTGAAGCATCTGACTCTCAGCGTGCCGCGAGGCAAGCTGGTCGCCATCATGGGCGGCAGCGGCAGCGGCAAGACCACGCTGCTGCGGCTGATATCCGGCCAGATTCGTCCGCAATCGGGCGAAGTGCTGGTGGACGGCCGCGACATCGCGCGGATGAGCCAGTCCGAGCTGTACCAGCACCGCCGCCGCATGGGCATGCTGTTCCAGTTCGGCGCGCTATTCACCGACCTGTCGGTCGCCGACAACGTCGCCTTTCCGCTGCGCGAGCACACCAGGCTGCCGGAAAGCATGATCCGGGACCTCGTCACCATGAAACTGGAGGCGGTGGGCCTGCGCGGCACCCAGAAGCTGATGCCGGCCGAGCTGTCCGGCGGCATGGCGCGCCGGGTGGCGCTGGCGCGCGCCATCGCGCTCGATCCGCAGTTGATGCTGTACGACGAACCGTTCACCGGCCTGGACCCGATCTCGCTGGGGGTGATCGCGCTGTTGATCAAGA
This sequence comes from Chromobacterium phragmitis, assembly GCF_003325475.1. Lineage (NCBI taxonomy): Bacteria > Pseudomonadati > Pseudomonadota > Betaproteobacteria > Neisseriales > Chromobacteriaceae > Chromobacterium > Chromobacterium phragmitis. Next base: position 1,503,836 of record NZ_CP029495.1, read on the forward strand.
AGCTGAACGACGCGCTCGGCACCACCTCGGTGATGGTGACGCACGACGTTCACCAGTCGCTGGCCATCGTCGATCACGTGCTGTTCGTCGCGAACGGCCAGATCATCGCCCAGGGCACGCCGGACGAGGTCCGCAGTTCGGATTCGCCGTGGGTGCGCCAGTTCATCAACGGCGAGGCCGACGGCCCGGTGCACTACAACTTCCCCGCGGCCAGCACGCTGGCCGCGGATTTCGGTCTGCAAGGAGGCGAGCATGCTTGATTTCCTGACCTCGCCGCTGCGTCGCCTGGGCCACGCCACCATCAACGCCGTCTGGCGGCTGGGTTTCGCCGTCCGCTTCCTGGCCGCCATCCTGCTCAACAGCGGCCAGAGCCTGCTGCGGCTGCAGATGACGATACGCGAGATCTACTTCGCCGGCGTGATGTCGCTGATCATCATCGTGGTGTCAGGCTTGTTCGTCGGCATGGTGCTGGGCCTGCAGGGCTATACCACGCTGGCCAAGTTCGGCTCCGCCGACGCGCTGGGCGCGATGGTGGCGCTGGCGCTGCTGCGCGAACTGGGCCCGGTGCTGGCCGCCCTGCTGTTCGCCAGCCGCGCCGGCAGCGCGATGACCGCCGAGATCGGCCTGATGAAGACCACCGAGCAGCTGGACGCGATGAGCGTGATGGCGGTCAATCCGATGGCCCGCGTGATCGCGCCGCGCTTCTGGGCCGGCGTGATTTCCATGCCCATCCTGGCCGCGCTGTTCAACGTGGTGGGCATTTTCGGCGGCTATCTGGTGGGCGTGGTGATGATAGGCCTGGACGCCGGGACGTTCTGGTCGCAAATGCAGGGCAATGTGGATCTGCACTACGACGTGGTCAACGGCATCATCAAGAGCCTGGCGTTCGGCATCGCCGTCACGCTGATCGCCGTGTTCGAAGGCTACGACGCCACCCCGACCGCCGCCGGCGTGTCGGCCGCCACCACCCGCACCGTGGTCACCTCGGCGCTGGTGATCCTGGCGCTGGACTTCGTGCTGACCGCCTTCATGTTCTAGGAAAAAACCGAATGAAACGCTCTACCATTGATTTGTGGGTCGGCATCTTTGTCGCCCTGGGCATCGCCGCCGTCGTCTTCCTGTCGCTGAAGGTGGCCAATCTGACGCCTCAAAGCGCGTCGCAAACCTATGTCGTGTACGCCGACTTCGACAACGTCGGCGGCCTGAAAGTGAAGGCGCCGGTCAAGGAAGCCGGCGTGCTGGTGGGCCGCGTGTCGGACATCCGTCTGGACCCGAAGACCTACCGCGCCCGCGTCGCTCTGAACATCGACAAGACCTACCAGCTCAGCGACGACGTCAGCGCCTCGATCCTGACCTCCGGCCTCTTGGGCGAGCAATACATCGGCCTGCAGCAAGGCGGCTCGGAAACCAATCTGGCGCCCGGCGGCACCATCACCATCACCTCCTCGGCGCTGGTGCTGGAGCAGTTGATTGGCAAGTTCATGACCGGATTCGCCGGCAAAGACGCAAGCAAATAAGCGTCGCAAACGGGGCCAACCCTCCTCGCGGCACCGCGTGCCGCCTGACTCGTGAAAATGGAATGTCGCAATGAAGAAACTGTTTACTCTGTTCTGTCTGATGTTCGGCCTGTCTTCCGCCCAGGCGCTGGCCGCCGACACGCCGGTGGACATCATCAAGGACGGCTCGCGCCAGGTGCTGGACATCCTGAAGCAGGACAACGGCAAGAACACCAGGCAGATCCGCCAGCAAGCTGAAACCGTGGCGGTGCCGCTGTTCGACTTCCCGCGCATGACGGCGCTCGCCGTCGGCCTGGGCTGGCGCCAGGCTTCGCCTGAGCAGCGCAATGAGCTGACCCAGCAGTTCCAGACCCTGCTGGTGCGCACCTACTCCGCCACCATGACCCGCTTCAAGACCGCCCAGGTCAACGTGCAGCCCAACCCGGTGGCCGCCGCCGGCGGCAAGGACGTCACCGTCAAATCCAGCGTCACCCTGCCGGGCAACGGCAACCCGGTGGCCGTGGACTACGTGATGTACAAGGGCGACAAGGGCTGGAAGATCTACAACGTCAGCGTGGAAGGCGCCAGCCTCGTCACCGTGTACCGCAACAGCTTCAACGAGGAAATCCGCAAGAACGGCGTGGACGGCCTGATCAAGCTGCTGCAGGACAAGAATGCCGGCCCGGCGCCCGCCGCGCCGGCGGTCAAGGGCAAGGGCTGATGCTGAACGTCACCGCTCCGGGCGCGGCCAGCCTGGCCGGCCGCGTCGACATGGCCAGCTGCGCCGGCCTGGTCCGCCCGCTGACCCAGTTGGCCGCGCAAGGCCCGCTGCGGCTGGACTTGTCTGGCATAACGTCAGCCGATTCTGCCGCCCTGGCGCTGCTGTTGTCGGCTCGCCGCGCCGCCGAGGGCGCCGGCCACGCGCTGACGCTGTCCGGCATGCCCGCCGGCCTCGCCACGCTGGCCGGCTTGTACGATCTCGAACCTTTGCTTCGCGCCGGAGACTAACCATGCGCCCCGTCCAACTCCTGGCCGCTGCCACCCTGCTGGCTCTGGCCGGCTGCGCCAGCAACCCGACCACCGCCTACGACCCGTACGAGCCGTACAACCGCGCGATGTTCACGGTCAATGACAAGGCCGACCAGTGGGTGATCAAGCCGGTGGCGCAGGGTTACCAAACCGTCGTGCCGTCGCCGATCCGCACTGGCGTGGGCAACTTCTTCGACAACCTGAAGGATGTCTACAGCTTCGCCTTCAACATCCTGCGCGCCGAGCCGGAAAAAGCCGCCAACGACTTCATGCGCGTGGCGATGAACACCGGCTTCGGCCTGTTCGGCCTGATCGACGTGGCCACCCCGGCCGGCCTGAAGAACAACAAGACCTCGCTGGGCGACGTGATGTCGGCCTGGGGCTGGAAAAGCAGCAGCTATTTCGTGCTGCCCTTCTTCGGCCCGTCCACCGTGCGCGACAGCACCGGCCTCGCCACCTCCCTGGCCGGTCCCGGTCCGGAAAAGCTGGTCTATCACAACACCAACGAGGCCATCGCCTTCTACAGCGTCTACGGCATCAGCACCCGCGCCAGGTACCTGGGCGCGGAAAGCCTGCTCGACACCGCCGCGGTGGACCGCTACAGCTACACCCGCGATCTCTACATGCAGTTGCGCGCCAAACAGCTTGGGCAGCCGGACCCGACCCAGCCGGTGGACAACTTCAACCTGGACGATCTGATGAGCGGCGGCGACAGCTCCGCTCCCGCCGGCGAGCGCAAGGCCGCCGCTTCGGAGCCGGCGGCCGTCGCCGCCTCCGCCGCGCAATAATCGTCTACGCATGCAAGCATGCCGCTGCCGTTCCTCCCGGAGCGGCAGCTTTGTTTTTTCATCTTTCACAGTCAGGAATCACCATGAGCCAACTGCCCGCCTGTCCCCAATGCGGATCGGAATACACCTATCAGGACGGCGCGATGTTCGTATGCCCGGAATGCGCTCATGAATGGAACGAGCAAGCGGACGCGTCGGCCGAAGAGCAGCGCGTGGTGCGCGACGCCGTCGGCAATGTGCTGCAGGACGGAGACAGCGTCACCGTGATCAAGGACCTGAAGGTCAAGGGCTCTTCGCTGGTGGTCAAGGTGGGCACCAAGGTGAAGAATATCCGCCTGGTGGACGGCGACCACGACATCGACTGCAAAATCGACGGCATCGGCGCGATGGGGCTGAAGTCCGAATTCGTGAAGAAAGCCTGATCGAGAAAGACCAAGGGCGGCTCAGCCGCCCTTGGTCTGTCAAACCCTCTTCCCCGGCTTATTTCTGCTGGCTGGCGTAGCTGGTCATCAGATTGCGGTAGTCCGGGATGTGGGCGGCGAACAGCTGCCCCAGGCCGGTGATGTCATTGCGCCAATCGCGATGCAGCTCGCCCGCCACGCCGAACCAGCTCACCAATTGGGCGCCGGCGGCGGACATGCGGTCCCAGGCCGCCTGACGGGTCAGGTCGTTGAAGGTGCCGGAGGCATCCGTCACCACGAACACTTCGTAGCCGGCCTCGATGGCGGACAGCACTGGGAAAGCCACGCACACCTCGGTCACCACGCCGGCGATGATCAGCTGCTTCTTGCCGGTCGCCTTCACCGCGGCGACGAATTCCTCATTGTCCCAGGCATTGATCTGGCCAGGACGGGCGATGTAGGGCGCATCGGGGAAGCGCGCCTTCAGCTCTGGCATCAGCGGACCGTTCGGGCCGTTTTCGAAGCTGGTGGTCAGAATCGTCGGCAGCTTGAAATACTTGGCCGCATCGGCCAACGCCAGCACATTGTTGACGAAAGCGTCCGGCGCGATGTCCCGCACCAGCGACAACAAGCCGGCTTGATGATCCACCAGCAACACGGCGGCGTTGTGCTTGTCGAGACGGATATAGTTCTTGGTCATGTGAATTCTCCTTCGTGTGTGTCATCACCCGGCCCTCGGCCGGTCATGCTTGAAAGGCTTGCGCCGATGCCGCCATCCGGCCGCGCGCGGCGAATCTCGCCCTGAGTGTTACGCCATCCTGCCAAAATGGCCGGCCTCGAAATCGGCGAAGGCCTGCGCCAATTGTTCCTTGTCGCTCATGACGAAAGGCCCCTCGCCGACAATAGGCTCGTCCAGCGGCTTACCGCTCAGCAACAACAACTGGCCGCCAGCGGCGCTTGAGATCGCCAATCCGCGCCCTTCGCCGCCGATCACCACCATCTGGCCATAGCCGGCGCTTGCCTCGCCATTCACCGACACCTCGCCCTGCCTCACCACCAGCGCGCCGTTCCACCCATCTGGCAGCTCCAGCTCCACGCGGCTGGCCGGGTTTAGCGCAACGTCCCATAAATGCAACGGCGAGAAAGTATTGGCCGGCCCTTTGACCCCGGCGTGCTCCCCGGCAATCACCCGCAGGCTGCCAGCCTGGCCCGGCAACGGCACGACTGGAATTGCCGCAGCCGCAATCGCCTGATACGCCGGTTCCACCATCTTGCTCGCCGCCGGCAAATTGACCCACAGCTGGATCATTTCCAGCTCGCCGCCTTCGCGGGAAAAACGCTCGCCATGAAACTCTTCATGCAGCACGCCGCTGCCGGCAGTCATCCATTGCACATCGCCCGGCCCTATCGTGCCGCCATGCCCTGTTGTGTCTCGATGCGCCACTTCGCCTTGATACACCACGGTCACCGTTTCGAAGCCGCGGTGCGGATGCGCGCCGACGCCCCGCGGCGATGTCGCGGGCGGAAAGGTCTCGGGCCCCGCGTAATCCAGCAATAAAAATGGGCTGAGCTGCTTGCCGTGACTGCGATAGCTGAACAAAGTGCGCACCGGAAATCCATCGCCGACCCAGTGCGGCCGGCCTGGGGAATACACTCCGAGCAGTTGTTTCATTTGCGGCTCCTAGGCATCCGGCGCTTCGCCGTTTGCAGACATCATATTTCCCCTCGAAACAATGCGGAAGCCATTCAAATGGCATTACAATGTTCCAAAAATAGAACGATATCTCCCCGATGAACGATCTGAACGATCTGTATTACTACGCCCAGGTGGTGGAGTGCGGCGGCTTCGCCGCGGCCGGGCGCAAATTGTGCATGCCCAAGTCCAAACTCAGCCGTCATGTCGCCGCGCTGGAAGCGCGCCTGGAGGTTCGCCTGATCCAGCGCTCCACCCGCCACTTCATCGTCACCGAAGCTGGCCAGATGTTTTACGAGCGCTGCAAAGCCATGCTGACGGAGGCCGAAGCGGCGCTGGAAGCCATTTCCGCGCTCAAATCCGAGCCGCGCGGCCTGATTCGGCTAACGTGTCCCATCGGCCTGCTGCACATGCATGCGGGCGCCATGCTGGCCGATTTCATGGCCCTGCATCCGCACATCAGCGTGCAACTTGAAGCCAGCAACCGCCGCGTCGACGTCATGGCGGAAGGCATCGATGTCGCCATACGCGTGCGCCCCCCGCCGCTGGAAGACAGCGGTCTGGTGATGCGGGTGCTGTCGGACCGCGGCCAATGCCTGGTGGCCAGCCCGGAACTCGTGGCCCGCCACGCCCCACCTTTGTCGCCGGCCGATCTTCAGGGCTGGCCCAGCGTGATCCGCAGCAGTCCGCAAAAGACCTACCACTGGCAACTGCACGGCCCCCGCGACCAGGTTGTGATGCTCCATCACGCGCCGCGTCTGGTCACCACCGACATGCCCACATTGCGGCACGCCGCGCTGCGCGGAATCGGCATCGCCCAACTGCCTTTGCTCATGGTGCAGCAGGATATCGACGCCGGACGCTTGATCCGGCTGCTGCCGGATTGGCCGCCGCGGCGCGAGATCATCCATTTGGTATTTCCCTCTCGCCGAGGTTTGCTGCCGGTCGTACGGGCGCTGATCGACTATCTGGCCGAGCGCTATGCCGCATTGGAAGAAGACTGAATAAAGAAAAACGCCGCGGCCATCCGGCGCGCGGCGTTTTGACAGGCATCGAGAGGAGGATCAGCTGACGCGCTCGACCAGCGCGCCGACGGCGCCCAGCTTTTTCTCGATGTACTCGTAACCGCGATCCAGGTGGTAGATGCGGTCGATGATGGTTTCGCCTTCGGCCACCAGGCCGGCGATCACCAGGCTGGCGGAGGCGCGCAGGTCCGTCGCCATCACGGTGGCGCCGGACAGCTTGTCCACGCCCTTGACGATGGCGGTGTTGCCTTCCACTTCGATGTTGGCGCCCATGCGGTTCAGTTCCGGCACGTGCATGAAGCGGTTTTCGAAGATGGTCTCGGTCACCACGCCGGCGCCCTCGGCCACGCAGTTCAGCGTCATCAGCTGCGCCTGCATGTCGGTGGGGAAGGCCGGGTACGGCAGGGTGCGGAAGTTGACGGCCTTGGGGCGCTGCTTCATGTCCAGCGAGATCCAGTCGTCGCCGCACTCGATCAGCGCGCCGGTTTCGCGCAGCTTGTCCAGCACCGCCTCCATGCTCTGCGGCGCGGCGTTGCGCAATACCACGTGGCCGCGAGTCATCGCGCCGGCCACCAGGAACGTGCCGGCCTCGATGCGGTCCGGCATCACCGCGTATTCCACGCCGTGCAGCTTGTCCACGCCCTCGATCACCAGGCGGTCGCTGCCGATGCCGGAAATCTTGGCACCCATCGCCACCAGGCAGTGGGCCAGGTCGGTCACTTCCGGCTCGCGGGCGGCGTTTTCCAGGATGGTGGTGCCTTCGGCCAGGGTGGCCGCCATCAGCAGGTTCTCGGTGCCGCCCACGGTCACCATGTCCATCACGATGCGGGCGCCGCGCAGGCGCTTGGCGCGCGCCTTGACGTAGCCGTGCTCGATCGACACTTCCGCGCCCATCGCCACCAGGCCCTTGATGTGCTGGTCCACCGGCCGGCTGCCGATGGCGCAGCCGCCCGGCAAGGACACGGTGGCTTCGCCGAAGCGCGCCAGGGTCGGGCCCAGCACCAGGATGGAGGCGCGCATGGTCTTCACCAGCTCGTACGGCGCCACCAGGCTGTCCAGCTGCGAGGCGGTGATTTCCATCTCGTGCACATTGTCGGTCATCACCCGCACGCCCATGCCTTGCAGCAGCTTCTGGGTGGTGGCGATGTCGCGCAGCATGGGCACGTTGGTGAAGCGCATGGTGTCGGCGGTCAGCAGGCCGGCGCACAGGATGGGCAGCGCGGCGTTCTTGGCACCGGAGACGCGGATCTCGCCGTTCAGCGGGCCGTTGCCGGTGATTTTCAGTTTATCCATGATGATCTTGCTTTCAGGCTTGCTGTTTGGCCCACTCGTCCGGCGTGGCCGCCTTGACGATGGAGAGCGCGTGGATTTCGTTGCTGGCCAGGCGGCTGGCGATCACTTCCTTCACCATCCGGTGGCGGTCGATCAGGCGCTTGCCTTCGAAAGCCGCGGACACCACGGTGGCGTAGAAGTGGTGGCCGTCGCCCTCCACCTTGATGAAGGCGCAGTCTAGGCCGGCCTCGATGTATTGTTTGACTTGCTCTGGGGTCATCTTGATTGTCCGGTGCGAATATCGAATAGGTTAGTGGCGCAGCTTGTAGCCGGAGCGGATCAGGCCCAGCGCCAGCGCGCACAGCAGCGCGAAGCTGCCCGCCACCACGCCGGCCGACAGCCAGGGGCTGACGTCGGCCTGGCCGAAGAAACCGTAGCGGAAGCCGTCGATCATGTAGAACACCGGGTTCGCGTGCGACACGGCGTACCAGAACGGCGGCAGGCTGTTGATGGAATAGAACACGCCTGACAGGAAAGTCAGCGGCATGATCAAAAAGTTCTGGAAGGCGGCCAGCTGGTCGAATTTCTCCGCCCAGATGCCGGCGATCACGCCCATCGCGCCCAGCACGCCGCAGCCGAGCACGGCGAAGGCCAGCGCCCATAGCGGCTGGGCCGGCAGCGGCAGGCCGAACCAGGCGGTGACGGCGAGCACGCCGGCGCCCACCGCCAGGCCGCGCACCACGGCGGCCAGCAGGTAGGCGAAGAAGAACTCGGCCGCGGTCAGCGGCGGCAGCAACAGGAACACCAGGTTGCCGGTGATCTTGGACTGGATCAGGCTGGACGAGCTGTTGGCGAAGGCGTTCTGCGCCATCGACATCATCGCCAGGCCCGGAATCAGGAAGGCGGTGTAGCCGACGCCGGGATAGGCCTCGACATGCCGGGACAGCACGTGGGCGAAGATCAGCTGGTACATCAGCGCGGTCAGCACCGGCGCGGCGATGGTTTGGAACGCCACCTTCCAGAAGCGCACCAGCTCTTTCTTGAACAGGGTGAGGAAGCCTATCATGCCGCGCCCCCATTCATCATTTTGACGAACACGCTTTCCAGGTCCGTCTCCACCACGTTCAGTTCGCGCACATCCACGCCCGCCTGGCGCAGCTCGGCCAGCACGCCTTCCAGTTCGGACAGGTCGGCCAATTGCAGCACCGCGCGGCCGTCTTCGTCGCGCAGCTTGCGCGGCGCCAGGCTGGCCGGCAGCTCGCCCGCCAGCTTGAAGGCCACTTCGCGCCGGGCGCTGTGGGCCAGCAGCTTGTCCTTGCTCTCCAACGCCAGCAGCTTGCCCTTTTTCAGCATGGCGATGCGGCCGCACAGGGCCTCGGCCTCTTCCAGGTAATGGGTGGTCAGCACGATGGTGGTGCCGGCGCGGTTCAGCTCCTGCACGAATGTCCACAAGCTCTGGCGCAGCTCCACGTCCACGCCGGCGGTGGGCTCGTCCAGCACCACAACCGGGGGCCGATGCACCAGCGCCTGCGCCACCATGACGCGGCGCTTCATGCCGCCGGACAGCGCGCGCATATTGCTGTCGGCCTTATCGGCCAGGCCCAGCTTGAACAAGAGCTCGTCGATCCAGGCGTCGTTGCGGGAGAGGCCGAAGTAGCCGGACTGGAAGCGCAGCGTCTCGCGCACCGACAGGAAGGGATCGAACACCAGCTCTTGCGGCACGACGCCCAGCGCGCGCCGCGCCTGGCGGTAATCGCGCACCACGTCGCTGCCCATCACCCGGATGCTGCCGCTGTCGGGGCGGGCCAGGCCGGCCAGCGCCGAGATCAGCGTGGTCTTGCCGGCGCCGTTGGGGCCGAGCAGCGCGAAGAACTCGCCGGGCTCCACGGCGAAGCTCACCCGGTCCAGCGCCTGCAGCTGGCCGTAGCGCTTGCTGACGACCTCGATTTCAATTGCGTGGGACATGAAAACCATGACGCCACCAGTGCGATGCCATATCGATAAGGCCGCGCTAGTGGCTTGAGAAAAAAGCGCAATTATAGCGCCGGCTCAGCCGCAAGTGGTAAGTTGTTCCATCACCGCGGGCAGGAAAATGCCGCGGTACAAATATTGCAACAACCGGCTGGCCGCCAGGGTGGCGTCCGGCCCCGGGCTCTCCACCAGCAGGCGGTTCATCAGGCCATCGTGCAGCGACTGCAATGCCACCGCCACTTCGTCCGGATCGATGCAGTCATAAGTCTGCCCCCGGCTCTTGGCGGCGCTCACCACCTGGCTTAACAAGCCGCGCGCCTCGTGCATGTGGGCGACGCATTCTTCGTGGATCGGCGCCAGCTCGCCGACGTGCTCGCTGCGCATGAACAGGATCAGCAGAATGCGCCTGACCTGCGGATTGCGCTCGATCAGTCCCAGCAGGCGGTGGCTGTGCTGCCACAGCGCTTGCGCCGGGTCAGTGTTGGCGACAAGCAACAGTTGCTCGCGCATATGGTCGAAACTCGGCGACACCCTATCCAGCATCGCCCGGTACAGATCCAGCTTGTTCTGGAAGTGCCAGTACACCGCGCCGCGGGTCAAACCTGCGGCGGTGGCGATTTCCGCCAGCGTGGTGCGCGACACGCCCTGCTCGCTGAACAACTGCTCGGCGGCATCCAGCAGCTGCTGGCGGGTCTGTTCCGCTTCCTCACGTGTTTTCCGTGCCATCCCTGGTTCTTTACACTAGTACTAATTAATGAATTTTAACGCTTGTCTCTAGTCGATATCGCAAAGCTGTTACATCGCTCGACATTTCTTCATTTTACATACAGACGCGTATGTATGTAAAATGCGGAAGCTCGGGATATGACAACTCAGACCATTCCCCTGATAACAATCAATCAATCTTCCGGATTCTGCTTTCGAGGACTCGAAATCATGCAAGCAAGTGCAGTTTTCCCGCGCGCCGCGCGCGGACTGATGCTGGGCGTCGTGGCCGCCAGCCTGGCGGCCTGCGGCCAGAAACCCGACGCCCACGCCGGCGGCGCGATGCCGCCGGTGCCGGTGGCGGTGATCAAGGTGCAGCCGGCCGACGTGCCGGTGTCGTATGAATTCGTCGGCCAGGCGGCCGGCTCGCGAGAGGTGGAAGTGCGCGCCCGTGTGGGCGGCATCCTGCTGAAGCGCGCCTACGCCGAAGGCAAGCCGGTGAAGGCCGGCGACCTGCTGTTCCAGATCGATCCCGAGCCGTTCAAGGCGGCGCTGGACCAGGCCCGCGCCAATCTGCAGGTGCAGCAGGCCCAGCTGTCGCGCACCAAGCAGGATTACGACCGCATCATGCCGCTGTTCAAGGAGAACGCGGTCAGCCAGAAAGACCGCGATGATTCGGTCGCCGCCTACAACGCCGCCAAGGCCTCGGTCGCCGCCGCGCAGGCGCAGATGGAGCAGGCGCAGATCAACTTGGGCTACACCCGCGTCACCGCGCCGATCTCCGGCATCACCAGCCAGGAGGCGCGCTCCGAGGGCAGCCTGGTGGCCACCAGCGCCGACGCCAGCCTGCTGACCAAGATTTCGCAGCTGGACCCGATCTACGTCAACTTCAGCATGTCCGACAGCGACATGCTGAACCTGCGCAAGATGCAGCACGCCGGCAAGCTGAAGCTGGCCAACGGCGGCGGCTTCGAGGTGCAGCTGAAGCTGCCGGACGGCAGCATGTACGGCAAGACGGGCCACCTGAACTTCACCGACAGCCTGGTGGACGCCACCACCGGCACCATCCGCTCCCGCGCCAGCTTCGCCAACGCGCAAGGCGGCATCCTGCCGGGCCAGTTCGTCCGTGTGCAGCTGAACGGCGCGGTGCGCACCGCCGCCATCACCGTGCCGCAGCGCGCGGTGCTGACCACGCAGCAGGGCAAGATGGTGTGGGTGGTGGGCGCCGACAACAAGGCCGCGCCGCGTCCCATCGTCACTTCGCAGGAAGTGGGCCTGAACGTGCTGGTCGAGCAGGGCCTGAAAGCAGGCGACCAGGTTGTGGTCGACAACATCATCAAGCTGCGTCCGGGCGCCGAGGTCAAGCCTCACCCGTTCCAGGCCGACGCCAGCGCGCCGGCCGCCGCGGCCAAGCAGTAATCCCAGAGGGAACCTGATACATGTTTTCCGCTTTTTTCATCCGGCGACCGATCTTCGCCAGCGTGATCTCCATCGTGATCATGCTGGCGGGTCTGGCCGCCATCAAGGCGCTGCCGATCGAGCAGTACCCTGAAATCGTGCCGCCGGTGGTGAACGTCACCGCCAGCTACCCGGGCGCTTCCGCCGAGGTGATCGCCAATACCGTGGCCGCCCCGCTGGAGCAGGCGATCAACGGCGTGGACGACATGCTGTACGTGCAGTCCAACAGCGCCAGCAACGGCACGCTGTCGCTGACCGTGTCGTTCAAGATCGGCACCAACCCGGACCAGGCCACCATCAACGTCAACAACCGCGTGCAATCGGTGTTGTCCCAGTTGCCGGAAGAGGTGCGGCGCCAGGGCGTCAACGTGCGCAAGAAGTCCAACACCTTCCTGCAGGTGATCTCGCTGTTCTCCCCCGACAACAGCCATGACACGCTGTTCATCAGCAACTACGCGCTGCTCAACGTGGTGGACGAGCTGAAGCGGGTGCCGGGCGTGGGCGACGTGGTCAACTTCGCCGGCCAGGACTACTCGATGCGGATCTGGCTGAAGCCCGACAAGCTGGCCCAGCTCAAGCTGACGCCCAGCGACGTGGCCGCCGCCATCCGCGAGCAGAACTCGCAGTTCGCCGCCGGCAAGCTGGGCGCGGAGCCCACGCCCAAGAAACTGGACTTCACCTACACCGTGACCACCCAGGGCCGCCTGTCCGAGCCGGAAGAGTTCGAAAACATCATCGTGCGCTCCAATCCGGACGGCTCGGCGGTGAAGCTGAAGGACGTGGCCCGCGTGGAGCTGGGCGCGCTGTCCTACGACTTCCACGGCAAGCACAACGGCAAGCCCACCATTCCGATCGGCATCTTCCTGGCCCCGGGCGCCAACCAGCTGGCCACCGCGCAGGCGGTGGAAACCGAAATGCTGCGCCTGTCCAAGAGCTTCCCGACCGGCCTGTCCTACGGCATCCCTTACGACACCACCAAGTTCGTGGAAGTGTCGATCGAAGAGGTGTACAAGACACTGGGCGAGGCCATGGTGCTGGTGTTCCTGGTGGTATTCCTGTTCCTGCAAAACTGGCGCGCCACGCTGATTCCCTGCCTGGCGGTGCCGGTGTCCATCGTCGGCGCCTTCGCCGGCATGTACGCCTTCGGCTTCACCATCAACACGCTGACGCTGTTCGGCCTGGTGCTGGCCATCGGCATCGTGGTGGACGACGCCATCGTGGTGCTGGAAAACGTGGAACGGCTGATGACGCAGGAAGGCCTGTCTCCGCGCGAGGCCAGCCTGAAGGCGATGCAGGAAGTGTCCGGCGCGCTGGTGGCCATCGTATTGGTGCTGTGCTCGGTATTCATCCCGGTCGCGTTCCTGGGCGGCATTGCCGGCCAGATGTACAAGCAGTTCGCCATGACCATCGCGGTGTCGGTGGTGATTTCCGGCATCGTGGCGCTGACGCTGACCCCGGCGCTGTGCGCGCTGATCCTGAAGTCCGAACACCAGCACCAGAACCGTTTCTTCGAATGGTTCAACAACTGGTTCGACCGCCTGACCGAGCGTTACGCCGGCGGCGTGGCCTTCATCAACAAGCGCGCGCTGCTGGCCATCGTGCTGTTCGGCGGCCTGCTGCTGGGTTCCGCCGGCCTGTTCCGCATCATCCCGTCCAGCCTGGCGCCGGACGAGGACCAGGGCTATGTGCTGGCCGCCGCCTTCCTGCCAGACGGCGCGTCGCTGACCCGCACCGCCGCCACCATGGACAAGCTGGACGCCATGATGGCGGGCAACCCGGCAGTGAAGGACCGGATGAGCTTCGCCGGCTTCGACATCCTGTCCGGCGGCAACAAGACCAACGCCGGCGTGTCCTTCATCACGCTGAAACCGTGGAATGAACGCAAAACGCCGGAACTGTCGTCGATGGCGGTGGTGAAGGACGTGTTCGGCAAGGGCGCGATGGGCATCACCGACGGCATCGTGCTGGCCTTCAACCCGCCGCCGATCTCCGGCATGTCCAATACCGGCGGCTTTGAGGCCTATGTGCAAGACCGCGCCGGCCGCACCCCGGCCGAGCTGGGCGACATCACCAAGAAAATGGTGGCCGCCGCCGCCAAGCGCCCGGAGCTGAAGGGGGTGCAAACCACCTTCTCCGCCAGCGTGCCGCAGGTCTTCGTCAAGCTGGACCGCGACAAGGCCAAGGCGCTGGGCGTGCCGGTGAACAGCGTGTTCGACACCATGCAGAGCACCTTCGGCGCGCTGTACGTCAACGACTTCAACAAGTTCGGCCGCACCTTCCGCGTGCAGCTGCAATCCGAAGCGCCGTTCCGCACCAAGGTAGACGATCTGCGCAACGTCTACGTGCGCTCGCAGACTGGCCAGATGATCCCGCTGACCGCGCTGGTGACCATCCAGCAAACCACCGGCCCGGAAACGCTGGAACGCTTCAACGTGTTCCCGGCGGCCAAGCTGGTGGGCGGCCCCGCGCCGGGCTACAGCTCCGGCCAGGCGCTGACCGCGCTGGAGGAAGTGGCCAAGGAAACGCTGCCCGAGGGCTATAGCCTGGCCTGGACCGGCTCCGCCTTCCAGGAGAAATCCACCAGCGGCTCCTCCACCCTGGTGTTCGCCTTCGGCATGATCATGGTGTTCCTGATCCTGGCGGCGCAGTACGAACGCTGGAGCCTGCCGATCTCGGTGCTGATGGCGGTGCCGTTCGCCGTGTTCGGCGCGCTGATGGCCAACTGGATGCGCGGCCTGGCCAACGACGTGTACTTCCAGGTGGCGCTGGTGACGCTGATCGGCCTGTCGGCCAAGAACGCGATTCTGATCGTCGAGTTCGCGGTGCAAAAGCTGGAAGAAGGCATGGACCTGATGGAGGCCGCGCTGCAGGCCGCCCGCCTGCGCTTCCGCCCCATCGTGATGACCTCGCTGGCCTTCGTGCTGGGTTGCGTGCCGCTGGCCATTTCCAGCGGCGCCGGCTCCGCCAGCCGCCATTCAATCGGCACCGGCGTGATCGGCGGCATGCTGGCCGCCACCTTCATCGCCACCTTCTTCATCCCGCTGTTCTTCATCCTGATCATGAAGCTCAGCAAACAGAACAAGCCTCAGCCAAACGCCGAGGCCGGAGGAAACGCAGATGCTTAAGCGCGCCCTGATCCCCGTCGCCGTCGCGCTGGCGCTGTCCGCTTGCGCGGTGGGCCCCGACTACAGCCGGCCCAAGGTCGAGCTGCCGGCGGCCCAGGCCGGCGCCCAGGCGCCGGCGGTGGACGCCGACTGGTGGAAACGATTCGACGACCCGACGCTGAACCAGCTGATCGAAGAAGCCGTCAAGGGCAACCTCGATCTGCAGGCCGCCGCCGCCCGCGTCGAACAGGCCGCCGCCCAGGCCGGCATCGCCCGCGCGGCGCTGCTGCCGGCCCTGAACGCCAACGCCGGCTACCAGCGCGGCCGCAGCTCCCGCGAACTGGCCAACCCGGCCTCGCCGCTGATCAGCGACGCCCGCTCGGCCAACCTCGCCGCGTCGTGGGAGCTGGACCTGTGGGGCAAGCTGCGCCGCGGCAACGAAGCGGCGCGCGCCGGCTACCAGGCCAGCCGCTACGACCGCGACGCCGCCCAGCTGGCGCTGTCGGCCCAGGTGGCGCAAACCTACTTCCAGATGCGGGCGCTGGACGCCCAGCTGGACATCGCCAAGCGCACGCTGCAAAGCCGCGAGGAGTCGCTGAAGCTGCAGACCAAGCGTTTTCACGGCGGCCTGATCTCCGAGCTGGACCAGCGCCAGGCCGAGGTGGAAGCCGCGTCGGCCCGCGCCTCCGTGCCGCAGATCGCCCGCTCGCTGGAACAGACCGAAACCGCGCTCGGCGTGCTGCTGGGCCACAGCCCCAAGCAATTGGCGGAAGGCGGACTGGTCCGCGGCAAGGACATCAACAGCCTGGCCAGCCCGCCCGACGTGCCGGCCGACCTGCCGTCCAGCCTGCTGGAGCGCCGGCCGGACGTGGCCTCCAGCGAACAGCAGCTGATCGCCGCCAACGCCCGCATCGGCGTGGCCAAGGCCGCCTACTTCCCCAGCATCAGCCTGACCGGCGCGCTGGGGTCGCAGAGCCTGTCGCTGGACAGCCTGTTCACCGGCCCCACCCGCACCTGGAGCTTCGCCGGCAACCTGGCGGCCCCCATCTTCAACTTCGGCGCCACCGGCTACAACGTGGACGCCGCGACGGCCGGCCAGAAGCAGGCGCTGGCGCAGTACCAGAAGACGGTGCAGTCGGCGTTCAAGGACGCGCTGGACTCGCTGGCCGCCAACGGCGCCGCCCGCGACATCCTGCAGGCGCAAACCACCCAGGTCACCGCGCTGAACCGGACGCTGAAGCTGGCCGGCCTGCGCTACGACAACGGCTACGCCAGCTATCTGGACGTGCTGGACGCGCAGCGCAACAGCTTCCAGGCCGAGCTGAACCTGATCAACGCCAAGCTGGACAAGCTGAACGCCACCATCGGCGTCTACAAGGCGCTGGGCGGGGGGTGGGAGGCAGACAAGCGGTAGGCGGCGCGCGGCTCTTATCCGCATGCCACCCTGCGGAAAGGCTTACCAACCTTTCGTAATGAAAAGCCCCGCGGCCGCGGGGCTTTTTTATGGCGCGAGCACCAATAGCTGACGTTACTTCCAAGCCACTTCCTGGACTGCCTGAGCGGTAACCGCCGCCTGCACCCGCGACACTCGCTCGGCATAGCGTTGCTGCAAAGCGGTGCGAAATGCCAACCAGTCCCGATTCACACTCTGCACCTGCGCGGCGGTATGAGGCCGAAACGCCCACTCTCCTTTCCCATCGGCGCACCACAACGGCGTGCTCCAACTGGCCGGCTGCCCTTGCGCCGCCGACAATGCAGACAACAAGTTGTTTTGGTCGGTCAATTGGCTGCCGTAAGCGTTGGGCTGCGCCCCTAGCGCCGTTGACGCGAAGCCGGCGATGATGGCCAATTCGCACGCCGCCTGCAGCCGTTGGCACTGGATTCGCTGCGCCAGCCGCAACTGCTCCGCCTCCGAGGGCGGAACCGGCGCAAACAACGTGCCGTCCACAACCGTCCAGCCCGGTTGGCTCAGGCATGTTTGCCATTGTTCATCGGTAATAGAGATAACGTTCTCTCCATCTTTTGGCGGGGAATCGATAGAATCATAAAACGCTGTAATTTCCCCACTCTCATTAAATGCTGCGATTTTCTGTCCCATTCTATACCTCAAATAATTAAGCTGAAATAACAAACCCCTGGTTACCCTATAAAACATCAATAACCAATTGCAATCCAAGTTGCTGGCGCGGTTGCCGCCGCCACGGCTCCACTCGTAATACGATATTGGGCATTGCTGACGACAAACACATTAAAGAATTCCGAGTGATTTGTATCCAGATACGAACTCACCGTCATGGAAAAGACGCCATTTGGAAAGCCGATGGCAAAATTGCCTGTATATGAAGTTGCGCCGGCGATAGCAGGCGTCTTGCCCCACTGCAACAACATGCCATTTGGCAAATACTGATAGCCCGTCAGCGCCAATGCACTAGCAAATTGCCCATATGCGACAGCGTGGGCAGCCGAAGTCGCATTTGCCACGCTGAAAGTATTCGAGCCATTTCCATTTATGGCTGCGGCGTCGGTGATGCCATATCCAACCAACGAGTTGGGCATGCCGCTGGCGATCTTGGACCAATCCAGCGCCGGCACGTCCGCCGCCGCCATCGCCCGCCCCGCCGTCACCCGGCCCATCGCGTCCACCGTCACCATCCCGTAAGTGCCGGCCGCTACGCCGCTGTTGGCCAACGCCACGGTGGGATTACCCGCCTTGCCGTCGCCATTGCTAACGGCGATGCCCTGGCCGGCGGCCAGGCTGCGCACTGTCGCCGCGCCGAGGCCGGTGTTGACGTAAAGGCCGGCCGCGCCTTTCAGGTTGGCCAACGCGGTCAGATCGGGACTCGCGGGCTGGGCGTCGGTGATGCCGTAGCCTGCCAGCGTGGTCGCCTTGTCCGCCTTGCCGCTGTTGCTGCCATCGACGGCAGACTTGAGATCGCTCTTGCTGACGGCATCCGCAATGCCATAGCCAGCCAGCGTAACCGCCTTGTCTGCCTTGCCGGCCAGCTTGCCGTCCACCGTCGACGAAAACTTGGGATCGTTGTTTACCGCAGCGGCCAGTTCTTGCAGCGTGTTCAGATTCGCCGGCGCGCCCGATACCAAACCGCTCACCGCGTTTTGAAGATCGGTTTTGCTGGCGCCATCGGCAATGCCATACCCCGCCAGCGTGGCCGGCTTGCCGGACGCGATCTTGCTCCAGTCCAGCGCCGGCACGTCATCCGGAACGATGGCGCGGGCGGTGGTGACGCGGCCTTTCGCGTCCACCGTCACCATGCCGTAGTCGCCCGGCGCCACCCCGCTGTCGCGCAGGGTCATCGCCGCGCTGGCGTTGCCGCTGCCATCAAAGACGACATTCCAGCTGCCATCGCCGGTCATTTCTATCTTCCGCGGCGTTTTCAGCCTGTCGGCGTATTCAGCGGTCAGCGCGCCGGAAACCAGATCATCGATCTGTTTTTTCAGGAACGCGGTGCGGTTAGCCAGCTGCTTGGCTTGCAGGTTGTCGATGCCGTCCGGCCCGGCCAAGACCGGGTCGGAGGTTTCCAGTTGATACACGCCCGCCTCCCAGGCGGGTTTTTCTTGCAGATTGGCCATCAGGCAGTCCCTCGGTTGAATTGCTTGTTGCGGCGGATGACGCCGTTGTGGCGATTGGCCACGGCTTGGTACTCCAGGCTGGCCAGCTGGCAGCGCGCCGGCGCATACAGCGCCAGCATGCGGCGCAGCTGAGCAGCTTGGTCGTTGGTGATGGGCTGGCTCAGCAGCACCCGGTATTGGTTCCAGCTGTTCGGGTCGCCATGGACGTAGTAGCCGTTGCGGCGGATGAGCCCGTTGCGCTGCTGGCCGGCCAGGCCCTCGATCAGCTCCACTTCGCCCAGGCCCAGGCGGCGGATCGCCTCGCGGATCGCCCACGGCGTGCCCTTGTAGCGATGCAGTTCGTTGGCGCTGTGCAGCAGCGCGCGGCGGGCATCGTCGGACTCCGCCAGCGTCCAGCCTTCCTCGCCGTGGATATGGAATTGCTCGGCCAGCAGCGGCAGCAGGTCCGGCCGCACGGTGTCGATCAGGTTGACCAGGAACACCGACAGATCAAGGTCCGACACCCGCTCGGTGAGCCGGGACAGCGGCCCGAAGCGCTGGTCGCGCGCCAGGATGGAGGGGATGGCGTCAGTCATCGCGCGCGCCTTCTGGCAGGGGATATCCGCCCGTCGCCGCTTGACGGCGCGGGCGAAGGCCGGGTTGCAGATGCATGGAGACCTCCTTGTGCTTGAACGGGGATGAGGGATGGGACGGAGCGCTTGCGCGGTCCGCGAATGGAAAGGGAGGAATGGCGGCGGAACGGCCGCCGGAGAAAAGTCAGCGGGCGTGCATAGCCACGCGCAGCACGGCCAGCGAACGGAAGCGGCAATGCAGTTGAGCGGGTTCTGGCTGGCTAGGCGCTTGAGGATGGGGTGGTTGATCGGATTGGTAATGCGGGGATGACGCGCGCGCATCAGGCGCGGAGAAATGAGAGGGGAGCATGGGTGGGCCCCTGAAAGCCGAAAAGGGGAAAATCGGGGAAGGGTTTGTCGCCGGGACGGCGAAAAAGAGAACGGCAGAAAGAAGCTGAAAGAGAGAGTCCGTGATCATCACCAGGGGATGAGGCAAACGGCGAAATCAGGAGACAAAAAGCTGGAGAGGATGGACAAGCAGATTTTGAGAAGCATTGAGGGGAGCCGCCGGGCACGGGAGAGAAACCCGGCGGCAATCGGCTCGGGGGATAAGCCGACTGGATGCGAAGACAACGCGGGGCAAGCTTAGGCCAAGCCCCTTGGCGCGCCTAAGCCCATGTGCTTACAAATCGATGCCTGCGTTTTGCTTGGCCAAAAGGTAAATCGCATCGGTAGTGGCGACCACAACCGCTTTCGCCGCTTCATGATTCTCCGTCGCCAGCGCGCGGGCCTTGCCCTTCAGCCGCAGATCGCGGATTTCGTACATCGCGTCGTCCCACATCGCCGCCTTGCGCAGAATGCTGTCCGCAGCCTCCTTGGGCGCCAGCTTCGCCGCCTCCGCCCAGCTCTTCACGCTGCGGGGCATCTCACCTTGATAATCCGCTGCCTTGAATGCCGCCGCCTCGCTGGCCGCGCGGGCATACTCCAGCACGCGGAACGAGTCGCTCAAGATTCGCCGACGGGCGAAATCGGCGGCCTCATCAATCAACATGCCCGTGGCGGCCTTTGCTGCGCCAAATGGCAGTTGATCGAACTCGTAACCCGCGTAAGTCATATCTCCGTAAGTCACGGTAATATTATAAAAATTCATATCCACTCCTTATAGATTTTTCAAATTAGTTCTAGCATTCACCAACGTCGCAGGATCTGTCTTTGCTGCGACTTGATGAATATATTTCCCGCCAAAATTTTCTGGAAAACCAACACCATTACACTGCAAAACCAAGAAGCTAGTAGGGCAGCCGATTAAAGACCCAATAAAATCATCGGGAGCAATGACATTACACAAATTCAACTTCAAAGACACAATTGACTGCCCACCATTCATAGCAGAATTCACGAGTGAATTACTATGACTATTTGGAGGTATGGGAGTTACTCCCTTAGCGGATGGCAATACAATATCGACTGAATTGATTTCCACCTGCCCACCTCGAAAGCAGCCAAATCGCCCAAGGACTGACTCCATATTCCCTGGATAATAATCTACTAATAGCCTTACTCTCGGCTGACGATCTGCTATTGATCTTAGCCACAGATATCGCCCATCTACGTTTATACTTTTTTTAAGAACGTAGTCTTCCAACAAAACAACATCGCAAACGCCCCCCACAGGAGTCAAATCCAATGCTTTTTGCATTGATGCTAGCGGATTTTCCTTACCACCTACATTGCTATCCGATCCTGACAAAGCATCAACATAGTAGGTTCTTTTATTCTGAGGAATAGTGGCTACAGCCCTCTCCACCGCCTTATCTATTTCCTGACGCTTCCCAATAAAGGTGCTGATCAAGCCATTCGTCGCCGTCACCAGCTCGGCAATCTTTCCTTCCAAACTCATAGTCATCCCCTGAGGTTAGGTACATCAAAACGGTGCGATATCCTGACGATGCCGGCGAAACTCCATCCAAACTCGGCTCGCCATGTTTATGTATTGGTATTCAACCTGCCTGCAGCGCCAGCTTGCGTTGCAAGATGGCTTGAGCCTGCTCCTGGCTGCGCAGCCAGTCGTCGCGGGTCACTCCGCGCCGGGATTCGTCGATCTGCGCGGCGGCGAAAGCCGCCATCCATTCCTGCCACTCCAGGCGCGCGGCCTGCTGCTGGGCCTCCATCCGGGACAGCTGCTGTTGCAGCAGGTCCAACTGGCGGCTGAATGTCCGTTGCTGCCTATCTTGCAGCTGGAGCAGGTCGTCCCGCGCCACGCCGCGGCCGGATTCGTCGATCTGGGCGGCGGCCAGCGCCGCCAGCTCGCCCGCCAGCGCCAGATTCAGCCCCGCCCCGGTGGATTGCACGGTCACGCAGTCTGCCGGCACGCCGGACAGCGCCAGGTCGTAGGCCAGCAGCAGCTGCATGCCGGCCTGCTTGTAGGCCAGGGCCTGGGTCGGGTGGGACCAGATGGCCAGCGGCTGGCCGCCTTCCAGAATGAAAGCGACTTCGCGGATCCAGAATTCCTTGTCGTCGTCGGCCAGCGCGGTGAGATGCAGCTGGCGCGGGCCTTCGCTCTTGCCGTCGGCGATCGGGTAGCGGGCGCGCTCGCGCTTCAGCTTGGCCTGGCCGGCGCTGGGCGCGTAGCCCTCGTCGCCCAGCGCGACATGGGTGATCCGCAGCTGGACGCCGTCCTGGCTGGCCAGCTGGATGGCCTTTAGGCCGCTATCCAGAATGATGGGGATCAGCGGGGTGCTGCTCATCGGTTTACCTCCATATTGGCGCGCACCACGGCCAGCGGCTGGATGGCCCCGGCCAGGCGCAGCGTTGCGAAAAACGGCTTGGCCGGCGGCGGCTCGCAGGCGGCTTCCACCCGCCGCAGCGCGCGGCCCTGCAAAGCGCCGGCCAGGCGCAGCGGCTGGTCGAACGCGGCGCCCAGCCGGAAGCGATAGGCGCTGCGCGCCGGTTTCACTTGGTCCACCATGCGCCGCAGGCGGCGATACAGCTCGGCGTTCAGCACCGGTTCGCCCGGCATCAGGTTGTCATTGACCCAGGCCATCAGATCGAAGGTGTGGGGCTGGCCGGCCTGCTTTTCCTGCCACCACTCGGTCAATTCCACCTGCACGCCCAGCACCCGGAACACCTCGTTCACCGCCCATGGCGTGCCCTTGTAGCGGTGCAGTTCGATCGCGCGCTTGATCAGCTCGCGCTGTTGCGTCTCGCCGGCGGCCAGCAACCAGCCTTCGTCGCCGGACACGTGGAACTGCTCGGCCAGCAGCGGCAACAGCTTGGGCTGCGCGCAGTCCACCAGGTTGACCAGCAGATCCAGGGTGTCGAAGCAGCCTTGCGTCTGCGGATCGGCTTCGTCCGCACGCGGCACGCCCAGGCGGCGGGTCAGCTCGGCCAGCGGGCCGAAGCGCGCATCCCGCGCCAACAGGCCCGGCATCGCGTCCTTAGCCATTGTCGAGGGTATCCAGGCTGATGCCGTCTACGCCGTTGACGCAGCGCGCCCAGCCGTAGGACGGCACTTTGCGCGCGGCGGAGGGCTGTTTCAGATCCACCTGGTACACGCCCGGCACCGACAGCGCCGCCACCAGCTGCGAGGGCACGATGTCGTTGCCCAGCTGCGCCTGCTGGTTTTGCAGATAGGCCTGCAGCGAGTCCCGCGCGCGCTGCAGCACCTGTTTGGCGTCGGAGCCGGCGTAGAGCTGAAGGCTGGCCGCGACCTGATAGTCGAACGCCACCGGCGGCTTCACCAACACCTTGTCGGTCAGCGGCCGCACCCGGTCCGCGCTGCAGGTGTTGGCCACTTTTTGCAGCAAATCGGCACTGGGCAGGCCGCCGGCAGTCAACGGGTACAGCCACACCTCGCCCGGCTGCGGCACGTCCTCCGGCTTGCCGCCCTCCTCCATCTTGCCGGCGCTGATCACCGCCACATCGACGATGCTCTGGTCCGCGCGCAGCGCATGGTGGCGGTAGGCGGCGGCGCTGCCGGCCACGCTGAACGATTCCGGCGCCAGACGGATGCGCTGGCGCAGCCGCTCGTCGTCCTCGGCGTCGGCGCCGCCAGCGCTGACTTCCATGTTCTTCACCGTCACCGTCACGCGCAGATCGTCCACCAGCTGGCTGATGGCGCCCGGCTCCTGGCCATTGCCGTCCATGCCCGGCTCTACCGCCTGCACCGCCAGCGTCACCGACGTTTCCTGGTCTGGCAGAATCCTCGCCTTGGCCTGCTCCAGCGTCTGGAACTGGATGTCGCCGCGGCCGGCCACCAGGGTTTTCGGCTCGATCACCACGTCTTGCGGCTGGCCCGGCGCGAAGGTGAAGGTCACCTTGCAGCGCGCAGGCTGCGCCGGCAATCGGGCCACGCCCACCAGCTCGCCCAGGTAATCCAGCATCGGCGCGCGGGCGAAGGCCAACAGGTTTTGCCGGCCGGCGTCGTTGAAGGCGGCGCGGGCCACGCTTTCGCGGTAGGCGATCAAGTCGATCAGCAGCCGCTCCACCTGGCCCGGATACAGCGTCTTGCCGGCCATGTTCTGGTAGGCAGTGATCAACTCATTGGTGATTTTCTGCGGATCGTCGTCGATAAACTTGGGAAGATCGGTCATCGTCTGGTTCATTGCGCTTATCCTCTATCTGTCTGGCTCACAGCCTGAGTTCGGTTTCGCGGATCACGCCGTCGGCCAGCTTCCATTGCGCGCACAGGTGAGCGCTGCCGTCGGCCGCGACGCTGAACAGCACCTTCAGCAACTGGACGCGCGGCTCGCCGTGCAGCGGATGGCTGATCGCCGCCACCGCCTCCCTCACCACATGCGGCCGGGCCCGGTCTACGGGGTAGTCCAGATAGCGGAACAGATCGCTGCCAAACTCCGGCCGCAGCGGATCGCTGCCCTTGGGCGTGCCCAGGATGATCCGCAGCGCCTGGTGGATGTCGTCCAGGTTTTCCACGATGTCGGCGACATTGGCGCCGGGCTTGGCGCCGCTAGGCTGCAGCGCCGGTTGCCAGTGCAGGGATGAGATGTCGGTTAGCTGTGTCATGGTGTCTATGGTGCCAAAGCGCCGCGGACGCGGCTTTTAAAGGGATTTAGGGAAAAAGTCGAAGGCGCGGGGATAGAGGGTGACCGCCTCTCGGCACGGCAGCGCCATGCCCCAGCGCAGCGGCGCCTGCCCATCCAGCCGCTCGCGCCGCCACGGCAGGATGGAGGCGGTTTCCGCGACGCCGTGGGCCGCGGCCAGCCGCAGCGGGCCTTGCCGCGCCAGGCCGCGCAGCGCCCGCGGGTAGACACTGGCCACCTCGCCGCCTGCGGAAACCGCGGCGACGGCGGGCAGCCGCTCATGCAGCTCCACCCGCAAATCCAGGCTCTCCAGCCGGGAGCGGGCGTTGCGGTACTGGTCCAGCATCTGCCGCAGCGCTTGATAGGCGGCTTCGCCCAGGCCGCGGCCGGACAAGTCGAGATCCACCTTGAAATGGAAGGGCCGGCCCTGGTACTCGAACCACTCGCTGACGCGGCCGTCCAGGTCCAGCGTGGCCAGCACCTGCCGCAGCGCCCAGCGGGTGCCTTTGTAGCGGTGCAGCGCTATCGCCTGCTTGATCAGATCGCGCCGCTGCGCGTCGCCGGCGGCCAGTTGCCAGCCTTCGTCTCCGGCCACGTGCAGCTGCTCGGCCAGCAGGGGCAGAAAATCGGCCTCCACCTGGTCCACCAGGTAAACCAGGAAAGGCGCCAGATCGATGCGTTGCAAGCGCCGGCTCAGCTCGGCCGGCAACGACAGCCGCGTGTCGCCGGCCAGCACATTGGGAGTGATGTCGGTCATCGGATAACCTTGGGAAGGGCGCGCCGACCGAATGGCCGGGCATGGGGAAAACAGAGAACCGGCGGCGCGCGGCCGCCGGCCGGGGATCAGACGCCCCGGGAGAACAGCTTGAAAGAGGAATGCCAGAAGCCGCCGGCATGGGCCGCGTCGCCTGCCGGCTCGGCCAACGCGTCCGGCGACTCGGCCAGCTGCCGCAGCTTGGCCAGCGCGTCCTCGGCCGCCGCGCGGGCGGCATCGGCGTCGGCCGCGTTGCGCACCGCCTCCTTGCCCGCCAGGCGCAGCGCGCGGATCGCGGCCAGGGCCTGGCCGCCGGCCGCGGCCTTGGCCAGAATGCCGTCGGCGGCATCCTTGCCGGACAGGCCCTTGGCGTCGGCCCAGGCTTTCACCATAGGCGGCGCGTCGCCCTTGCAGCCGCCGTCTTTATAGGACTGGGCCTCGGCGGCGGCCTGCCGGTATTCCAACGCGCGCAGCTCGCTGCCGACATACAGCTGGCTGGCGGCGTCGGCGGCGGCGTCGATCTCCCGCAGCAGGCGCGGCAACAGCTGCGCCGGGCTTTCCGCCGGCGCCGGTGAGTTTCCATGGCCCAGCCAGGCTTGGTAATCGGCCCAAAAACGATGGCCTTGCGGAATATGCGCGCCGTCTGCGATGCGGATGATCACATCCGCGCGATCGCTCAATTGATACATGGTCTTGTTCTCCATTTACAGTTCGGCGTCGGCAGTCCAGCGGGACTGTATGATTGCATCATTCGCATTCGATGGAATAAAAGCTGCGGCACCACAAGTAAAACCATCCATCAGCTTGTCTTGATTGGTGTTGTAAATCAGTCCGATGCCAGCCACATCCGGAGTGGGCGATCCATTGTTAGTAGCAATCCCTTGACCTGGCACGCCAGTAACCGGATGTCTGAATGCAATGGCGGGAAAAGTTCTTTTGCTTTGCTTGAAAGACACCCATCCAACACTGTCATCCCCGCCCATATAGCGGGCCACCGCGTAGCCGGTCTCGTAATAACGCTGGCACAACGCTAACTCCTCTCCAGGCAAGCGCCGCTCAAACGGCGTCGCCACCGGCCCCTCCTCCAACTGCACCTGGGCGATGTCGAACGCGCCGGTTTGCGCGGCGGCGATGGCATTCAACTCAGGAAGCGCATCGCTATACGAAAGGCCGATAAACACGCTCAGACAATCATCGCCTTGGCTACCAATGGCACGCCCCTGCAAGCTGGGCGAGGTGAATGTGAAACTGAAACGCTGCCAAGCACTGCTCAGATTTGCCGCTGTGCTATTCAACGCGCGGTTTTTGACCGCCTCGACATAAGGCGCGCTGAACCACTGCTCGACATAAGCCAAGATGGAGCAAGGCTTGTCGGCTTTGGCCCAGAAGCTCAACGTCAGCTGCTTGCCGGAAAAACGGCGCAGGCTCTCGACGCGCTGGTTGATCTGGCAGTATTCCCGGACCTTGGATGAAGGGGCCTTGGCCAAGGTTAAACGCAGAAAAGAAGTGGCTCCGCCAAGCGCCTCGGTATCCGCTACGCTGGCATCCATCTTTGCCATCGTCACCCCAGGCAAGCCACTACCCAAATCCATCAGCCAGCGATCAGCGGAACCGTATCCGGTTGTCGTCTGGCTCAAGCCGCGCTGCCAAATGTCGAAGCCGCCATTGATCAGCAAATTGCGCCGGTAAGCCTGCACCGGGAAGGTCTGCGCCGGATCGAAGGCCACCAGTTGCGAGCCGCCCAGCACCTCGCCGCGCGCGCCCACCGTCACCCGGTTGTAGCTGCCGGCGGACACGCCGGTGTGGCCGGAAACCCGTTCGAAGGACAACGGCGTCTTGCCCAGCGTTACCGGCGCGCCGGCGTCCAGCAATTGCCAGATCGAGCCGCCGTTGGCCGCGCCCTGCTCCACCGCGACGAACAGCCCCGGCGTCACTTCCAGGCTGATGTCGGCGTCGGCGGCGCGCGCCCAGTTGCCGGCGCCGGCCACATAGATGCCGTTGTCGGCGCCGGCGGCCTGGTTCTTGACCAGCACCCGGTCGCCCAGCTGCAGCGCGACGCCGTCCACCGTCTGCAGGCCGGTCAGCGCGACGGGGCCGGTGGTGGCGGCGCGGACCGACGGCTTGCCGTCCAGCTTGGCCAGCTCCTCGGCGATGCGTTGATCGACGCTGCCGCGGGTGGCCAGCACCACGCTCGGGTCCACCATCAGCGTCACCGCCGCGGCATTGGACACTTCCAGGATCATCCGCACGTAAAGCTGCTTGTTGGCGCCGTCGGCCAGCACCGGCTTGTAGCTCTCCGGGAACTTGCCCACCGCGAACAGCGCGCCGTCGGCGTCGAACACGCCCACTTCGCGGATGGTGAAGCCGCCCACCTGGTCCGGGATCACCAGCTCGGCCACGATCCAGTTGGGATTGGCCGGGTCGGTGGACAGGTGGTTGAGGCCGGCGCGCCAGGCCTCGCTCTTCAGCGCGGTCTGGCTTTCGCTAGGCGTGTAATACGCGCCGCCATCGCCCTCGCCCACCGCCATCTGGCTGAGCTTCAGCGGCGCGCCGCCGCTGGCGGCGGCAGCCAGCTTGGCCTTGCCGACGGCGGTGAGCAGGGTGAAGAAATCGTTGTTCATCATGGTCTCCAGTCAAACTGCGAATAAGATGGCGCCGCGGCTCAGAGCGGCGGGCTAGTCGGGCCGTGCGCGCCCATGTGGTTGTGTCCCACCAGGCTCTTGCCGCTGGCCGTGACGTCGCCGCTGACGCTGACGCTGCCGCTCACCGTGGCCCCGCCGCCGCCGGACACCGCCAGGCCGCCCTGGCCGGCGATCGCCCCCTGCACGGTCAGCGTGCCGCTGATCTCGGTGGCCGGCGCGTCGATGCTGACCTTGCTCCCGGCCTTGACGGTGACGGTCTGGCCGCCATCTATCGTGATGCTGGAAGCCGCCTTGATCTGCACATCGGCCAGGGTATCCACCACTACATGCTTGATGCCGCCGCTGACGGTCAGCTGGTTCTGCCGCCGGTCGTATTCCAGCACCGCGCCGTCGGCGAAGCGGCGCTGCCATTTCTCCTGGCTCGCCACCGGCACCGCGTCCGCCTCGGAGTAGATCGCGCCCAATACCACGCCGTCTTCGCCGCGGGCGTCCATCAACACCGCCACCTGCTCGCCGACATCCGGCAGCCAGTAGTCCTTGTCTTTCAGGCTTTTGCGGCTGAGCACCGGCAGCCAAGCGGTGAGCAGTTGGCCCAGCTCCGGCAGCCGCACCCGCACCCGCTGGGTGGGGGCGTCATGCTCGGCCACGCTGCCGAATTTCAGCGTGGCCAGCGCGTCTGGCAGGGAAACATCGTTCATTTTTTCTCCTTGGCCGCGGCGGGCGCCGCGCGTTTCAGGTCCAGTTCGCAGATGTAGCCCTCTTGCCGCGACAGCCGGTGGCGGGCGCGCTCGATCAGGTAGCGGCCGGACAGCTTGCCGAAGCCCGCCAGCTCGATGTTGCGGCCGGCCGCCAGCTGCGGCGAGCCGTCCAGGGTGACGCTCATCTCGGTGCGCGCCAGCTGGCGGCGCTCCATCTCGGCCTTGGCCTGCACCAGCGCCTGCGCGCGCCCGCCGGATTTGCGGGTGAGCTTGACCACATCGGCGCTGCTGGCCTTACCGCCGGGCGATCGCGCGTCGGCGCCCACCCGCGCCGTCTGCAGCTTGCGCTTGTGCGGGTCGTGGTAGCTGACCTCCACCGCGCTGGGTACTTGCGACAGCTGGTCGCGCGCGCGCCAGGAGATCAGGTCGGACGGCGCGTAGCGGCGCACGCTGGCCGACTCCACCAGCTCGGCGCGCTTCCAGAACACCAGCTTGCGGTTGTTGTCCATCACCTTGCAGACATAGCCGTAATGGCTGGACACCCGCTGCAGGAACTGCAGGTCGGTCTCGTGGTACTGGGTCAGGCGCTCGATGTCCACCGCCTCGATCTTGCCCTCCAGCTTCATGCCATGGCGCTTGGCGATGCGCTGGGCCAGCGCCTGCAGCGTCAGCTTGTCGTAGGCGCGGCCCTCCGGCGTGCGCAGCGGATGCTGGACCCCGGTGGCCAGCGCGCGGATGTGGACCACGGACGGCGGCGCGCTGTAATTGACCTCGTCCACGTCGAAGCTGCCCAACGCCGCCAGCGCCGCGCCGCGGTAGCCCAGCTTGAAGTCCAGCGTGGCCCCCTTGTCCGGGTACCAGCCGTTCAGCCAGCGGCCGTCGCAGTCCTCCAACTCCACCTCCAGCTCGTCCGACTCGCCGGACAGATGGTCGGTGTAGCTGATGTTGAGCGCGTACTGGGCAATGTCGGCGGTGATGGACTTGCCGTTGTAGCTGAGCTCGAACACCGGCGCCGCCACATCCTGGATGCGGCTGTCCATCATGGCCGCCTCCACGGCGGCAGCTCGTCTTGCGCCGCCTCGTCCCGCGCCTCCAGCAACGGTATGGCCAACTGGGTGCCGGCCGGCAGCGTCTCGCAGATCGGCGCCTGCGGGTTGGCCGCGATCAGCATCACCAACTGGCCGACGTCGCCGTAATAGCGCCAGGCGATCTGGTCCCAGCGCTCGCCTTCCTGACAGATGTGTTTGAGAAACATGGTTCACTCCAGAATGCGGCGCAGCACCGCCTTGGCGGACAGCTTCGCCATTTCGATGTCGCGGCTCGGCCAGTTCTTGTCGATGTCGCGGACCGTCGCCTCGGCCTTGGCCAGCTTGTCGGCCACGTTGTCCAGCGTGCAGCCCTGCATCGAGTCGGCCAGCGCGCCCAGTTGGCGGCCCATCTGCTGAAACTGCGGAATCAAGGGCTTGATGGTCTCAGCCAGCCGCGAATACGGCTGGATGAACTGATTCAGTTTCTCCACGCCCTGGGCGATGCCGGGCACCGCGGTCTGAACGTCCTGCAGCACGCCCGGCACCCGGGTGAGCGCCGACAAGGGGTCGCGCCGCGCCAGATCCTTCAGCTCGCGCACGTCGTTGACCACCTTGCGCGCCTTGACTGCCATGGTCTTCACCTGGGACAGCGCCTTGCTCAGGCCGGACAAATCCGGCTTGAAGCCGGCGCCGGCCAGCGTCTGCCCCAGCTTGACCTGCGGCAGGCCGCTGACGCTGCCCAGCAGGCCGGGCTTGGGCGCGGGAGCCTGCTGGCCGCGGAATTCGCGCAGCGACAGCTGCGCCTCCACCGCCAGCAGATTGCCGCTGCGGTCGCTCTGGCGGCCGGTGCTGGACAGTTCGGTGATCACGAAATGCCCCTTGTGATCGCCGTTGCCCAACACCAGCGCCAGCGCCTGGTGCGCCTGGCGCGCGGCGTGCAGCCGCTGCAGCTCGGCATCCGGCTGGCAGTAGGCGGCGTGCAGCACCAGATCGATGCGCACCTCATCCAGCCGGTCGCCGACAAACTGCAGCACCGGCTTGCCGCCTATCCGCGCGTGCTCTGCGTAATCGCTGCCGCCGCGCTGCTCCAGGCCGTCGAAATAACTGATCAGGTCGAACTCGATGTCACCCAGTACCGCGTACATCGTTGGCTCCTTTCTTCATGAATGCCTCTCATCGCGCCGCGTAGCTGCGTCGCTGCTTGTCGGCGTCGTAGCGCTTCATCATTCGCTCGAACTCGGCGAAGGACAGCTGCATCGCTTGCTGGACCTGCTGCTTGGTGCCGGCCGGCGACGCGCCGTTGACGGTGATTTGCGGAGAGAAGGTGATGTTGAACACGGAAGGCGCCGCCGCCGGCTTGGCCGCGGTCTTGCTGACCGCCTGCTGGATGCGCTGCAGCTGCTGCGTCTGCTTCTCCTGCGCCTGGGCGCTCGGCGCGGACGCCGGCTTGACCGGCTTCGGCGGCGGACTCGGGGGCATCGTCGGCTTGGGAGGCACGGCCGGCTTTGGGGGCGTCGCAGGCTTTGGGGGAACCGCTGGCGAGGCCGGGACGGCAGGCTTGGCCGTCGGCGCGGCAGACGGTTGAGACCTCAGCTTCTCCACCTCGGCGCCTGCCTTCTTGCCCAGCCATTCGCCGCCATACTGGCCGATGATGCCGCCGACAATGCCGCCGATCGCCGTGCCGACCACCGGCACGATGGAGCCGATGGCGGCGCCGGCCGCCGCGCCGGCCAAAGCGCCGCCCGCTCCGCCTGTGATGCGGGCGTATTCCGCCCGTTTCTGCTGATCGTTAAGCTTGGACTGGTTGACCGAAAAGATTTCCAGCCCCGCCGTCGCCACCGTCAGCGCGACGTTGGCGTGCTTGGCCAGACTGCTGCCCACCTTGAGCAGGGGCGCGGCCTTGTCGAGCCCGCTGGCGGCGACCTGGGCCAGCTTGGCCGGCGCCTTGGTTTCCGACACCATCGCCATCGCGCGGCCCAACAAGCTTGCCTTGCCGGTCGGCAAGCCAGGCAGTTTCGGCTTGAAAGCCGCGGCTTTCAGCGAATTGCCGGCGCGATAGCTGCGGCTGGGCGGGCTCGATGGCTTGGGCGACGGCGGTTTCGGCGCGGTCCGGCCCCTCTCGCCGCGGCTGGCGTAGCCAGGCGGCCTTCTATCGGCTGCCGCATTGCCTTTGCCAACGCCTGGTTGAGCGGGCCGATTCGATGCCGCCGGCCCCTTGTTGCGGGACGAGCCAGTCTTCTTGCCCTTGAGCCAGGCTTTCCTGGCCGGGTCGGAAATAGGCGGTTTCTTGCCCTGCCCCGCGCCGCCCTTGCCAGGCCCGCCCTGTCCTTTGCGGTCCGGCGCGCCGCCCTTCTTGTGCTTGCGCCACTCGTCGCCCGGCCTGCCGGGCAGTTTCGGCCGCCTTCCGCGCCCTCCGCCCTTCTTCTTGTACTTTTTCCAGGTATCGCCTCGCTTGTGACTGCCGCCCTGTTTGCGCTGCCCGCCGGACTTGCCTCCTTTATCTCGTTTCTTGCGCCGATCCCGCTTCCGGCGCTTGTCGTCTTTCTTGTCGTCTTTCTTGTCGTCTTTCTTGTCGTCTTTCTTGTCGTCTTTCTTGTCGTCCTTCTTGTCGTCCTTCTTGTCGTCCTTCTTATCGTCCTTCTTGTCGTCCTTCTTGTCGTCCTTCTTGTCGTCCTTCTTGTCGTCTTTGCGGTCATCGCCCGAGTCGCCGGAACCATCCGACTGGCCGTCCGAGCCTTCGTCGTCGCATTGGCAGGTGCATTTGCACTTGCACTCCTGCATCGCGTCGCCGGGCTTGTCCGACGGCAAATCGCCGCCCGGCTTGCCGCCGCCATCCTCGAACAGGACCTTGACCGCCTCCCACACTTTCTCCAGCGTGCTGCCCTGGGTTTCGACATAGCGGCGCAATACCTGGCCCGCCTTGTCGCCGAACGCCTCCATCGTCTTGCCGAATTCTTCCGCTTTCTTCAGGCCGCCCAGGATCGAATCCACCGAGGGGAGCTTGCCGCCCAGCGCCTGGTTCAGCCGAGCGTGCACCGACTCCAGCGCCTTGCGGCCGACGCCCGAGGACAGGATTGCATGCGCCTTGCCGCTGACATCGGCCAGCGCCTTTCCTGCCTTGCTGATGCCATCGGCAACGCCTATCAACTCTTCCGCCGTTGGCAGCCTCAGCGCGTCCAACGACAGCTTGGGCAGCCGCCACCCTCCTGCGGGGTCGGCGTCGCCGCTTGCGCCGCCATCGCGTTTGCCGCCTTCCTTGCCGCCGCTCTGGCCGGGCTTCGGCCAGCAGTCAGCGGGCATCTGGCGGACGCTCGCGTCCTGCTCGTGCCGCTTTTGATCGATTTGCTCCTGGATCAGCCGCACAGTGGCTTTCAGCCGGATGGAGGTCAGCACCTCGATCCGGCTTTTCTGTTCGATGCGCAGCGTGCCTTGCAAAGCCTGGCCGCGCCGCAAGCTGGCCTGCCAGGCCTCGTGCTGGCGGGTCAGCCGCCCCAACGTGGACTCCAGTTGCCGGTGCTGGCGCTCCAGTCCGGCCAGATCCAGGCCGGCATAAGCCCGGCGGGTGCGTTCGACATGGCCGGCCAGGTCCTTTTGCGCGTCGGACAGGCGCAGGCTGCACTTGCGCAGATCGTCCATCGCCGCGCGGGCGGAGCGGAAAGCGTTGTCGAACACCCCGGACAGCGTCGCGCCCACCTTAAGGCCGATGAAAAACTCGCTTACCATGGTGATTGCCTGTGGTTTTGGGATGAGAAGAAAGAGGGATCGGCCCCGTCCCGGCTGGCGGGAGGCGGCCGATCTGGAAAGGATTCGGGCTGGGCGCGGCAGCGGCCGCGCTAGAAGGCGTCCAGCAGTTGCTGCTGGCGCTCGCTGCGGCGCAGGGCTTCCCGTTCGGCGGCTTCGCACCAGAACCAGTAGTCGTCCATGGCCAGCGCGTCGATTTCCGACGGCGGCAGGCCCAGCACCGTCAACAGAACTTCGTCGAAGGACTTAAGCGTCGGCGGATCCGCCCACCATTTCGCGAAAGCTGTCGGCCAGCGCGCGGCTGTCGGCGATGTCCAGCTGGTCGATGTCTTCCAGCGTCAGGCCGGTCATGCGGGCGAACAGGAAGTCCTCTTGGTCGGCATCGTCGTCGCTGTGGTGGCTGGCGGCCTTCAGATCGGCGCGCTTCAGGCGGGAGATTTCCAGCGTGTCGATGCGTTGGCCGGCGGCGTTGGTGAACGGGTATTTCAGCTTGATCTGCATGATGGCTCCTTGAAGCGGGTTGGGATGCCGTCATTTTCCGGCAGCCCGTATCCGGGGTATGCGAAAGCGCTTTAGGGATTCGCTTTAAAAGCGGCCGGCGGAGCCGGGAGGCGCCCTCCCCGCCAGCCGCGCCCAGTCGCCCGCGGACCAGGTCCGCGGGACAGCCGGGATTAGCCGCCGATGTTCTGGCGGTACAGGTCCAGCATGTCGCTGCCGCCTACGCGGAAGATGTTGGCCATGTAGTCCAGCTCCAGGATGTCCTCGCCGTCCACCACCTGCTTGACGTAGGTAGCGGTGAAGGCGGAGCTGAAGTCGGCGTTTTCATGCTGCTTGAAGGTGCCCAGCGGGTTCTTCTTGAACATCACGGTCAGGAAGGTGACCAGGCTCACCTGCTGCAGGCGGCCTTGCGAACCATAAGTCTCGATGCTGGAGCGGGCTTGCAGCTGCACCGCCTGGAACGGGTTGGCGATGATCTTGGCCACGTCCTTGTACAGCGAGTTCCACTTGATCTCGCCCTCCAGCTTCTCGAAGCCGGCCGGCAGCTCGATCTTGCCGACCATGCCCAGCGCCTTGTGCTCCTGCATGATGGCGGACACGTCCGGCAGCTTGATCTCCTCGGCGCGGCCCAAGAGCGAGTTGCCGTTGATGTAGATGTTGGCGTTGGTGATGCGGTTGATTTCAATCTTGCCGGCCATGATTAATTGCCTCCTTTCAGGCTGAGCAGGTATTCCGAAGTGATCTCGGTTTCAAAGGTCAGGCGTTCCAGCGGCGGGGCCACGGTGTACTTGTAGCTGATCAGCAGGTGGCCGGCGGACAGCTCGGCCTGCGGGTTGCGGGCCGGGTCGAACCAGGCCTTGAAACCCAGCAGCGCGCCGTCGCCGATCAGCTTGCGGCCGTAGCCGTTCACCGATTCCACCAGCGCGTCGATGGTGGCCTGGTTCAGCGGCATGTCGATGAACTGCTGGCTGAAGTAGCGGATCGACTCGTTGATCACGTCGCCGGTGCGGCGCACGTTTTCGAAGTTGCGCATGTGGCTGACGGAGGGCCAGGCCGCGGTGCGGTTGCCCCACAGGCGGAAGCCGGAACCATAGCTGCTGAACACGGTGGTGATGCCCTGCTCGTTGAGCTGGTTCACCTCGCAGTTCGGGTCGTCGATCATCGCCGACAGCTGGCGCTCCACGCCGATCACGCCGGCCAGCTGCTGGTTGGAGCTGGACCACCAGAAGCCCTTGTCGTTGTCCACCTTGGCGCGCAGGCCGGCGGCGCGGGACGACAGCGGCTCGTAACGCAGGCCGCCGTTGCCGTCGGCCACCATCACGTGCGGGTAGCACAGCCGGACGCGGTCGCTGGAAGTGTTGAAGCCGATGGTGCCCGCCGGGCCGCGGCCGGACAGCGCTTGATCAAAGGTGGTGCCAAGCGGCGCGTCGACATAGGCGATGGCGTCCAGCTTGTCGGCCATGGCCGCCATTTCCGCGGCGACGGTGTTTTGGGTGCAGAAGCCCGGGGCGATCAGCAGCTTGGCGAAGAAGCCGAACTTGTTGTAGGTGTCCTGCAGCGCCTTGATGCCGGTGCGGTTGCCGGCGGCGTTGACGGCGCCGATGATGTCGGCGGCGGTCACCTTGGACGGGTCGGCGTAGTCGTAGCCGACGCTCAGACTGGCGCCGGCGGCGATTTTGCCAGTCTTCACGCGGGTGATCTTGCCGTAGGCCGCGTCCAGCGCGTAGTCCTGGCCGACGACGTAGGCGGTGTTGCCGTCGGCGCTCTTGACCACCACGTTGGCCACTGCCGGGTTCTTCAGTCGGACGCTGTCTGTGGCCGGATCCAGGGCGATGCCTTCCTCCTTGGCCGTAGACTTGTGCGTCGCCGGGTCCAGCACGTTGATCACCACCACGGTGCCTACGCCGTGATCGTAGATCGCGGTCAGCGCCTGCGGAATGGTGAAGCCCGGCAGCTGCGGGCCGAAAGCCGCCGCGTCTTTTTCCGACAGGGTCAGCGTGGTGGAGTTGACCGCGCCGGCCGGCGCGGTGCCGATCAGGCCGATCACCGCCGACTTGACGGTGCGCACCGGACGCGGGCCGCGTTCGACTTCGATGGTTTCAACGCCATGCAGATAGTTTGCCGCCATGCTTACTCTCCTTGTTCAGCGGTATGGGAAGGGATGGGCTCGCCTGCGGGCTGGGCGCTCAGATAGCCCAGCGCCACCAGGGTGCGGGTGTAGCTGTGCGCTTCCGGCATTTCCACCTCCTTGCCGGGAAACAGCATGATTTCCTGGCCGTCGCCCAGGGTGACGCCGCTGATCGGACCGGAATACAGATACTTCATGGTTGCTCCTCGTTTGAGACTGCGTTAAGCATGATCACGGACTCCGGGTCGGCCTCCGCCACCTGCAGGGTGTCGGTGGCCAGCGTGATGGCGTAGCGCGCCACGCCGTCGCGATAACCCAGGAAGTTTTCCGACAACAGCCACGCCGGCTGGCAATCCGGCGGCGCGAAGCCCAGGCAGGCGCGCCGTATCGCGTCCAGCGCATCGCAGTCCCCCATCCCGGCGTCGCGCTGGTTCAGCAGCACCGTGATCGTCAGCTGCAGCGTGCGCAGTTGGCCGTAACCGTCATGCAGCGGGCCGAACTGGCTGCCGCGCATGCACAGCAGGGCCACGCCCTGCGGATGCGCCAGCGGATAGTCGTCCTCGGCCCCGGCGAAATACTCGACGGTCAATTGCGGCGCCGCGCCGCGCAGACGCGCCAACAGCGCGTCGACAATCTGGGAAGTGCTTGCCACGACGAAACTCCAGATAGAGAAGGGAAAGAGACGCGCGGGAACCGCGCCCGGATTGCCGGCCAGCGTGCAGCCGCTTGCCGGATGTGGCGAAGAATGCAGGAAGGAGGGGGAGGCTTTCTTGTAGCCGCCGTTACTAAATGCGGCGCTGACATCGCGCTGACACCGGTCTCCGGCCGCCGCGCGCGAGAAATGGAACAATGACAGCCATCAAAACAAGCAAAGAAGCGGGAGCGCGCATGCAGGCACAACTTCGCAGCAAGGGACCGGAACTGCTGGCAGACCTGACCGACCACATCACCGCGGCGCTGCGGCAGCTGGCGAACACCGAAGACAGGCAGGCGGAAAAGATCGCCCAGGAGATCACCCGCCGCATGGCCCAGCACTGGGGCGGCCAAAACGTCTATTTCCCGCTGGGAAAGAGCGGAAAGTCCGCCGAACGCGACCGCCAGATCCTGGCGGACTTCAACGGCTCCAACCATGCCTCGCTGGCGCAAAAACACGGCATCTCGGTGCAATGGGTATACAAGATCATCAAGAATGCCCGCCGCGCGGCCTGAAGCCGTGACCTCTCTCTCCCACGACAGGCTCTGCCGCCGGGCCGATTGACAAAAGCGGGATCGGCCGACACAGTAAGCTCACGCCATCACACCGGCGCAATATCAAAATAAACAAAGAGCATCAGGAGAGATTCATCATGAAAACCCGACACAGTCTGCTGCTGTGCACCTTGGTGGCAGGCGTCGCCGCCTGTAACAAACCCGCCAGCCAGGCGCCTCAACAGGAGCAGGCCGCCGCCGGCGCGACAGTGGTCAAGATCGGCACCGCCAACCCGCTGACCGGTCCCTTCGCCCACTGGGGACGCGACGCCGACAACGGCGTCAAGCTGGCGGTGCAGGAGGCCAATGCCGAAAAATTGACCCTGGACGGCAAGCCGGTCACCTTCGAAGTGGTTTCGGAAGACGACCAGGCCGATCCCAAGGTCGCCACCCAAGTCGCCCAGCGCATGGTGGACGCCAAGGTCGCCGGCATCGTCGGCCACCTGACCTCCGGCGCCGCCATCCCCGCCTCCCGCATCTACGCCGACGCCAGCATCCCGATGATTTCGGGTTCGGTCACCAGCCCATCGTTCACGCAACAGGGCTACCACAACACCTTCCGCCTGATCGCCAACGACCTGCAGCAAGGCCAGGCGCTGGCCAAGTACGCGGTGGACAAACTGGGCGCCAAGCGCGTCGCCATCATCGATGACCGCACCACCTACGGCCAAGGCCTGGCCGATGACTTCGCCAAGTCCGCCGAACAGGCCGGCGCCAAAGTGGTGAAGCGCGAATTCACCACCAACACCGCCACCGACTTCATGGCGGTGCTCACCTCGATCAAGGGCGAGAAGCCGGATCTTCTGTTCTACGGCGGCATGGACGCCCAGGCCGGCCCGATGGTGAAACAGATGGCCAAACTCGGCATCAAAGCCGCCTTCATGGGCGCCGATGGCGTCAACACGCCGGAATTCGCCAAGCTGGGCGGCGACAGCGCCGAAGGCAGCTACGCCTCCAGCGCCGGCGCGCCCAAGGAGAAGCTGCCCGGCTACGGCGAGTTCAGCCAGAAGTACAAACAACAATTCCAGTCCGACATCCAGGCCTATGCGCCGTACACCTACGACGCCGCCAAGGTGCTGATCGCCGCGATGAAGCGCGCCGGCTCGGCCGAACCAGCCAAGTATCTGCCGGAAATCGCCAAGACCGACTACCAGGGCGTCACCGGTCCGGTGAAGTTCGACGCCAAGGGAGACATCCAGAACGCCACCGTTTCGCTGTATCAGCTGAAGCAAGGCAAGTGGGTGGGGTTGTAAGCGTCGCTGCCTGACCGCAATAAAAAAACCCGCCAGGCAACTGGCGGGTTTTTCATGATTCGGCGACATTGCGGGGCCGCAAAGCACAAAGCCCAGCTCGATAGAGCTGGGCTTGTGTATGAGGCGTCTGGCGGTGTCCTACTTTCACATGGCGAATGCCACACTATCATCGGCGCTAAGATGTTTCACGGTCCTGTTCGGGATGGGAAGGCGTGGGACCATCTCGCTATGGCCACCAGACATAAACTGGCACAAACTGAAAGAAGCCTGAACCAGAGATGTTCTCTGATTCTGAATATTCGGTATCTGATCGTGTCGCACACACTCTATCTTCGTCACTTAGCTCTCTAAGTCACTCAAATGATAGGATCAAGCCTCACGAGCAATTAGTATCGGTTAGCTTCACGCCTCACAGCGCTTCCACACCCGACCTATCAACGTCCTGGTCTCGAACGACTCTTCAGGGAGGTCAAGCCTCCAGGGAAGTCTCATCTTCAGGCAAGTTTCCCGCTTAGATGCTTTCAGCGGTTATCTCTTCCGAACTTAGCTACCCGGCAATGCGACTGGCGTCACAACCGGTACACCAGAGGTTCGTCCACTCCGGTCCTCTCGTACTAGGAGCAGCCCCCGTCAAACTTCCAACGCCCACTGCAGATAGGGACCAAACTGTCTCACGACGTTTTGAACCCAGCTCACGTACCACTTTAAATGGCGAACAGCCATACCCTTGGGACCGGCTACAGCCCCAGGATGTGATGAGCCGACATCGAGGTGCCAAACACCGCCGTCGATGTGAACTCTTGGGCGGTATCAGCCTGTTATCCCCGGAGTACCTTTTATCCGTTGAGCGATGGCCCTTCCATTCAGAACCACCGGATCACTATGTCCTGCTTTCGCACCTGCTCGACTTGTCGGTCTCGCAGTTAAGCTACCTTTTGCCATTGCACTATCAGCACGATTTCCGACCGTACCTAGGTAACCTTCGAACTCCTCCGTTACACTTTGGGAGGAGACCGCCCCAGTCAAACTGCCTACCATGCACTGTCCCCAATCCGGATCACGGACCAAGGTTAGAACCTCAAACACACCAGGGTGGTATTTCAAGGACGGCTCCACCAGAACTAGCGTCCTGGCTTCAAAGCCTCCCACCTATCCTACACAAGTCTGTTCAAAGTCCAATGCAAAGCTACAGTAAAGGTTCACGGGGTCTTTCCGTCTAGCAGCGGGGAGATTGCATCTTCACAAACACTTCAACTTCGCTGAGTCTCAGGAGGAGACAGTGTGGCCATCGTTACGCCATTCGTGCGGGTCGGAACTTACCCGACAAGGAATTTCGCTACCTTAGGACCGTTATAGTTACGGCCGCCGTTTACCGGGGCTTCGATCAAGAGCTTGCACCCCATCACTTAACCTTCCGGCACCGGGCAGGCGTCACACCGTATACGTCCACTTTCGTGTTGGCACAGTGCTGTGTTTTTGTTAAACAGTCGCAGCCACCGATTCTCTGCGACCTGTCAAAGCTTCATCCGCAAGGGACTACACCTCAACAGGCATACCTTCTCCCGAAGTTACGGTATCAATTTGCCGAGTTCCTTCTCCTGAGTTCTCTCAAGCGCCTTAGAATTCTCATCCTGCCCACCTGTGTCGGTTTGCGGTACGGTTCTTGTGTAGCTGAAGCTTAGTGGCTTTTCCTGGAAGCGTGGTATCAGTCACTTCAGGTCCGTAGACCCTCGTCATCACTTCTCGGCGTTAAAGAAGAGCGGATTTGCCTACCCTTCACGCCTACCGGCTTAAACAGACTATTCCAACAGTCTGATGACCTAACCTTCTCCGTCCCCACATCGCACTACACAAAAGTACGGGAATTTTAACCCGTTTCCCATCGACTACGCTTTTCAGCCTCGCCTTAGGGGCCGACTCACCCTACGCCGATGAACGTTGCGTAGGAAACCTTGGGCTTTCGGCGAGCGGGCTTTTCACCCGCTTTATCGCTACTCATGTCAGCATTCGCACTTCTGATATCTCCAGCATCCCTTACGAGACACCTTCACAGACCTACAGAACGCTCCCCTACCACGCACAGTAAACTGTGCATCCGCAGCTTCGGTTATCAGTTTGAGCCCCGTTACATCTTCCGCGCAGGACGACTCGACCAGTGAGCTATTACGCTTTCTTTAAATGATGGCTGCTTCTAAGCCAACATCCTGGCTGTCTAGGCCTTCCCACTTCGTTTACCACTTAACTGATCATTTGGGACCTTAGCTGGCGGTCTGGGTTGTTTCCCTCTTGACAATGGACGTTAGCACCCACTGTCTGTCTGCCAAGCTCGCACTTTCCGGTATTCAGAGTTTGCCATGGTTTGGTAAATCGCAATGACCCCCTAGCCATAACAGTGCTTTACCCCCGGAAGTGATACTTGACGCACTACCTAAATAGTTTTCGGGGAGAACCAGCTATCTCCGAGTTTGTTTAGCCTTTCACCCCTATCCACAGCTCATCCCCTAGTTTTGCAACACTAGTGGGTTCGGACCTCCAGTGCGTGTTACCGCACCTTCATCCTGGCCATGGATAGATCACTCGGTTTCGGGTCTACGCCCAGCAACTAAAGCGCCCTATTCGGACTCGGTTTCCCTACGCCTCCCCTATTCGGTTAAGCTTGCTACTGAACGTAAGTCGCTGACCCATTATACAAAAGGTACGCAGTCACGGAACAAGTCCGCTCCCACTGTTTGTATGCATCCGGTTTCAGGTTCTATTTCACTCCCCT
Organism: Chromobacterium phragmitis; assembly: GCF_003325475.1. Taxonomy (NCBI): domain Bacteria; kingdom Pseudomonadati; phylum Pseudomonadota; class Betaproteobacteria; order Neisseriales; family Chromobacteriaceae; genus Chromobacterium; species Chromobacterium phragmitis. The sequence goes on from NZ_CP029495.1 coordinate 1,544,713, forward strand.
CCCGGGGTTCTTTTCGCCTTTCCCTCACGGTACTGGTTCACTATCGGTCGATCATGAGTATTTAGCCTTGGAGGATGGTCCCCCCATCTTCAGACAGGATTTCTCGTGTCCCGCCCTACTTGTCGACTGCCTAGTTCTTGCGATGCGTTTTCGTGTACGGGGCTATCACCCACTATGGCGGTCCTTTCCATGAACCTTCCACTAACGCAACTCATAACACAGTCAGGCTGTTCCGCGTTCGCTCGCCACTACTTACGGAATCTCGGTTGATTTCTTTTCCTTCAGCTACTTAGATGTTTCAGTTCGCTGAGTTCGCCTCCTCTGACCTATGGATTCAGTCAGGGATCTCCTTGCGGAGGGGTTTCCCCATTCGGACATCGCGGGATCAAAGCTCTATTGCCAGCTCCCCCGCGCTTTTCGCAGGCTTACACGTCCTTCATCGCCTATGATCGCCAAGGCATCCACCAGATGCACTTAGTCGCTTGACCCTATCATTTCAGTAACCTAAATTACCGCAACAACAGAGAGTGTTTGTGCGACGACTGCACCGCCCCTTTTGATATGGCGACGCAGCCTTAGATACAATCAAATACCCAAGATGACGATTCATTCAACATGCAGAATTAACTCCATGTCGTTTGTCTCGCCGTCTTTATATATTCGGCTTCTTCAGTTTGTTAAAGATCGGGCGTTTATACAACGCAAACAGAATCCAACTCTTCCGAATTCGATTTTGTTTGCGATGGTGGAGGATGACGGGATCGAACCGACGACCCCCTGCTTGCAAAGCAGGTGCTCTCCCAACTGAGCTAATCCCCCTCTTTTTGGGTGATGCTGCGTTGCTCAGTCGCTCATGTGCATAAGCACATGCCGCTCCTTCGCGCCTTGCCTGACCCAAAAAATACTGGTGGGTCTGGTAGGACTCGAACCTACGACCCCTGCGTTATCAACACAGTGCTCTAACCAGCTGAGCTACAAACCCAGTAGTCGTTTGATACCACATCCTTTTCGATCAAAATCCAGCAGATCCAGGCGAAAGCTGACGACGTGTACATCGAGTACACGAGGAAGCTTTCAACGCAGAGCTGCGCCGATTTTCATCGAAAATGCCCTTAACTTGAATAACCGATAGGCTGTAAGTACTTGGCAATCGCCATTCTCTAGAAAGGAGGTGATCCAGCCGCAGGTTCCCCTACGGCTACCTTGTTACGACTTCACCCCAGTCATGAATCCCACCGTGGTAAGCGGCCTCCTTACGGTTAGCCTACCCACTTCTGGTGAAACTCACTCCCATGGTGTGACGGGCGGTGTGTACAAGACCCGGGAACGTATTCACCGCAGCATGCTGATCTGCGATTACTAGCGATTCCGACTTCACGCACTCGAGTTGCAGAGTGCGATCCGGACTACGATCGGTTTTCTGAGATTAGCTCCACCTCGCGGCTTGGCAACCCTCTGTACCGACCATTGTATGACGTGTGAAGCCCTGCTCATAAGGGCCATGAGGACTTGACGTCATCCCCACCTTCCTCCGGTTTGTCACCGGCAGTCTCATTAGAGTGCCCAACTTAATGATGGCAACTAATGACAAGGGTTGCGCTCGTTGCGGGACTTAACCCAACATCTCACGACACGAGCTGACGACAGCCATGCAGCACCTGTGTTACGGCTCCCTTTCGGGCACCAAGATATCTCTACCAAGTTCCGTACATGTCAAGAGCAGGTAAGGTTTTTCGCGTTGCATCGAATTAATCCACATCATCCACCGCTTGTGCGGGTCCCCGTCAATTCCTTTGAGTTTTAACCTTGCGGCCGTACTCCCCAGGCGGTCAACTTCACGCGTTAGCTACGCTACCAAGGATTCAAACCCCCAACAGCTAGTTGACATCGTTTAGGGCGTGGACTACCAGGGTATCTAATCCTGTTTGCTCCCCACGCTTTCGTGCATGAGCGTCAGTGTCATCCCAGGGGGCTGCCTTCGCCATCGGTATTCCTCCACATCTCTACGCATTTCACTGCTACACGTGGAATTCTACCCCCCTCTGACGCACTCTAGTCGTGCAGTCTCCAATGCCGTTCCCAGGTTGAGCCCGGGGCTTTCACATCAGACTTGCACAACCGCCTGCGCACGCTTTACGCCCAGTAATTCCGATTAACGCTTGCACCCTACGTATTACCGCGGCTGCTGGCACGTAGTTAGCCGGTGCTTATTCTTCAGGTACTGTCATCCCCGCCAGGTATTAACCAGCGGGATTTCCTCCCTGACAAAAGTCCTTTACAACCCGAAGGCCTTCTTCAGACACGCGGCATGGCTGGATCAGGCTTGCGCCCATTGTCCAAAATTCCCCACTGCTGCCTCCCGTAGGAGTCTGGGCCGTGTCTCAGTCCCAGTGTGGCGGATCATCCTCTCAGACCCGCTACTGATCGTCGCCTTGGTGGGCTCTTACCCCACCAACTAGCTAATCAGACATCGGCTGCTCGTATAACGCGAGGTCTTTCGATCCCCCGCTTTCCCCCTCAGGGCGTATGCGGTATTAATCCGGCTTTCGCCGAGCTATCCCCCATTACACGGTACATTCCGATGCATTACTCACCCGTTCGCCACTCGCCACCAGGAGCAAGCTCCCGTGCTGCCGTTCGACTTGCATGTGTAAAGCATGCCGCCAGCGTTCAATCTGAGCCAGGATCAAACTCTTCAGTTCAATCTCAAGCAAATTTTCTGGCACGCAAGTTCAAAGAAATAAACAAGTATCTCTTGTCTCTTGCAGTGCAAGTATTTGGCTTTCACCAAGCACTTACACCTATCGGTTATTCGTTCTGTTAAAGAGCAGTGCTTTCGCTGCCTTCGTCACACCGGAGAACCGTTTCGTTCCCGCTGCTTCGTTCGCTGCGTCAGCTGAGGAGACGAACTATACCTGCGCCCTCACCCTCGGTCAACAGGTTTTTTGAGAAAAATGAGAGTTTTTCTATAAAATTTACATAATATTATGTTTTTAAACATAATTTTTCACTCCAAACTTCAAGAGAACTTAATGAAAGCCACGTGAAATGGGCTTTTTCTGGCAAACGCTTTCCAAGATTTCTTTTGAAATCGCCTAACTTTCCTCAATATTTTCCAAAAAATGGGCGGAATAGCCATTTTTCACTCGCCCGGATGTGACATTGTCATTTCATGTTAGTATCAAATGCCCCACAGCCAGGAGCGCGCCATGAACATTTCCCTTAGACAACGCATGCGCGGGCTGCCCGCCGGCTTCCGCCTGCTGATGCTCAGCGATGCGCTGAGCGGCCTGGCGATGGGCGCCGGCTACGTCAGCATCAGTTGGTGGGTGGTGACCATGGGCGGCGCGCGCGACATGGCCTGGTTCAGCGCGCTGACCGCGCTGGTGATGCTGATCGCCTTGCCGCTGACCGCGCCGCTGGGCGACCGCTTTCCCAAGAACCGGGTGATCGCCGTCGGCATCCTGCTGGCGATGCTGTCCGGACTGGCCCTGGCGGCGATGGCCTGGTGCGGTTTCTACCGTCTGTCCTGGGTGGTGGCCAGCGAATCGATGGCGATGTTCGCCTGGGCCATCGTGCTTCCCTCGATGCTGAGCATCGCCGCAGAACTGGTGCCCGCCAGCCGGCTGACCGACGCCTTGTCGCTGCAAAAAAGTTCACAGTCGGCGGGTAATCTGATCGGCCCGGTGGTGGGCGGCAGCCTGATGGCTTTCATGCCGGCCTGGCTGGCGCTGGGCGCTTACGCTGTCCTGCTGGCCATCGCCGCCGCCGGCGCGCTGCGCATTCAGGTCCCGCCCCGCGATTTGGCCAGCCTGCGCACGGAGGGTTTTCTCGATCAGGTGCGCAGCGGCCTTCGCGTGCGCTGGCGCATTCCGCTGGAGCGCAGCTGGGCTTTATGGGGCCTATTGGTGATGACCGCCTACTTCCCGATGGTGATCACGCTGTTGCCGATCAAACTGCACCAACTGGGTCTGCCCGCAATCTGGCTCGGGGCCTGTGAGGCGGCCGCCAGCGGCGGCCTGCTGGTGGGCTCGCTGTGGCTGACCCACCGCTTGCTGCGGCATTGCAGCCGGCCCCGGGCCCGCGCCTTCGCCATGTGGGGCTTGGCCGCAGTCTTCCTGGTGGTGGCGCTGACCGATCATCCTTATCTCATGCTGGCGATGTTCGCGATCGAAGGCGCGCTGCTGTCCGTCACCATGCTGGTCGGCCAGACCCACCGCACGCTGGCGGTGCCGGAAGCCTACCGGGCGCGGGTATCGGCGATCAACGTGCTGGTGGCCAAGCTGGGCGGCATGCTGGGGCCGGCGCTGGCCGGCATCCTGCTGGCCAGCTGGTCGCTGGACGCGGTCTATTTGTTCTTCGCCCTGTTTCATCTGCTGACCGTGCCGCCCATGCTGCGGCTGCCTGGCGTCAATCGCTTCCTGAGCCTCAGCCACGACGAGGCGAAGGACTGGTACCTGCGCCAGCATCCGGAGGCGTTCGAGCCCGTCTCGCCCGTCGCCGGCAAGCTGAAGCATCCTATATAAAGCAAAACGGCGGCCGTGACGGCCGCCATTTATACACACCTTATTATATAGGCGAGCGTTTCGCCCGATCAGAGCACGTAGCGCGCCAGGTCCTCGCGTTCGGCCACTTCGCCCAGCTTACTGTCCACATAAGCGCCGTCGATCTGGCACGCGCCCGACTTGGCGTCGAAAGCCACTTCCTCCAGCAGCTTCTCCATCACCGTGTACAGACGGCGGGCGCCGATGTTCTCGGTTTTCTCGTTGACCTGCCAGGCGATCTCGGCCAGGCGCTGGATGCCGGATTCCTCGAACGCCAGCTCCACGCCCTCGGTGGCCAGCAGCGCCTGGTATTGGCGCGTCAGGCAGGCGTTGGTGCTGGTCAGGATGGCCTTGAAGTCGTCGACGGACAAGGACGACAGCTCGACGCGGATCGGCAGGCGGCCCTGCAGCTCCGGGATCAGGTCGGACGGCTTGGACAGCTGGAAAGCGCCGGAGGCGATGAACAGGATGTGGTCGGTCTTCACCATGCCGTACTTGGTGGACACCGTGGTGCCCTCCACCAGCGGCAGCAGGTCGCGCTGCACGCCGGCGCGCGATACGTCGGCGCCGCTGTGGCCTTCGCCGCGGCTGGTGACCTTGTCGATCTCGTCGAGGAAGACGATGCCGTTCTGCTCGACATTCTTCAAGGCCTCGGCCTTCAGCTCCTCCTCATTGACCAGCTTGGCGGCTTCTTCGTCTATCAGCTGCTTGAAGGCATCCGCCACTTTCATCTTGGCGGTCTGCTTCTTGCCGGCTCCCATGCCCTGGAACATGCCTTGCAGCTGGCTGGCGAAGTCCTCCATGCCCGGCGGCGCCATCACATTCATCTGCGCTACCGGCGCGGCGATTTCCAGTTCGATCTCTTTATCGTCGAACTTGCCCTCGCGCAGCATCTTGCGGAATTTCTGGCGGGTGGCGCCGTCCTCATGCTTCTCCTCGGCAACCGGCTCCTCGGCGAAGAAGCCCGACGGCTGCTTGCGCGGCTGCGGCAGCAGCACGTCGAGGATGCGCTCCTCGGCGGCGTCCTCGGCGCGCACCCGGTTGCGCTTGATCGCCGCCTCGCGCGTGTCCTTGATCGCCACGTCCATCAGGTCGCGGATGATGGTGTCCACGTCGCGGCCGACATAGCCCACCTCGGTGAACTTGGTGGCTTCCACCTTGATGAAGGGCGCGCCGGACAGCTTGGCCAGGCGGCGGGCGATCTCGGTCTTGCCCACGCCGGTGGGGCCTATCATCAAGATGTTCTTGGGGGTGATCTCGCTGCGCAGCGGCTCGGCCACCTGCTGGCGGCGCCAGCGGTTGCGCAGGGCGATGGCGACGGCGCGCTTGGCCTTGTGCTGGCCGATGATGTGCTGGTCCAGTTCGTGGACGATTTCCTGCGGGGTCATTTGCGTCATGACGTTCTCCGCCCGGCCGCGATGGCCGGGTCTTGCATTCGGGGTCAGGCCTCGTCGTCCGGGCCCAGGGTTTCGATCAGGTGGTTGTGGTTGGTGTAGATGCAGATGTCGCCGGCGATCTCCAGCGATTTCTTCACCACCACTTCCGGCGCGAGGTCGGTGTTCTCGAACAGCGCGCGCGCGGCCGACTGGGCGAAAGCGCCGCCGGAGCCGATGGCGGCGATGCCCTGCTCCGGCTCCAACACATCGCCGTTGCCGGTGATGATCAGGGTGTGGTCCTTGTCGGCGACGATCAGCATCGCTTCCAGCCGGCGCAGCATGCGGTCGGTGCGCCAGTCCTTGGCCAGCTCCACCGCCGACACCAGCAAGTTGCCCTGATGCTTCTGCAGCTTGGCTTCGAAGCGTTCGATCAGGGTGAAGGCGTCGGCGGTGCCGCCGGCGAAGCCCGCCAGCACCTTGCCACCGTGCAGCTTGCGTATCTTGCGCGCCGTGGCCTTGATCACGATATTGCCCAGGGTCACTTGCCCGTCGCCGCCCAGCGCCACGCGCTCGCCGCGACGGACCGAAACGATGGTGGTTCCGTCGAACTGCTGCATATTGGTATTCCAGTGTATGGCGGCCGGCGATGTGCCGACCTTTGTCCGATATATGCAGGCGATCGCCGCGATTGCAAGCAGCTGGGGCGTTTCGATCAAGCCGCGCTAGAAAATGAGAATTGTTTGTATTATCATTTCAGCCATGAAATCCACCCCCATCCTGCAATATTCCGCCCTCGCCGGCGTGCTGGCCGCTCACGCGGCGGCGCTGCTGTGGCTGAATGGCATGGCCGCGCGCGAGCAGGCCGTCACTCCGCCCCAGGTGCTGAGGATGGAGATGGTTTCGCTGGCGCCGGCCGATCAGCCAGCGGCGCAAGCCAAAGCCGCGCCGGCCCAGCCGCAGCCCGCCAAACCGCAGGCCAAGCCCGCGCCCAGCAAGCCCGTCGCCCAGCCCAAGCCTGATCTGCAGCCGGTAAAGGCGCCGGCTGAAACGCCGGTTCCCGCCAAGGCGATCAGCGTGGCGGCGGCGCCGGCCGCGCCGGCCCCCGCGGCGGAAGCGCCGAAAAACGCAGGCGGCAAGCCGGACGGCCGCGACCTGCCGGTGACCGAGCCGCAATCCAGCGGCGGCTACCTGAAGAACCCGGCGCCGCCCTACCCGACGGTCTCGCGCGAGGAAGGCGAGGAAGGCACCGTGCGGCTGCGGGTGCTGGTCAGCGCCCAGGGCGCGCCGCAAGAGGTGTCGGTGCACGACAGCAGCGGCTTCCCGCGGCTGGACCGCGCCGCGCTGGCCGCGGTCAAGCGCTGGCGCTTCATCCCGGCCAAGCGCGGCGGCGAAGCCATCGCCTACCCCTTCATCGTGCCTATCGAATTCTCACTCAAGTCTGCCAATACATGAACGTACTGACCGTATTCCAACAAGGGGACGCCGTGCTGATCGCGGTGTTCATGATCCTGATCCTGATGTCGGTGCTCACCTGGTACCTGATCATCGTGCGCGGCGCGCAAACCCTGTGCCTGCGCCGCGCCAACCGCGAGGCAGAGGGCGCGCTGTGGGGCGCGTCCGACTGGAGCCACGCCGAGGCCGGGCTGCAAACCAGCAAGGGCCAGTTCGCCAATCTGGCGCGCGCCGGCATCGCCGCGCTGAAGCAATACCAGAGCCAGGCCGGCCGCGCGCTGGGCCAGGCCTGCGGCGTGGACGAGTTCCTGACCCGCGCCATCCGCAAAGCGCTGTCGCAGGAGATCGCCCGCCAGGAGTCCGGCCTGACCGTGCTGGCCTCCATCGGCTCCACCGCCCCCTTCGTCGGCCTGTTCGGCACCGTGTGGGGCATCTACCACGCGCTGGTCAACATCGGCCAGGCCGGCCAGATGAGCATAGGCGCGGTCGCCGGCCCGATCGGCGAGGCGCTGGTGGCCACCGCCGCCGGCCTGGCCGCCGCCATCCCGGCGGTGCTGGCTTACAACGCGCTCACCCGCGCCCAGCGCGTGATGTCGCAGGAGCTGGACTACTTCGCCCACGACCTGCACGCCCAGTTGCTGACCCAGTCCGGAGAAGGCCATGGCGTTCGGTAGTTTCAACCAGGGCCCCGCCGCGCCGATGGCCGAGCCCAACACCACGCCGCTGGTGGACGTGATGCTGGTGCTGCTGGTGGTGTTCATCATCACCACGCCGCTGCTGACCAACGCGGTCAAGGTGGACCTGCCGCGCGCCCAGGCCGCCGAGCATCAGGACAAGCCCGAGCAGATCCGCCTGGTGGTGGACGCCGCCGGCAAGCTGTTCTGGAACGACAAGCCGGTGGCCGAGTCCGAGCTGCCCGCCCGCTTCGCCGCCGCCGCCGCCGCCAATCCCGAGGTGGAGCTGCACCTGTCGGCCGACAAGGCCGTCCGCTACGAAACCGTGGCCAAGAGCCTGGCCGCCGCCCAACAGAACGGCGTCGGCAAGATAGGCTTCGTCACCACCGCGCCGTAAGCCCGCTCTTCGGCGCCCATGAGCAGGCCCGGAGACGGGGCCTGCTCATTTTGTTTTTCAGGGCCGGCGCGCCCGCGCGCCGGCCCGCATTCCGTGAAACACCCACAACAAGAGTCGATATGAAGCATCAGCCGCACCCCGCTCCCGCCATCCGTTCCGACAAGCTACCCGCCCGCGTCGCCGCCGGCATGCTGGCCGCCGCGCTGTCTCCCGCGCTGGCCCAGGCCGAAGCCGTCCAGCAACTGGACACCGTCAAAGTGGAGGCCGACCGCCTGCCGGCAGCCTGAAAGCCGAGTCCAGCGACATCGGCAAAACCCGCCAGAAACTGCGCGACATCCCGCAATCCATCACCGTGGTCAGCAAGCAACTGCTGGAGGATCAGGGCGCGGACAGCCTGAAGGATGCGCTGAAAAACGGGGCCGGCCTCACCTTCGCCGCGGGCGAAGGCGGCCGCAGCGGCGACCAGATGGTGTTGCGCGGCTTCGCCACCACCACCGACCTGTTCGTCGACGGCGCGCGCGACATCGGCCAATACAACCGCGACCTGTTCAATACCAAGAAAGTGGAAGTACTGAAAGGCTCCAGCTCCATGCTGTTCGGCCGCGGCTCCACCGGCGGCGTGATCAACCTGGCCGGCAAAAAGCCCTACGCCGGCAACGGCGGCGAGTTCGGCCTCATCCTGGGCACCGACCGCAAGCTGCCCGCCACGGCGAGACAGAGGAACTGGTTCGCCTCACCGCCGGCCACCACAACCTGCTCAGGATGTGGGCCGAACTCTAGCCGGCATCTTCGCCGCGTGGCACCATCGTCCGCACGGCCTCCCATCCATCCCGCCGCGCCCGGCGCGGCGGCCGCAACGGTTTTCACATGACGCCACTTTCCCCCTCCCGACTCGCCCTCGCCGCCGCGCTGCTCTGCGCCGGCCAGGCCCACGCCGCGCTGCAGCCCGCGTCGGAAGCGCCGCTGGCGCGCCGTTCCGACACCGTCTGCCGGCACCATGCCGACAACAGCCTGGACTGCGTGACGGAAAACCAGTTCACGATACTGAAGCCGGCAGGCAAAGACCTGCTGTCGCGCATCGACTTCACCTATCCGGACACCGACAAGCTGGACGTGCTGGACGGCGAGGTGCGCCAGCAGAACGGCCGCGTGGTGAAGCTGGACAAGTCGCAGGTGGAAACCCGCGCCGCGCCCAACCCCTACGCCGGCGTCAGCCGCGACAAGCAAACCTGGATCGCCTTTCCCGAGCTGGCGGTAGGCAGCGTGGTCCGCTACAAGATCCAGCGCCATATCGCCTCGCCGCCGCTGAGCCGCGAGCTGCTGCGCCGGCTGGATTTCGACGCCGAGCCGACGCGCGACGACAGTTTCCGCTTCGAGCTCTCCTCCACCCGGCCGCTGCTGTGGCGCGGCGAGCAGATGGACGATTTCCGCATCGAGCAAAGCGATGGCGGCAAACGCGTCGTGGTTGAGCAAAAAGCCCCGCGCTACCTCAACCTGACCAATGAATGGGACAACAGCGCGCTGCGCAGCTGGCCGCGGCTGAGCATCGCCACCAGCGCGTCGCCGCAGGACCACTTCGGCGTCTACGCCGGGCGCTACAACCAGATCCTGGCCGCCCCGCTGCCGCCGGCCGCCGCCGCCGAGGTGGCCGCCCAGCGCGGCAAACCCGCCGCCGAGCAAGCAGCCGCCTTCATGCGGCACATCAACCGCCATTACCGCTATCTGAACGATCAGCGCCTGGCCGAGCGCGGCCTAGTGCCGTTCACGCTGGCCGAGATCGAACAGCACGGCTACGGCGACTGCAAGGACCTGGCCACCTTGCTGACCGCGATGCTGCGCGCCGCCGGCGTCGAGGCCGAGCCGACGCTGGTGTTCCGCGGCAATTTCGCCGCCGAGCCGCTGCTGCCGGGCCTGGGCACCGTCAATCATATGATCGTGCGGGCGGTGGTGGACGGCAAACCGGAATGGCTGGACCCGACCAACCCCTTCTTCGTCCCCGACCGCATCATGCCGGACTTGCAGGACCGAACCAGCTACCGCATCGGCGGAGACGGCCAGGTGCGCGAGGAACGCATCCCGCCGCAGCCGGCGCGGCAAACCAGCCGCAGCGAACGGGTGGAGACGCTGAGCCGCGACGGCAGCGCGCGGGTCGCCATTCGCGCCGAAGTCTCCGGCTGGCCGCTGGTGCAGCTGGCGATGCAGGACCGCTACCAGGGCGCGGCCAGCACCGACCAGAGCCTGTGCCACGCGGTGAACAAGCAGGCGCGGGAATGCAAGGTGAGCCGCGCGGCCACCGGCTTCCTGCAGCCGGCGCGGTATCCGGTGAAGATGGACAGCGTGGATCTGCGCGCGGTGGAGAAGATCTCTGGCCTCTATCTGTACGACCCCGGCCTGCAGCATGACTGGGATGGTTTCGACAGCTATCTCGCCAACGGCAACCTGGCCGATGTCTACCTGGGCGACGCCGAAATCACCGAACGCGAAGTCACGCTGCGCGGCGCCCGCGCCATCCAGCCGCCGTTCAGCTGCCAGGCCAGCTCGCGCTGGTTCGACCTGTCGCTGCGGCAACAGAAAACCGCGGACGGCATCCGCTACCAGTACCGGCTGACCCGCAAGGCGCGCTGGCTGAGCCACGACGAAATCGCCAGCCCGGAATTCATCCGCTTCAACCGGCAGGCGCGCGCCTGCGCGATCCAGGCGCGTCAGATCATCAAGCTTTGAGTTCCGCCTCCATGCGCAAAGGGCGGCCTCGGCCGTCCTTTGTCATATCCGGCCGGCCAGAATCCTTTAAATTTACACGGATATTCGATAGAAATTGCCGGCAAACCTTGCCCGGCAATGCGCATAGCATGACAATGCCGGATTGGCAGCCATACTACTGACAGCAAGGTCACAGAGAAGCAAACCATGAAACAGACCGCAACAGGCCATGGCGGCGGACGCGAAGTGCAGCTGGCGCCGCACGAATTGATCGTCACCAAGACCGACCCCACCGGCCACATCACCTACGCCAACCGCGTGTTCATGCGCATCGCCGGCTATGCCGAGCACCAGTTGCTGGGCAAGCCGCACAATCTGATCCGCCACCCCGACATGCCGCGCGGCGCCTATCGGCTGATGTGGCAGACGCTGCAAGCCGGCCACGAATTCTTCGCGCTGGTGAAGAACGCCACCATAGACGGCAACTATTACTGGGTGCTGGCCAACGTCACTCCGGACTACGACCTCAGGGGCAAACTGCAGGGCTACTATTCGGTGCGCCGCCCGCCCAGCCGCTCCGCCATCGCCGCCATCGAGCCCATCTACGCCGAAATGCGCAAGATAGAAGCCGCCCACGGCAAGGCCGCCGCGCCGGACGCCTCGCGCGACTGGCTGCTGGCCCTGCTGAAGGAGAAAGGCAGCAGCTACCAGGACTTCATCCTGGCGCTGAACGCCGACGTATTGAAAGCCAAAGGAGTCGCCGGATGAGTTCTCCGCGCAAAACCACCCCCTTCCTGCGTTCGCATCTAGCCTGGGCGCTGGGCGGATTCAATCTGCTGGTCCTGCTATCCATAGTCGACGACTACCTGCTCCCCCCTGTCGCCAGCCATGCGATCGGCCTGTTGCTGATGATCGCCACCGTAGCGCTGTCCTACTGGCTGTGGAAGAAAAGCGGCCACATCTTCCTGCTGCTCAACACCCTGACCCGCCAACTGGGCCTGGCCTGCAGCGGCGAACTGCACCACCGCAGCACCCAGACCCGCGAAATGGGCGAGGTCGGCCAGGTGGCATGGCAGCTCAACGACTTCCTGGACTTGGTGGAAACCTATTTCAAGGAAATCAATACCTGCTTCCAGGAGATCAGCCAGGGCAATTTCAGCCGCCGGCCGCTGAGCCAGGGTCTGCCCGGCATCCTGTCCAGCTCGCTGGAAAGCGTCAACGCCGCCATTCAGTCCATGGCCGACAATGACGGCTTCGTGCGCCGCAACCGGCTGTCCTCGCAACTGGCCGCGCTGAACAATCCCCATCTGCGCCAGGATCTGGCCGGCAGCCAGCGCGATCTCGCCGCCATCAGCCAGGCGATGGACCAGGTGTCCCGCATCACCCGCGACAACGCCGCCGGCGCCCGCGTCAGCCTGGACAGCGCCAACGAGCTGTCCGGCCACCTGGACACCATCGCCGGCAGCGTCAGCAGCATGGATACCGCCAGCCAGATGCTGGCCCAGGAATGGCAGGGCATCGAGAGCTCGCTGGCCGACATCTCCGCCATCGCCGATCAAACCAACCTGCTGGCGCTGAACGCGGCGATCGAAGCCGCCCGCGCCGGCGAGACCGGCCGCGGCTTCGCCGTGGTGGCCGACGAGGTGCGCAAGCTGGCGGAGCGCAGCAAGAGCACCGCCAACCAGGTGCAGGACGTGCTGGATTCGCTGTCCAGCCGCATCGGCGACATGCAGGCGCAGGCCAGCGCCGCCGGCGGCGTGGCCGGCGAGGTGCAATCGTCGGTGGATTCGTTCCGCCAGCGCTTCTCCAGCCTGGCTGAGCAATCCGACCTGGTGCTGCGGCAGGTCAACGCGGTGCAGCAGAAGTCGCAAACCTCGCTGCAGAAAGTGGGGCACGTGATCTACAAGCAAAGCGCCTATCACGCGATCGAGGAGGCCCAGACCGACTCCCCGCCGCTGGAGCTGGAGCCTTGGCTGGAAGGCGACGGCGCGGCGTTGTTCGGCAGCGCCGCGCAGAACCTGCGCCCGTCGTTGTCGCTGCTGCGCCAGCAGGTGGACGCCGCCTTGCGCGCCGCCGGTCAGAACGGCCAGCTGGATGAAGCCGCCATCGTCGCCAGCATGCGGGCGGTGGAACAGGCCAGCGAAAAGCTGCAGGCCTCGCTGGAAGACCTGGCTGGACGCTGATCCGTCCGCCGACAGAAGCTGGGCGCCGCCCGGCTTTTGTTATTCTCCTCCCCTATCCCCGCTCGGCATCCTCGACGACAGCGGCGTCAATGCAGGCTGGGCAGCCGGTAGCGCAGCAGCCAGAAATGCTCGCGGCGCAACACAGCCATCTCGCTGACGCCATACGGCGCCAGCAGGATGCGGAACTCCGCCTCGGACGGAAAGTTCTTCAGCACCCGGTTGTCGCCGCCGTCGTGGCGGGGACGCCGCTGATAGCCGTTGCCGTCGCGGTCGTACTCCACAACCGGGTGCTGCGCGCCCTGCGCCTCGCTATTGTCCAGCAGCATCACCAGCGCGCCAGGCGCCAATGCCCGATGCAGCGCGGCCAGCGCCGGCTCGCGCCGCTGCCGCGGCAAATGGGAGAACCACAAGCCGGCGAAAGCCGCGTCGAACGGCTGAGGCGGGCTGGCCATCTCCTCGATCTCCCCCGCCTCGAACGCCGCGCCGGCCACGCCCGGCCGCTGCCGCGCCAGCGACAGCGCGCCGCGCGACGCGTCCAGCGCCAGATAGCCGCGCGCAGCCGGCGCCAGATACTGGGTCCAGTAACCGCTGCCGCAAGCCAGCTCCAACACCCGGCGGCCAACATATTGCTGCGGCAGCCAGCGCCGCAGCCAGGCCAGGTCCAACGCCCGCTCCGGCTGTTCATACACCGTGTCGTAGAAAGCCACGCGTTCGGCGTAGCCATCGTCTTCCTGATCCATCCCCAAGCCCTCGACCCACTCACCCGAATAGCATACCACGGGCCAGCCTTGCATTTTCACCACATTATTACGTAAATATTTTACGTATATCATTATAAAAATAATATCTGAACAAGCACTCTAGAACTAATCAATAATCCGGCCAGCCAAACCTCGGTCATAAACCACTCTTTCTCATATTGACCACGCCAGCGCTTCGCCCAAAAAAAACCCGCCGGCAAAACCGGCGGGCAGAGAGGAAACATTTGCGATCCATTGGCCACGCTTTACGCGGCTACGCCCTATGCGCCCGAGATCATGCGCGCCGCATTCGGACGCCCGGCGCTTAGAAAAAGCCCAGCTTGTCCTCGCCATAGCTGACCAGCAGATTCTTGGTCTGCTGGTAATGCTCCAGCATCATCTTGTGCGTCTCGCGGCCGATGCCGGATTGCTTGTAGCCGCCGAAAGCCGCATGCGCCGGGTAGGCGTGGTAGCAGTTGGTCCATACCCGGCCGGCCTCGATGTGGCGGCCCATGAAGAAGGCGGTGTTCATGTCGCGCGTCCACACGCCGGCGCCCAGCCCGTACAAGGTGTCGTTGGCGATGGCCAGCGCCTCGTCGCGGTCCTTGAAGGTGGTCACCGACACCACCGGCCCGAAGATTTCCTCCTGGAAGATGCGCATCTTGTTGTGGCCGTGGAACACCGTGGGCTGGATGTAGAAGCCGCCGGCCAGATCGCCATCCAGATGCGCGCGTTCGCCGCCGGCCAGCAACTGGGCGCCCTCGTCCCGGCCGATGGAAAGGTAGCTCTGGATCTTGTCCATCTGCTCGCGGGACGCCTGCGCGCCTATCATGGTGGCCGGGTCCAGCGGATTGCCCTGCTTGATGGCGGCGACGCGGGCCAGCGCTTTCTCCATGAAGCGGTCGTAGATGGACTCATGGATCAGCGCGCGGCTGGGGCAGGTGCACACCTCGCCCTGGTTCAGCGCGAACATCACGAAGCCCTCTATCGCCTTGTCGAGGAAGGCGTCGTCCTTGGCCGCTACGTCGTCGAAGAAGATATTGGGCGACTTGCCCCCCAGCTCCAGCGTCACCGGGATCAGGTTCTGGCTGGCGTACTGCATGATCAGGCGGCCGGTGCCGGTTTCGCCGGTGAAGGCGATCTTGGCGATGCGCTTGGAACTGGCCAGCGGCTTGCCGGCCTCCACGCCGAAACCGTTGACCACGTTGAGCACGCCCGGCGGCAGCAAGTCGCCCACCAGTTCCATCAGCACCAGGATGGACAGCGGCGTCTGCTCGGCCGGCTTCAGCACCACGCAGTTGCCGGCGGCCAACGCCGGCGCCAGCTTCCACGCCGCCATCAGGATGGGGAAGTTCCACGGGATGATCTGGCCCACCACGCCCAGCGGCTCGTGGAAGTGGTAGGAAACGGTGTTGGCGTCGATCTCGCCCAGGCTGCCCTCCTGCGCCCGCACGCAGGACGCGAAGTAACGGAAATGGTCGATCGCCAGCGGGATGTCGGCGGCGCGCGTTTCGCGTATCGGCTTGCCGTTGTCCCAGGTCTCCACCTCGGCCAGCAGGCCCAGATTGGCTTCCATCCGGTCGGCGATCTTGTTCAGGATGATGGCGCGCTCGGTCACCGGGGTATGGCCCCATTTGAAGCGCGCGGCATGCGCGGCGTCCAGCGCCAGCTCGATATCTTGCTCGTCGGAGCGCGGGATTTCGCACAGCGGCTTGCCGGTGATCGGCGTGACGTTCTCGAAATAGCGCCCGTTGACCGGCGGCACCCATTGGCCGCCGATATAGTTGGCGTAGCGCGCTTTCAGTTCGAATCCGGGCTTCAGGCTTTGCATCGCATTCTCCTCGTCTAGTTAGGCGGTGCGTCCAGCGGACCGGTTTGTTGCGCAAACCGCATGCCAGGATTTATCCGCATTGCATGGCAGCATCGCCAAGCGGCAGGCAGGGCGAAGCGCTAGGGGAACGCTTGCGGCGGCGCAACAAGCAACTGGGAAATCAGCCGCTTGCCGATGCGGGAAAAGCGGCCATAATCGGCGTCATTCCCCCACCAGACTGTCGCAGGCTGGCACAGCTGTCGCATGTCGACGGCACAGCCTGCAGGAGCCGCGCATGCCACCCAACGCTCGATTGCCGCTGGACGAAATCCGCCGCCGCTTCTTCGCCGGCCAGGCTTTGCCCGGCCAGGCGCTGCCGACCGACATCCTGCGCTCCTGGCAGCGCTGCCGCGGCATGGGCCTGGCCGCCGGCAGCCATGGCGGCGAGCGGCTGAGCGAAGCCGAACTGCGCGCGCGCCGCGAAGCCAACGCGGACTGGCTGGAGTCGGCGCGGCCGGCGCTGGCCGGCTTGTTCGCCCAGGCGCACGCGCAAGGACTGGCGCTAGTGGTGGCGGACAACCGTGGCTGGGTGCTGGAGCAGAGCGGAGACATAGACTTCCTCAACAAGGCGGAACGGCTGGCCCTGACCCCCGGCATGGACTGGAGCGAAGCCTCGCGCGGCACCAATGCCATCGGCACCGCGCTGGCGGCGCGGGACGGCGCACGGGTGCGCGGCGCCCAGCATTACCTGGAGCGCAACCGCTCGCTGTCCTGCGCCGCCAGCCCCGTGTTCGGCCCGCAAGGCCAGCTGCTGGGCGCGCTGGACCTCAGCGGCGCCAGCCGCAAGTTGGGCGACGCCCAGTGGATGCTGCTGCAGGCCGCCCGCGGCCAGATCGAATCCCAGCTGCTGGAAGAGGCCACGCGCGGCGGCTGGCGGCTCAGCCTGCATGCCGATCCCCGGCTGCTGGACGGTCCGGCCGCCTGCCAGCTGGTGTTCTCCGAGGACGGCAGTCTGCTCGCCGCCAACCAAGGCGGACTGGCGCTGTGCGGCCTGGAACCGGACGCCTGGCGGCCCCGCCATTTCGCCGCGCTGTTCGGCCAGAGCCTGGAGCACTGGCTGAGCCGAAACGGCGAGGCGCTGGGTTTGCTGCAAGCCGGCCCGCAGCGCTTCTCCGCCCGGCTGCGGCCGCCCCGCCGCCGCGGCGCGCCATCCCGGCCGACGCCGGCGCCCCATGATTCGACGCCGACGCTGGACGGCCTGCCTAACCCGCTGTTCGCCAGCGCGCTGAAACTGCTGGAGGCGGACATCCCGGTGCTGATCCTGGGCGAAACCGGCACCGGCAAGGACAGGCTGGCGCGGGCGCTGCACGCGGCCAGCAGCCGCCAGGCCGCGCCCTTCGTCGCCATCAACTGCGCGGCCATTCCCGAAGGCTTGATCGAGGCAGAGCTGTTCGGCTACCAGCCCGGCGCCTACACCGGCGCCAGCCGCCAGGGCGGCAAGGGCCGGCTGCGCGAAGCCGACGGCGGCGTGCTGTTTCTGGACGAGATAGGCGACATGCCGCCAAACCTGCAGGCGCGGCTGCTCAGAGCGCTGCAGGACAGGGAAGTGACGCCGCTGGGCGGCGGACCCGCGCGGCGAATCGACATCCGCCTGATCTGCGCCACCCATCGCGACCTGCGCGCGCGCGTGGCGGATGGCGGCTTCCGCGCCGACCTCTACTACCGTCTGTGCCATTACCCGCTGGCGCTGCCGCCCTTGCGCGAGCGCGGCGACGCGGCGGCGATCGCCCAGGCCATGCTGGACGGCATGGGCGCGGCCAAGCGCGGCATCTACTTGTCGCCGGAATTGGCGCGAGCCATCCGCGGCTACCGCTGGCCCGGCAATCTGCGCGAACTGTCCAACCTGCTGGCCACGCTGCTGGCACTGGCCGACGACGGCGCGGCGCTGGGCCTGGCGCATCTGCCCGCCGCGCTGCGCGAGGACATGGCGGCGCAGGGTCACGCGGTGGAGGACAGCGCCATCGCCGATCTGCTGAGCCGCTGCGGCGGCAACGCCAGCGCGGCGGCGCGCGCGCTGGGCATCAGCCGCTCCACCCTGTACCGGCGGCAGGGGAAAGTGGCTAAGTAAACAATGCCGCGTTTGCCATCAGTCCGAAATCAAGCATGCCAAGCTGCGGTCAAAAGCATGCCGCCGCTCATGTTCCAACAACCACTGCTTGCGGGCCAAGCCGCCGCCATATCCTGTCAGCGATCCATCCTTGCCCAGTACGCGGTGACAGGGAACGACGATGGCCACGCGGTTGGCCCCATTGGCGCGCGCCACGGCTCGCGCGGCCTCCGGCCTTCCGAGTCTCTCCGCCTGCCCGGCATAGCTGGCTGTTCCGCCATATGGAATGGTTTGCAAAGCCTGCCAGACTGACTGTTGAAACTCGCTGCCGGGCGTATCAAGCGCCAGCGTGAACCGGGAGCGCGTGCCAGCGAAATATTCCCCGACTTGACGCTCGGCCTGCCGCGTATGCCGGTTTTCGCCGGCAAGAATGCGCGCCCGCAAAAGCCGTTGCAGATCGCTCAGCTCAGTTTCCAGCATCTTGCGATCGACAAATTCCATCAGGCAGATTCCGCGCTCGCTAGCGCAGACGAACATGGGCCCCAGAGGCGTAGTGAAACGGTGAATGAGGATGATCTGGGCCGCCGCAGTCGGCGCGCGTCCTGTCAGCTTCTTGCAGGTGTAGCCAAAACCGCTAAGAGAGTCGTACCCGCTATCCAGGGCGGCATCGGTAGCGCAACGGCCCTCTTTCAACTCCGCCAAAGCCGAGTTGATCCGCAAAGAACGCTGGAAAGCCTGAAAGCTCATTCCATAATGCTGCTGAAACCAGCGCCGGATCCGCTCCGGGCCGATCCCAAGCTGCCTGAGCCGCCCATCGCTCAAGCGCTCCTTCGGGTGCTGGCGTAGCCAGTTGATCGCATCGGCAACATCAGAAGGCGCGGTATAAGCGTTTTCTGTCGGTTTGCACACCTTGCAGGGCCGGTAACCGGCATCAAGCGCGTCTTTCAAATCGGTGTAGAACACCACATTTTCCCGCTTAGGCTTGCGGGCTCGACAGGTGGCGATGCAAAACACACCCGTGGTCTTCACTCCCACGTAGAAAATACCGACATGATCCGCGGCTCGCTCAAGCAAAGCGCGATAGAAGCCATCAATCTGCCGGGGGTCAGTGACCTGCATGGTCGAATACTGCCTGAAACGATTGCGCGCTCTTCACCGCCCCCAAAAGCTGCCCCAGGGTTTGCTGCATGCGCTCATACAAGAAATTACCCATGCTGATGCGTTTGACGCCCAGCCTTGCCAGCGACTGAAACGATGGCAAGCCAGGCATGCCCATCACATTCAATGGCAATGGCACATCTGCCGCTATCGCCGCGATATCGGCCTCATCCGTCACCCCAGGCACAAATAAACCGTCTGCGCCGCCGGCGGCATAAAGCCGCCCGCGCGCAATGCTCTCTTGGCACGCATTTTCCATTCCAAGAAGATACGCATCGGTGCGCGCATTCAAGAACATCTCCACGCCGCCCGCCAGCAAGCCGGACCGTATCTCGCGCACGCGCCGGGAGAACGCCGCAGCCGCAACCATCTCCCTCCGACCATTGCGCGTTATGCTGTCTTCCAGATTGACCCCCGCCACGCCCATCTCCGCCAATCTGCATAAGTTGGCCACGATAGCCTCGGCGTTCTCGCCATAGCCCGCTTCCATATCAACGGTCAGCGGCAATCTGCTTGCCGTCCGCAAGCGAGCGGTCAGATCAAGGAGCTCGGAAAATCTCATACCCTCGCCATCGGGATAGCCCAGCATGTCGGAGATGGCGGCGCTGGAGGTGCCGATGGCGGCATAGCCTGCTGCCTCTGCCGCATGCGCGCTGGCAGCGTCCCAAACGTTGGCAAGCAGCAACGGTTCGACTTGATAATGCAGTTGGGCGAAGTCCATGACAGGCTCCTGTATTGAATACGGCGCCAGTATGTCTGCCCGGTCTTCCCCCCACAACCGAAAACCGGACAAGTATTTTGCCGGCCGACATGGCCGACCATGTACTGAAACCTGCGTGCGCAAACGCCATTGATCGCGCCGGAAATACCCGAAAGCGGTGCGACCGCGCATAAAAAAGGCGAGGATCGCCGATCCTCGCCTTTGCAGGGTTGCCGCTACGATCAGAAGCCGAAGGCCGCCAATTCTGCGCTAGTCAAATGCCGCCACTCGCCCGCCGGCAGATCGCCCAGGACGATGGCGCCCAGGCTTTCGCGGTGCAGCGCCTCCACCCGGTTGCTGGCCGCCGCCACCATCCGCTTCACCTGGTGGTACTTGCCCTCGGTGATGGTCAGCAAGATGGTGTGGGCGTCGAGCTGCTCCACGCTGTCGGCCGCGAACTCGCGCGCCTCGTCGTTGAGATACACGCCGCTCTGCAGCTTGGCGATCAGCTCCGGCGTCGCCTCGTGCTTCAGCGTGGCGCGGTAGACCTTGGGCACCAGTTTCTTGGGCGAGGAAAGCGCGTGGATGAACTGGCCGTCGTTGGACAACAGGATCAGCCCGGTGGTGTCCACGTCCAACCGCCCCACCGCGCTGATGTCCAGATTGGAAAACTGGTCCGGCAACAGCCGGTAGATGCTGGGATGGCAGTTCGGCTTGTGCGAGGTTTCATAATTGGCCGGCTTGTGCAGCAAGAGATACAGCGGGCCGCGCACCAGCGGCCACGGTTCGTCGTCCACCGCCAGGCTGGCGATGTCGGCCAGCTCGAACTGGGCGCGGTAGTTGTCCACCACCTCGCCGTTCACTTCCACCAGTCCGTATTCGATCAGCTGGCGGCATTCCTTGCGGCCGCCGAAGCCTTGTTGTTGCAACAGTCGATAGAGTTCCATGGCCGGATGGTAGCACGCGCGCCGCGCGCCTGCCCGGCTTGCCTGCGGCGGCCGCCAACGCCATAGTCTTCAAACAAGGGAGCCCGGGGGAAGGGAAAACATGCCTTACCAGAAATACGCGTTGCACGGCCTGGGCTGGGTGCGTTACCAGCGGCGACGCATCCTGCGCGCGGCGCTGTTCAGCGCGCTGCTGTTCGCGCCGGCGGCGGCGCTGACGCTGGCCGGCCATGGCGCGGGGATGTTCCTGTTCGCGCTGGCGGCCAATTACAGCGCATTCTGCATGATGCTGGCGCGGCGGCTGCAACCCTGGTCGCTGCTGGCGATACCCGGCCTATACCTGGCCGGCCGGCTATGCGCCGGCCAGCCGACGATCATGTTGCTCTTGCTGGCGGCGGGGCTGGCGCTGCAAGCGCTGAGCGCGCGCCGCGGCTTGCACAAGGGCGTGCAGTTCTGGCTGTTCGCGCTGCTGCTGGGAAACATGACGCCGGCGGCGGCGATTCCCCCCTGGCAAGAGGCGGCCTGGATGCTGCTGGGCGCGGCCTACGGCGGCGCGCTGGCCCGGCTGGGCATGCGGGACTGGTTTCGCGTGCTGCCGGCGGCCTCCGTCGCCGACGCGCGCCGCTACGCCTGGCATCTGCTGCCGTGGGGCCTGCTCGCCTGGCTGGCGGCCAGCTGGATGCGCGGCGCGCACGCGTGGTGGCTGCCCATCGCAGCCGTCGCCATCCCCGACCCGTCCCCCGAACGCATGCTGTGGCTGGCGCGCGAACGGACCATAGGCACGCTGGCCGGCGCCTTGCTCGGCGCCGGATTGTACTGGGCGCTGCGCGCGCTGGACGCCGCGCCCATCTGGCATGTGCTGGCCCTGGCCTCGCTTCAGGCGGCGACGTTGATCGCGATGCGGCACAGCTTCCGGGTGTTCGTCGCGCTGCTCACCGCGCTGGTGTTGTCGCTGCTGCCGCCTGGCCAGCTGGCCAGCGGCGCGCTGGAACGGGTGGAAGACACCTTGATCGCAGCCCTGCTGTTCGGCGCGCTGGCCTGGTTTCTGCGGCAGCGCAAGCCGCCGGCTCAGGACAACAGCGGCTGAAGCCGCTCGGCGACGCAAACGCGGTCGCGGCCCTGCCGCTTGGCCTGGTACAAGGCCTCGTCGGCCGCGCGCACCACGCTTTCCGCGTCTTCTCCGTGCAGCGGGCACAGCGCCAGGCCGATAGACAGCGTCACCGTCAGCGAATGGCCCATCGCCGCCACCGGTTGGCTGCTGACCATGCGCCGCAACCCTTCGGCCTTGGCGTAGGCCGCCTCCAGCGTGGCGCCGGGCAATAACACGAAGAACTCCTCCCCGCCGTAGCGGCAGACGATGTCGCCGCTGCGGAAGTGGTCGCTCAGGCAAGCGCCCAGCGCGGTCAGCACCGCGTCGCCGCAGCGGTGGCCGTAGCTATCGTTGACGCGCTTGAAGTGGTCGGCGTCCACCATCAGCACCGCCACCTCCCGATGCAGCGCCAGCATGTGCTCCAGCACCCGCGGCAGGATGTCGTCCAGGTGGCGGCGGTTGAACAGGCCGGTCAATGGATCGCGCAGCGCCTGCTCCCGCAGCCCTTGTTGCAGCTGTTCGATCTCGTCCAGATGGCGGCGCAGCGTGGCGTTGGCGTCATGCAGGCTTTGCTCCAGCCGCTTGCGCTCGCTGATGTCGTTGACGCCGTTGATCACATACCAGGTCTGCTCGCTTTTCACCATCTCGCAGGAGATCAACGCCCAGAATTGGCGGCCGCGCGCGTCGCGCAGCTTCACCTCCCGGTCTCGCACCAGCCCGTTGTCGCGCAGGGCGCGCGATACC
Organism: Chromobacterium phragmitis; assembly: GCF_003325475.1. Taxonomy (NCBI): domain Bacteria; kingdom Pseudomonadati; phylum Pseudomonadota; class Betaproteobacteria; order Neisseriales; family Chromobacteriaceae; genus Chromobacterium; species Chromobacterium phragmitis. The sequence goes on from NZ_CP029495.1 coordinate 1,567,332, forward strand.
CGGTCGCGCTCGGCCGGATCGACGTAGAAATCCTGCACCCGCAGCGGCCGCGCCGGATGCAGCTTGGCGCCGAACAATTCCTCGGCGCGGACATTGGCGTAAATCAGCTCCCCGTCCGCCAGCCGGTTCATCGCCAGCGGAAACGGCGCCGCGTCCGCCATCAGCCGCAGCCTCGCCTCGCTCTCCGCCAACTGGCGGGTGCGCTCGCCCACCTTGGCCTCCAGCGATTGCTTGGCCTGCAGCAGGCTGCGCTCCGCGTCGCGGCGCTCGGCCAGCAAGGCGCCAAACACCAGCAACGTCGCCGATTGAACGATGGCCAACACCGCGACGTTGAGCAGCGCGTGGTCGGCATCGTCCACCGCCAGCGCGCCATGGCCCAGGCGGACGCCGGCCAGCGCCGCGCCGACGATGGCCAGGGACAGACCGTGCGCCAGCGACAACCGGTCGCGGAACACCAGCCACAGCAACGGCAGGATCAGCAAATACGGCAGGATGGCGTGATAGCCGCCGCGCCCCTCTACGCCGCACCCCAGCAGCAAGGCCAGTCCCAGCGTCGCCGCGGCCAACATGGCCTCGGCGCGGCCGCCCGGGCCCTCGGCCCGGCCCAGTCGCAACAGACAGGGCGTCAAGGCCATCACCGCCGCTAGGTTGCCCATCCAGGCCTGGTAGGCATCGGCGAGCAAGGCCGCCGGATGCGCGCCTTGCTCCGGCAGCAATGCGAACGAACGGCCCAGCCCCGCCAGCGCGCTGGCAAGCAGCCCGGGGCCGAGCAGAAAAGCCAGCGCGCCGGAGACGCGTTGAAATATCGGCGGCCGTTTGCGGGCGGCCTGCGCGCCCAGCACCGCCGCCGCCGCGCCGCTGGCCGCCAACAGCAGGATATCGGCCCAGCCCAGGCCCGTTTCCCGCCAAGCCAGCCACGCCATGGCCAGCGCCGCGCCCGGCCACAGCCGCGCGCCGCCACGCAGCAGCAACGCCAGCGCGAAAGGCAGCCCCAGCTGCTGCAAGCCGGCTTGCCCAGCCGGCAGACTCCACCCCAGCAGCCAGCCCGCCCCGCCGCAGGCCGCCGCCGCGGCAAACTGTCCGCCAGCGTGCCGAGCCCACTGGCGCCAGCGCGGCCCATCAGACTGCGTAGCGTTTTCCATCGCGGCATCTATCCCAGCGCATTGAATATGCATATCAGATTAGACTGATCTTGCTTGCAAATCCATGGAATAAACGTAGCTTCTCAGGCTCAATCTTTCGTCCCGCCCAGCTACTCCATCATCCGCGACCTCGCCCGCTCCAGCGCCTGCTCCGGCGCGGCGTCCTCAGCCAGAGCCACAGCGACGCCGGCGCTCAAGCCGACATGGAGGCCGGGCGGCATGCCGGCATCGATAAGGCCCGCCTCCAGCGCCTCTTGGATGCGAGCCAGCACCACCTGCGCCTCGTTCTCGCCTGTTTCCGGCAGCAGCAAACCGAACTCCCGCTGCGCCAGCCTGCCGGCGATGTCGCTCTCGCGTATCGCAGCGACAATGGACTGAGCGACGATGCGCATCAGCATCTGCCCCACCAGCTGGCCGTAAGACGAGTTGAGGCGGCAGGGATCATCCGCCGCCAGCACAACCGCCGCCAGCGGCTTTTGCTGGCGAAAAGCCAGTTGCATCGTCTTGGCCCCGACATCGAAAAACATGTGCCGATTGAACAGGCGGGTGCACTCGTCCGACACCACCATCCGATACAGCGCGTCGCCGCGGAGGTGGCGACTGGAGACATCCTGCTGCAGCGCGGCGAAGTGGCTGAGTTCGCCGGCTTCGTCGAACAAGGGCAACAGATGCAGACGGGCCCAGTATGGCGTGCCGCTGCGGTGGTAGTTGAGCAGCTCCACCGTGGTCTCCCTGCCGTCGCGCAACGCCGAACTCAGTTGCAGCAGCGCGGCCGGATCGGTCTGCGGCCCCTGCAGCGCCCGCGGCGAGCGGCCCAGCAACTCGCAGGCGGCGTAGCCGCTCAGCCGGCACATGGCGGGATTGACATAAACGATGATGGGGCCGGGCGGCTGCAACGGCGCCACCTCGGTCACCATCACCGCGTCCTGGGCATGGTCGACGATCTGGCGGAACAGATTGAGCTGGAAAGGCATGGCGGCGGCCTGCGGCGGCAAGCGAGATGCTTTATTGATAGCAGCCGCGCCCCGCGCCAACCAGCGCCGCCGGCCGCGCACTCGTTTATATTACGGATGTCATGTGAACTGCCGGGAGACGGCATGCGCTATCCGGATTCGCACAAGGCCCAGACCCGCCGCCGCATCGTGGCCATGGCCGCGCTGCGCTTTCGCGCCGAAGGGCTGGCCGGCGTCGGCATCGCCAATCTGATGGCCGACCTGGGCCTGACCCACGGCGGCTTCTACGCCCATTTCGCCGGCAAGGACGAACTGGTGGCCGCCGCCTGCGGCGAGGCGCTGCGGCAAATGGCCCAGCAATGGCGGCAACGGCTGGAGAGCGCGGCAGACGGGACACGGCTGGCGGCGCTGGCCGAAGATTATCTCAGCCCCACCCACCGCGACTTTCCCGACTCCGGCTGCGCGGCGGCGGCGCTGGCCGGCGAGATCGCGCGCCAGAATCCGGCGGTCCGCCGCGACTTCGCCTCCGGACTGGAGCCCCTGATGGCCATATTGGACGACGCCCGCCGGCTCGACGGCGGCGGCATGGCGCCCGAAGCCAGCCTGGCCCTTATGGTGGGCGCGCTGCTGCTGGCGCGGGCGGTGCCGGACTCCGAGCTGTCGCGGCGCTTCCTGGATCAGGCGCGCGCCGCGCTCGCGGCTCAGCGCGGGTAGCCGCGCGGCTTCAGGCAGGCTTCCCGCGTTTCCTGCAGCAGACGCTCGAAATCGCCGCTGTCCTGCAGCGCCTTCAGGCCGCGGTTGAAACGCTCCACCAGTTCCTTGCCTTGCGCGTGCTTGCGCCAGATCACCACGTGCAGCGGCGCCGACCAGAACGAGCGGCTTTGCGGCTCCAGTTGCACCGCCTGCACCGGCGTGAAGTGATGGGCGATCAGGTAGCGGCCCACTTCCATGTCTATCGGGAACAGGTCGATGCGGCCCGCCAGCAACTTGCGCAGATTGACCAAGTCGTCGGGCGCGCTGTCCACCGACAAGGTGCCGTTCTTGGCCTCGGCGTCGAACTCGTCGGAATAGTAGTTGCCGACGGTGACGCCGACGCGGGCGCCCTTCAAATCGGCCCAACGGCTCCACTCCAGCCTGCGGCTCTTGCGCTGGTAGAACACCATGCGCGCCGACAACACCGGCAGCGTGTACAACAAGTCATGCTTACGCTCCGCCGTCGGCGCCCAGCCGAAGCTGCCATCCACCTGGCCGTTGCGGGCCGATTGCAGCGTGCGGTTGTTGGGGTAATAGCGAAAAGCGACATCGACGCCGCCGCGGGCGAAAGCTTCCTTCACCAGCCGCGACAGAATGCCGTCGTATGGCAGGCCCTGGCCCATGTACGGCGGCCATTCCTGATTGGAGAGCGTGATCTTGAGGCGTTGGGCAGCCTCAACCGGAGCCGCCAGCAACACGGCCCAGCTCAGGATACCCAGCGCCAGGCCGTGGTATCGCATTGTTTTCCCGATCTTGCAAAATGCCTGGAGCCGTCCTTGTTTTATATGCTGCGGACAGTCCCCAAGCGAGCATAACCGGCAATGCGATATGCATCAATGCGAACGCTGTCGGTGCAATTCACACCGACGCGCGCGCTCAGCGGTTTTTCGGCGGGCTGAACAGCGCGGACTTGGCCGCCGCCGGCTTGGACGAGCGCCCCTGGCCGCCGCCCTGGCCCTGGCGCGGGCCGCCGTTGCGGCCATGGCCGGCCGGCTTGCTTTCGGTCTGGTGGCGCGGCTTGGCCGGCGCGTTGCGTGGTTGGCCCTGCCCGTGGCCGTGGCGCTGGCCTTGTCCCTGGCCGCCGCGTCCCTGGCCTTGTCCGCGGCCGCGGGCGCCGCCGCCCATCGGAATCGGCTCCGGCTTGACGTTCAAGTCGGCTTCGAAGCCCGGCACGGTGAAACGCTCGATCGACATCTTGATCAGTTTCTCGATGTCGCGCAGGAAGCTGAACTCGTCGACGCACACCAGCGACAGCGCTTCGCCCGGACTGCCGGCGCGGCCGGTGCGGCCGATGCGGTGCACGTAGTCTTCCGGCACGTTGGGCAGCTCGAAGTTGACCACGTGCGGCAGCTGGTCGATGTCCAGGCCGCGCGCGGCGATGTCGGTGGCCACCAGCACTTGCAGCTCGCCGCTCTTGAAATCGGCCAGCGCGCGGGTGCGCGCATTCTGGCTCTTGTTGCCGTGGATGGCCGCGGCCGGGATGCCGATCTTGTCCAGCTTCTCGGCCAGGCGGTTGGCACCGTGCTTGGTGCGGGTAAACACCAGTACCTGGAACCAATTCTGCTCGCGGATGAGGTGGATCAACAGATCGGTCTTCTTATCCCGGTCAACCAGGTGTACCTTCTGGGTCACCAGTTCGTTGGTGGTGTTGCGGCGCGCCACTTCCACCAGCTTGGGGTTGTCCAGCAGCTTGTCGGCCAGCGTCTTGATCTCGTCGGAGAAGGTGGCCGAGAACAGCAGGTTCTGGCGCTTGGCCGGCAGCTTGGCCAGCACCTTCTTGATGTCGTGGATGAAGCCCATGTCCAGCATGCGGTCGGCTTCGTCCAATACCAGGATCTCGACGCCGGACAGGTCGACGGTCTTCTGGCCGACGTGGTCCAGCAGGCGGCCCGGCGTCGCCACCAGGATGTCCACCGGCGCGCGCAAGGCCTTGATCTGCGGATTGATGTTGACGCCGCCGAACATCACCAGCGACTTCAAGGGCAGGTATTTGCTGTAGGTGCGCACCGACTCTTCCACCTGGGCGGCCAGCTCGCGGGTCGGGGTCAGCACCAGCGCGCGCGGGCGGCCGGCATGATGGCTGGGCGAACGCATCAACAGCTGCAGCAGCGGCAGGGTGAAACCGGCGGTCTTGCCGGTGCCGGTCTGGGCCGCGGCCAACAGGTCGCCGCCTTGCAGTACCTGGGGAATCGCCTGAGCCTGAATCGGCGTCGGCGTGGTATAACCGGTGTCGGCCACCGCGCGCAGCAGCGGGTCGGCCAGGCCTAGGTCGGCGAAGGTAAGATCGGACATAATAAGCTCCTGCGACGGCCCATCGCAGGAACTGCGACCAATCCAGGCTGACGGGAAATAGAGGTTGAACGAAGATGAGAATGGCGCGCGGGACTGGTACTCGCACGAAGCGCCGCAGTTTACAGCCAATCGCCGGCGATGGGAACTCGCCGCCGCGCGCGGCCACCAAGAGCCAACGTCCGACCGCCGCCGGCGCCGGCTCGCCACTGATCGTCGTACTCAAGGATAGATTATGCCCGTAGTTCCATCTCGGCTGATTGGCTTGCTGCTGTTCGCGCCCGCGCTTGCCCTGGCCGGCAAGAGCGACCACCCGCGCCCCGGCGGCGAGGGCGCGCCTCTTGCCGCGCTGCCGCCCGTGGCCACCGACTTCCGCTGCGACCAGCCCGCCAATATGGTGGAAAGCATGGTGTGCCAGGACGATGGCCTGACCCGCCTCGACAACCGGCTGGAGAAAGTCTACGCCCAGGCGCTGAGCCAGGCCGAGCAGAGCCGCAGCGGCGCGCAGGCCAAGCTGATCGCCGAACAGAAGCGCTGGGTGAAGAGCTTGAAGGACTGCCTGAAGGACGAAGACCCGCACATGTGCCTGGGCGACACCTACATTCTGCGCATCACCCAGCTGCAGGCCACCTGGAACCTGGCGCAATCGCTGACGCCGCTGCGTTACCTGTGCAAGGGCGCGCCCGGCGCCACCATCCTCGCGACCTTCTACCGCACCCACCCGGCCACCGCCAAACTGGAGCGCGGCAACGCGATGGTGATCGTCCATCAGGGCCTGAGCGGCAGCGGCGCGCGCTACGAGGGACAGGGCGTGGAATTCTGGATCAAGGGCCGCGACGCCAGCGTCAACTGGCGCGGCGAAGCGCTGAGCTGCACCAGCCAACCCTCGCCTTGAAGGCGGACGGCGGTTAAAATCGGACGCCCTGCCGCAATGTCGCGCCGGGCGAACCCGATTCAGCGAAGACACCCCATGGCCCTGACCGCCACCATATACAAAGCCACCCTGACGCTGTCCGACATGGACCGCGGCTATTACGCCACCCACCAGCTGACCCTGGCCCAGCATCCGTCCGAAACGCTGGAGCGGATGATGCTGCGCATCGCCGCCTTCGCGCTCAACGCCAGCGAAACGCTGGCCTTCACCCGCGGCCTGTGCGCCGACGACGAGCCGGAGCTGTGGCAGAAGAATTACGCCGACGAGATCGAACTGTGGGTGGATCTGGGCGAGCCGGACGAGAAGCGGCTGAAGAAAGCCTGCTCCCGCTCCGAGCGCGTGGCGCTGTACAGCTACGGCGGCCGCGCCAGCGAGGTGTGGTGGAGCCAGAACGAGGGCAAGCTCGCCCGCCTGGACAAACTGGAAGTGTTCCGCATCGATTTCGACGCCTTGCAGGCGCTGGCTGCGCTGGCCGAGCGCAGCATGCAACTGACCGCCACCATCCAGGACGGCCAGTTGTGGATGAGCAGCGGCGATCAGTCGGTGCTGCTGGAGCCGCTGCGGCTGAAGTAAGATGCCAGCCAGTTCCCCATCCGCCGCCACAGGCCCGGCCGGACCGGCAGCCCCCCTCGGCACGCCTGCGCCAAGCGCCGCCTTTGGCGCAGGGTCTGCCCGCCGCCGCCGCCCGCCGGCAAGCGGCTGAGTATCGCCACGCCGGACGCCTCCCGGCAACTGCGGCGCAACGCGGTTCTCACGGGAATGGCCATCTCGCTCTCCTGGCGGCTTTGATTCGCCCACTCTAGGGCCGCGCGGCTCAATTTCCGGCAAAAAACGCGCCGTCCCGCATAAAGAACATATAAATTCACCCGCCCGCGCTATCATGTTCCACGTGAAACCCGCCCGGAAGCCCGCGCCATGCTGACCCTGCGCCCCGCCGCCGAAGCCGACATCCCCGTGATCGCCGCCTTGCACGCCGGCAGCTGGCGCGCGAGCTACCGCGGCATCCTGCCCGACGACTATCTGGACCGCCGCGCGGACGACGACAGGCTGGCGATCTGGCGCGGCCGCTTCGCCTCGCCGGCGCGGCTCTGGTTGCGGATCGCCTGCTGGAACGGCGAACCGGTCGGCTTCGCCTGCCTGCTGCCGGACGAGGCGCCGGAACTGGGCGTCTATCTGGACAACCTGCACGTGCGCGCCGATCAACAAGGCCGCGGCATCGGCCGGGCGTTGATGGCCGCCGCCGCGGCCGAGGCCTGCCGCGCCGCTCCGGGCCGCCCTCTCTACCTGTGGGTATACGAGCGCAACGCCGACGCCTGCGCCGTCTATGCCAGGCTGGGCGGCGAAGAGGCGGAACGCCAGGAAGTGGACACTCCCGCCGGCACCCGCGCCGTCGCGCTGCGCTTCAGCTGGCCGGACCCGGCGCGGCTCCTCCCCGCCGGGATTTGAGCGCGGGCAACACGGCGGGCCGCGCGGCGCTTACAATAAGCGCCATGCCCACCCTCAAATACCTGCCGCAATATCCGCCCGCCCTGGTTCTGCAGGCTCAGACGCTGTTCGACTCCGGCGAACTCGGCCCGCTGCTGCGCGACAAGTACCCCGATCGCCATGACGTGCAAACCGACAAGGCGCTGTATCAGTTCGTGTCCGAACTGAAGCAGCGCTATCTGAAACACGCGCCGCTGCCGGCCAAGGTGCTGTACGACAACCAGCAACATCCGCTGAAGGGCACGCTGGGCACCAACACCGCCATCTCCCGGGTGCAGGGCGGCCGACTGAAAAGCAAGAACGAAATCCGCATCGCCTCGCTGTTCCGCGAGTTGCCGCTGCCTTTTCTGCAAATGATCGCGGTGCACGAGCTGGTACGCACAAGTAATCTTATCTGCGGCGAGATGTGCAAGTTAACAAAAATGGACACCATTAGTCTTTTGCAATAGCGGTTGCCGCGGACATGGCCCAATCACAGAAAGTGTGTCCAGCGTCGACGCCACGCAGTACCATAGCGCCATGACCACGCTTCACTACCTCAACGGCTACCCCTCCGCGCTGCTCGAGCGCATCCACACCCTGCTGGAACAAGGCCAGCTCGGCACCTGGCTGGAGCACAAGTATCCGACGCGCCACGATATCCAGACCGACAAGGCACTGTACCAGTACGTGGCCGAACTGAAACAGCGCTACCTGAAAAACGCGCCCGCCGTGGCCAAGGTGCAATTCGACAACCAGCAGCATCCGGTAAAGGGCACGCTCGGCACCAACACCTTCGTGGCGCGCGTGCAGGGCGGCAAGCTGAAGAGCAAGAACGAGATCCGCATCGCCGCGCTGTTCCGCGATGCGCCGGAGGAGTTCCTGCGCATGATCGTGGTGCATGAGCTTTCACACTTAAAAGAAAAAGACCACAACAAAGCGTTCTATCAGCTGTGCTGCCATATGGAGCCGGACTACCACCAGTTGGAGTTTGATATGCGGGTGTGGCTGACCTGGCGCGAGCGCGCGTAAGTTGCTAATCGTTCCAATTGCGAATTCGTATTCCGGCCAAATACATCAGTAATTCTGATCTCAAACCCGCAAGTGATTGCATTATGTATTTCGATCAAATGCGCCACTTGTTCCTACCGTAAACTCGTCGGTGATTACGCAGTCAGTGGTACTTGCTGCTGCGATTGTTGAAGGCTGGCATTGTGCCTTCCAGTACATTAACGACATGCACATTGATCGCGGGGTTCTCGATTGCCCCCCCTAAATATGAAATCTTTGATGCATTCTTGCGATCGAATACCGACCAGATAACCTGCTCCGCATCGCACACCACCGCAAGGTTCGGGTTATGAGTGACCATTATAATCTGTCGCCGCTTCTTGGCTTCGGTCAAGACAGGGACAAGCAGACTAACAACTGTCTCGTTGTCTAGGTTCTCTTCGGGCTGATCCAGAATGATTGGGGAACGCCCCTTGTCAACGAGGAGGTAGAAAATGAGCAGCAGGGCACCACGTTGCCCAGGTGAAAGCTGTTCAATTTGAGCCTCCTGAAACAACAGAGAGTAACGTGGCTCAAGAAAAGGAAGGCCGAACAGCAAGTCGTAAACATCGCTTGCCACTTTATCTTTTCGTAAAATGGGGCCTATCCCAACAGAGTTTTTGCCGTTGGTTGCTGCAGCCACGATCTTATCGTGCAGTTGAGCAACAAAATCAAGAACGTCACCTCGCTTGTTGAAATCGAACTGTTCTGCGAGCTTCCGGATTGCTCCATAGCTTTCATCTTCGCCACGGAACTCACCCGAGTTTTGTTTGATTAGTGTGAACAGGGATGCGGCCACTACATCGGAAGAGCCGCCCAAGGTTGCTTGAAACTGAAGCTTGTATTCATCGCGAATGAGGTGATTGCTTTGAATTAAGTCCTGTACGGGCTTGAACAACTCTTCGCGTGCGCGCCGTTGAGCATCAAGAATATCGAAGATCTCGCCTGCAAGTTTGGCGCGCTGCTCGCGATGGCGGGTCAGCAGATCCGGGAGACTGTCTAGCTGTGCTATGCGTGCTTGAAGTCCCTTGAGCGTATCCGGTGCCTCCAGCGTACCCGTAAGATCCGCTAGCTTTAATTCCCAATCCTCGATTGCTTTCAAATTCTGCTGATACAAGAGTTGCGGCGCATTAAGTTTTGTTTCTAGAGCCATCTGCTCTGTCAATAGCTTCGTTTTTTCATCCTCGGCGCTTTCATTGGCAAGTTTAAGTTTCGCTTGCTCCTCATGGATGGTGGTTGCGAGCTGATCGAGCGGGTGATAATTGAGCGTCAAATTAACAAGATCACTCGCCAAGAGGCCGAGTGTGGTCAGATCCTTCGGCGTGTCATCAAGGAACTGTTTATATGAACGGTCAAGCAAGCGCAATCGCTCTCGCACGTTTTGGATGGCCTTAAGCTTTCCGGCAAGTATTAAATCATTGCTCGCATTTTTGGCAGCGGATTCTTCAATGTCTTTCAGCTTCCCCGAAATGTCCTCCAACGCGGTCGCAACCCCCTGCTGCTCAGAAGACAGCTCGGCCGCCGGCTTAGCTATAGGTGCTGGTTTTATCCTGTTGTGTTCATCGATTTGACGACTTTTTTGCGCAAGTAGCTCTTGTAAGGTGCCTCGCACTTCAGGCTGAAGCTGATCCTCAAATCCGGATATTTCCTGATTGAGCCTCCGCAGGTCTTTCCGGAATTCGATGAGCTGGTGCCGAAAGCCGCTTTCCTGCTGTTCAATAAGCTGGTCGAAATCGAGAGCACCGAGGCGAATTGCATCGCTTGCATGAGAAAAAATTACAGCTCTCAACTCATTCTCGAAAGCGTTCGAACGCCCAGATGCATGGGCATTACACAAATCCTCGAAGTGCCCTTGAGGGATATAGCGGACGAGTTCTACCTTGTCTTCTGGTGGGTCATCATTCAGATTGCGCTCCTCCGTGCGTGCATCAAGCCATTCGAGTGTCGCGACAAAGTTTTTCGCAGGATCGCCAGATTTACCTCTGAATCGTTCTTTCTTGAGAAAAGAAAAGTGGGCCTTCTGTCGTGAATTTCCCAATAGCGCAATAACATCAGCCAATGCACTTTTCCCACTACCCTTGTTCCCTATGATTGCCACGAGATCGGGGTTCAGAGGAAGGTTCGTTCCATCAAGCCATGAACTGGTAATCGCTGCTCCAGGTATTTTGGCTATCACCACTCTGTCAATGAAAAACGTTTTGTTCTCGACAATCTCGACTTGCTTGTGAGGACGCTCACCAATGAAGGAACGCTTTGCTGGTTCCATGATGGCCTGGAGTAGGCCACGAAAGGATGGATCAGCTTTGATCCAGGTTGCTTTTCCTGAGGGGAAATCGCCGTAACCTCGTTTGTTGTTATCCCCCTTTACGCCAACAAAACAATGCGCATCACTTCCTGACACAACTAGTCGTGGTACGTTGCCAAGCCCTTGCTGGAAGCTTTTTATAAATTTTGCATTCCCAGGGGTAACCTCCCCAACAAAGGCTCCGCGAAGATCAAGATTACGCGACTCGAAGATTGGCGATGTTTTACACAGACCAATGAAATAGGCGTAGTGGTCCTGCCACTTAACTTCTGCGAGGCCGTCACTCGTGTCGTAAGGCATGAAACCAATCGCATGCCCGTTGGGCACTTTCGCTATCGCAGTCTTATAACTATCGCAGTTTATCTCCGCAATCATTGACCCAGCCAGGAGTGCTTTTTCTTGGTCCGCATCAATCTCATCCTTCTTGTATCCGTGGACTTTCAACTTGTCTTCTGTGACGGTACGGGCGAGCAATACCAAGGATGCGTCAGATAAAGGCCGTGATATAACTTCGACCTGGAGAGCTGCTTTGAAATCTTGAAGAATCTGATCATCAACTTCATCGGAGAACAGTACATGCGCGTTGAGGCGAGTGTCCATCGGCGCCATAAGCCGCAGTTCGATACCAGGAAAGACGGTCTTTGTCAGTTGCGGTGCACCAGCCTCCTTCAAGCGTCGCCGAAGGGCAAACCATCCATCAAATGTCCAATAGTCCATTAAGGCAAATACTGCAGGCTCGGCTGCATTGAGTGCGGCAATCATCTCGTCAACAAGTGCGCGGTTCTCAGCGGAGTTGGGGTCCGCGTTAAATTTTTTCCCCTTCCAGTGAAAGGAAGCTGGGGTATGGATATGCAAATCCCACTGCCGCCATTCGGAGCCGCGCTGAAACAGATTTTTTCTTGCATCCATGTGCTATATCTCTCTACGCCTTTTTGTTTTGACTGAACCCAAGATAGAGGTCCGGCTGTATCAGTGCTGCTGGTATCTGCAGTGCGCTGCCCGTCCAGAGGCCATCTAACACCATTAGAACGGTACTGTTTCTTCGAAATCAGGTAACTGGAAAGCTTTTTGGAGCTCAGTCAGTCTTGTAAGAAGCTCGTCAAAGGTTATTACCACAACATCCGACAAGGCATTCCTGACCAATTCAAACGATTTTTTCTGTTGATGCTCTTGAGGTGTCACGCCGGCAATAATGATGCAACGCACCGCAAAGCTGTGGATATCATAGCGATTCATGGCGTTCTTCATGACTGGCAGTTCGCTTTGCAGCCTAAAGCGCTGATCCAATACCTGAGCAATAGCTCCACCTAAATCAGTAGATGGGCCGTATATATCATCCCCCCTATAAGGGGTTCTTCCGAGCAGTTCAGTATCAGGCTTCTTGATCTCAATCAGGGCAAGGTTTCCCGTGGAGACTGACGCACATAGAAAATCGGTAACTTTACCCCCGCTTCCATTGAGTCGCTTGCCGCCCGCATATGCCTGTCCTTGAACCACCATCGCAGGGATGGCAAACGCCAAGTTGAGGATGAAAGGGTTCGCTAGAAAGAAATTCTGCCACTTACTCTCAGCGAGCCCTCCTTCAAGCATTTCTTGATAGCGATTGATTAATTGTTTTAACGTAACAAGCTCGATATCGCTTTTTAACGCCAACAGCGTGTGTGCATCCGTTTCGGCCATCGCTGCCACACTGTCCTGTACCATCCTAATGGCGGCACGTCGATCTCGTTTGGAAAGAACAGCATGATCACGCCCGCCATTGGTCATTTCCGCTATCGCATCAGGCCTTAGCTTTTTGTTTTGGACTGGGAACTGTGCCGGGTCGGCTGCATGCAATAAAGTATGATAAGTGCTGAACTGCTTATCCCTACGGGCATCCCTCTGATAGCGAGATGCTATGCGGTTCAGTTCTTTTCTCAGTTCGTGAAATCGTCTTTCGCCGAGAATGTAAAGTGGAGGATCAAGCTTGGCATCATTTCCCCCATGGATCACCAAGGTGCTAACGCCCTCAATCTCGGCAACTGTCTCGCAAATCTGTCGATACTCCCAGAGAAGACCAAGACCGAACCGGAAATCCTTGGCGAATCCATCTGGCAGCTCCTCAAGCAGTTCAACAACCTCGTCGGTAGTCGTCGGTAGTTGGTAAGGCCCGACTTTCCTGCGACAGATGATGATGCGCTTAAGTGTGTCGTATTTTGGGAGCAAGTAGTCATCCCTATCCTGTCTGACATTGAGTGGCCAGATAGTCATCTCGTCAGGCGTCACATAAAGCAGCAATTCCTTGGGTGAATCGAGCGTGTGCTGTTCGGCAGGGACGTCAGTAAAGAAGACGTAAACTCCTCCATCCTCTTCCTTCTCGGCAGATTCAACGACCAAGAACGGGCCACCATCTGCGCGCTCGCGCTGATTGAAGGCTGAGGGTCTGAGCGAAGCCATTATCTATCCTTGATCGATTGCATGACGTTATTCTTTTACCATTATCTGATCAACTGCACTGCATCACAGTGACCACAGGCTTCCACCACTCCCGTTCTTGCCTGTGCGCAACACACATGCCGCCACTAGGTGAGCCAGACTCTCTTGCACAAAGAACAATTGCTATTGAGACGAACACCCAAGGAATGGAGACACTCTGAGGGCACAGTTAAGACCCGCTAACAAAACCTGTCGACAAATCGCAGACATATCAATGAGAAAGCCAGCTTGAGCAAGGCGTAATGCGTATCCAGCCGCCGTTCGAAGCGGATGCGCAACTTGCCGAAGCCAGCTAGCCAAGAATGGGTACGTTCTACCACCCAGCGGTGGCGACCTAGTCTCTCGCTGCTTTCCACCCCGCGCCGAGCAATTCGCACCAAGATTCCGCGTCGGCTCAGGTGTGCACGACAACGGCGGTAGTCATAGCCTTTGTCAGCATGCAGCTTGTAAGGCTTTTGTCTGGGCCGTCCTGGCAAGCCAGGAACGGCAGGAATCGCATCGACCAAAGTTTCGAAGACCATGGAGTCGTGCCGATTGGCGCCGGTAATGCTCAGCGCCAATGGCAAACCTCGGCGATCTACGATGATGTGCCGTTTGCTGCCGCATTTACCTCGATCGGTGGGGTTGGGGCCGGTCTCTTGGCCCCCCGGGGGCTGGCAACGCTAGCCCCATCAATGCTGGCCCGGCTCCAATCAATTTGATCGTGTTGGCGCAGTTGTATCAGCAGAGCCAGGTGTAGGCGGTCCCAAATGCCTTGCGCTTGCCAATCCCGCAGCCTTCGCCAGCAGGTCATCCCGCTGCCAAAACCGAGTTCCTGCGGGAGGTCCTCCCAAGGAATGCCGGTAGTGAGAACAAACAAGATGCCGTTGAGGGCAGCAAAATCATCCAGCCGCGGCCTCCCACCCCGGCGGGAACGCGGCGGCGGAGAGAGTAGCGGCTGCAATGACTTCCAGAGCTTCTGGCTGATGACTTTTCGTTGCATCTTCGCCAGGTGAGGGCATACGCATCTGGCATCAAGAGGTTTTGTTAGCGGCTCTTAGCCTAGGCCGGCAGCCCTCGCTGCGCCACACTATGACCGTCGGCAAGAAAAATGGACAGCTAGGCCACCAATAGTCCATTTCGTAGAATATTTAATGGACAAGCATCGGAGCTTTGACTCATTGATTTTATGTAGTTTTTATTTGTCCATTTCAAGATTACTTGGAAGTAAAATGGCCCACCTGAAAGTGCGCGACCATGACAAGGCCTTCTACCAGCTGTGCCAACACATGCTGCCGAATTACCACCAGTTGGAATTCGACTTGCGGCTGTGGCTGAACTGGCGCGAGCACCACGCGGACTGATCGCCGCCACTCATACTCCAAAAGAATAACAAAACAATTACTTATTATTTTTCAACATATTCAAGCCGCGCTACAGTCGGACCATCGTCTCCCGCGAGTCCGCCATGTTCGCCACCCTGCAACCGTTCGACCTGATCATCCAGTCCGGCTGGAACAATTCCGGCCCCCGCCATTGGCAAAGCCACTGGCAGCGCAGGCTGCGCGCGCGCCGCGTCGACAACGCCGACTGGACCAGGCCCATGCTGGAGGAGTGGATGGATGGGCTGGACGCGGCGCTGGACCGCTGCGCCAAGCCGGCGCTGGTGATCGCCCACAGCTTGGGCTGCGTCGCGGTCGCCCACTACGCGCAGCGCCGCCCCGAACGCATCGCCGGCGCGCTACTGGTGGCGCCGGCCGACGTGGAGCGCGCGTTCGCCCCAGCCGAACTGATGAACTTCGCGCCGGTGCCGCGCCGGCCGCTGCCTTTCCCGGCCAAGATCGTCGCCAGCAGCAACGACCCGTATTGCAAGACCGCGCGCGCCGCCCGGCTGGCCGGTTACTGGCAGGCCCCCATCACCTGGCTGCAGCATGCCGGCCACATCAATGCGGACTCCGGCCACCATCATTGGGAGGAAGGCTGGCCGCTGCTGCGCCAGCTCGCCTGGCGCGCGCGACGGCATCTGGAAACCAGGATGGTCTCGACAGCGACTGGATGAGCTAGACTGATACCAGTCAGACTCTCGTCCGTCCCGCCATGCAAGCTTCGCGCGTTTTCCTGCCAGCCCTGGCCCTGCTGGCCTTCGCAGCCCCAGCCCCCGCCGCCGGGCTATCCCGCATCGGCATCTCGCTGGGCGCGCTGGACAATCCGTTTTATCAAGCGCTGGCGCGCGGCGCGATCCAGGCCGCGCACCGGCTCAACCCGGCGGTTCGCATCACCTCGCAGTCGGCCAATTTCACGCTGGCGCAGCAGGAGCGGCAATTGCGCCAGCTGATCGACGACAAGGTAGACTTGATCCTGCTGGGCGCGGCCGACAGCCGCGCGGTGGCGCCGCTGGTGCGCCAGGCGCGGGCGGCCGGCATCACCGTGGTGGCGGTGGATGTGGATGCCAGCGACGTGGATGGCACCGTCAAGTCCGACAACCACCAGGCCGGCGAAATCGTCTGCCGCTATCTGGCCAAACGCCTGAACGGCCGCGGCACGCTGCTGATACAAGGCGGCCCACCGGTGTCCTCGGTCAGCGACCGCATCTCCGGCTGCCGCGCCGCGCTGGCCGCCTTCCCCCACATCCGGCCGGAGACCGGCGGCAACGGCCTGGGCTCCAGCCTGGGCGGACAGCGCGCGATGCAGGACGACCTGGCCCGGTTGCCCCGGCCCAATGCCGTGTTCGCCATCAACGACCGCCAGGCGCTGGGGGCGGAAAAGGCGCTGCGCGCGGCCGGCGCCAGCCAGGTGATGATCGGTTCAGTGGACGGTTCGCCCGACATCGAGCGCGCGCTGCGCCTCCCCGGATTGATCGTCGCCTCCGCCAGCCAATCGCCATACAAGATAGGACGCGAAGCGGTTCGGCTGGGCGTCAGGCTGCGCGGCGGCGACGCGTCCACGCGGCTGGTGACCGTTCCGGTTGCGCTGGTGACGCGCGACAACCTGTCCCGCTACCAGGGCTGGCAAGCCGCGATGCCCGCGCCCGACAAACCCTGACCGCATTGACTTTGACCTGGCAGCCCGGCGGTGTCACACTGCCGGCTCGACATCTTTCACCAGATCAAAGGATTTGCCATGTCTGCTTCCCGCTCGATCAAAGCCGGCATCGCCGCCCTGCTGCTGACCCTGCCGCTGCTGGCCCACGCCGATGCCGCCCAGGAAGCCGGAGCCAAGGAACTGGCCGCCACCCTGAACCTCGACAACATGCTGCCGGAACTGGCGCAACGCACCTCCGCCAGCGCGCTGCCGCTGCTGCAGGAATACTTTGTCAAGAACAAGATCAAGCTCACCGAGGCCCAGCAGAAGAAGGCGCAGGACGGCCTGAAGGGTTATGGCGACAACATCCACAAGCTGGCCGCCGACTACTTCGGCTCCGCCTCGGTCAAGGCCCAGTTCGAACAAACCGTGGCGAAGAACTTCAGCGCCCAGTTCAGCGCCGACGAACTGAAGCAGATCAACGCCTTCTACAAGAGCGCGGCCGGTCAGAAGTTCATGAAGCAGCAGCCGCAAGTGGTCAACGGCATCGCCGGCGAAACGCTGAAGAGCGCCGAGAAGGCGTTGCTGCCGAAAATGCAGGCCGCGGCGGAAACCTACGGCAAGACCATCGCCAAGAAGTAATCATTCCAGCATCAAGCTAAGCCGGCGCGCGCGCTCCAATGCCGCGTCGGCGCCGGCCGACTCGTCCTGCCACACCCACAGCCCTCCCCTCAAGTCCAGCATCTCCACCAGCCACAAACCATCGCCGTCCGGTAGCCCCACCCGGCGCGCCCGCACTGGCCTGCGATAATTGAACACCACCATGTCGCTGGTAGCCAGCGGCGCCTTCGCTCGTCTCATCCCGGCCTCCTTCGTCTCTCCGGGTTTCTACGCAAAAGCCATGCCACCATTCGCGCGCTATAACAGTGATAGTCCTCCCAGGAGCGCGACCGCGATGCGTCTGCCCATCGCCTGCCGTCTATTGCCGGCCCTGCTGTCTGCCTGCTGCGCAGCGGCGCCGAGGACGGTGACCATACTCACCGACAACGGCTATCCGCCGTACTCCTACGAAGCCGCCGGCGAGGCCCGCGGCATCTACAACGACATCCTGCGCGCGGCGTCGGAGCGGCTGCGCGGCTTTCGCATCGAACTGAAGCCCGTGCCCTGGAAACGCGGGCTGGCGGAACTGGAGGCCGGCCGCGCACTGGCGCTGTCCCCGCCCTATTACCGCCCGCGCGATCGTCCGTTCATGCAGCCCTACTCGACGCCGATGCTGAAGGAAAAGGTGGTGGTCTATTGCCGAACCGCCGTCATGGGCCGGCCGCGGCCCGCCTGGCCTGACGACTACCAAGGGCTGCGCTTCGGCAGCAACGCCGGCTTCCGCCTTGGCGGCGACGCGTTCTGGGCGCTTATCGGGCTCAACCGGATCATGCTGGAGGAGGCGCCGGACGCCCGCACCAATCTGATGAAAGTGATTCGCGGCCATCTGGATTGCTATTTGAACGACAAGCTGTCGATCGATCTGGAACTGGCGCGGCTGCAACAGCAGGGACTGTACCGCGAAAGCGAACTGCGGGAAGCCGCGACGGTATCGGAAGAACAAGGCTACGTCGGCTTCACCGACCGCGACGGCGGCCGCTTTCCCTACAAGCAGGGCTTTCTGCGCGAATTGAACCAGGCGCTGAGCGCGATGAAGCGCGACGGCAGCGTGGACCGCATCGTCGGGCGCGCGCTGGAAGCGGCGCGCACCCAGCCGCCGTCCAGTTTTTGACAGCCGAGAAAGCCCCGGCATAGCATGTGCTGTCGTCCAATACGAAAGACCCAATGGAAAACCGCAAACTGGCGGTGCTGATAGACGCCGACAACGCCCAATCCTCGTTGATCGCCGAGCTGCTGGCCGAGGTGGCCAAATACGGCACCGCCATCGTCAAACGCGCCTACGGCGACTGGACCACCACCCAGCTCAAGGGCTGGAAGGAAGTGCTGCACCAGTACGCCATCTCGCCGATCCAGCAGTTCGCCTACACCAAGGGCAAGAATTCGACGGATTCCGCGCTGATCATCGACGCGATGGACCTGCTCTACACCGGCAACTTCGACGGCTTTTGCCTGGTTTCATCGGACAGCGACTTCACCCGGCTGGCCACCCGATTGCGCGAAGGCGGACTGACTGTGATCGGACTGGGCGAGCAATCCAAAACGCCGCGCCCCTTCATCGCAGCCTGCGACAAATTCGTGTTCACCGAGATCCTGCGGCCGCCGCCGCCGGCCAAGCCCAAGCCAGAGGCGGCGGCAACGGCGGACAAGTCCAAGACCCGCGCCAGCCGCTCGCGCGCCAAGCCCGCGCCGGCCAAGGAACGCCACCCGCTGCAAGACATGTTCACTTCCGCCATCGAGGCAGTGGCGCGCGACAGCGGCTGGGCCGAGCTGTCCGCCGTCGGCTCCTACCTCGCCAAGAACGACCCCTCGTTCGACCCGCGCAACTGGGGGCATGGCCGCTTGTCGCAAATGGTGAAGAAGCTGGATTTCCTCACCGTGCAGGAAAGCCGAAACGGCTCCAAGCTGCACAGCGAGATCCGGCTGAAGCAGGACGCCGAGCCAGCCATCGCGGACGCGCCGGTCGAGGCGCCCCAGTTGCAGGAGGCCACCGCCGCGCCGGCGCGCAAGAAGCGCAGCCCGCGCAAGAAAACCCCCACCGCCGGCTGAAACGCTGGTACGTTAATTGCTCCGCCTTGACCCAAGGCCCCCGACGACCCCAAGCAAGGACAGAACATGCAGATTCGTGAAGCCAATCTGGAAGACCTGGCCGCGATACTCGACATCTACAACGAAGTGATCGCCACCACCACCGCCGTCTACAACGACGACCCGCTGACCCCGGGCGAATTCGCGGTGTGGTTCCAGGATCGCACCGCCGCCGGCTATCCGGTGCTGCTGGCCGA
Source organism: Chromobacterium phragmitis (assembly GCF_003325475.1). Lineage (NCBI taxonomy): Bacteria > Pseudomonadati > Pseudomonadota > Betaproteobacteria > Neisseriales > Chromobacteriaceae > Chromobacterium > Chromobacterium phragmitis. The sequence goes on from NZ_CP029495.1 coordinate 1,586,639, forward strand.
AGATGACGACGGCCGCGCGCTGGGCTTTTCCAGCTTCGGCGATTTCCGCACCCGCCCCGGCTACCGCTTCACCGTGGAGCACAGCGTGCACCTCACCGCCGACGCCCGCGGCAAGGGCATAGGCACCGCCTTGGTGCAGGCGCTGTTCCCGCGCGCCCAGGCGCTGGGCAAGCACACCATGCTGGGCGCGGTGGATGCCGACAACGAAGGCTCCATCCGCTTTCACGAGAAGCTGGGCTTCGTCCAGGTAGGCCGCCTGCCGCAGGTGGGATTCAAGTTCGGCCGCTGGCTGGACCTGGTCTACCTGCAGCGCTTCATCGACGAAACCAGCAGCGGCCCGGCCCCGGACGCTTGAGCGCGGCCTCGTCCTGATACAGAAAGCGGCCGCCCAACCGGCGGCTGATCCGGGCCGCCAGCCAGGCGGCCAACGCCACCGGCAGCAGCATCGAGTAGGCGCCGCTCAGCTCCATCAGCATCAACACCGCCAGCGCCGGCGCCCGCGCGGTGGCCGCCAGGAAGGCCGCCATCCCCACCAGCGGCGCGCCGCCCGCCGGCAGCCAACCCGGCAGCGCCAGGTTCAGCAATTGCCCGGCCAGCGCCCCACCGGCCGCGCCGGCGAACAGCATCGGCGTGAAGATGCCGCCCACCGCCCCCGATCCGCTGGTGGCGGCGGTGGCCGCCAGCTTGCACAACAACAGCGTCAACACCAGCTGCCAAGCCGGCGCGCTGACCAGCAGCCACGACACCGTGCTGTAGCCATTGCCCCACATCTGCGGCCAGAACCAGGCCAGACCGCCCACCACCGCCCCACCCAGCGCCATCCGCAACGGCAAACGCCAGGGCAGCCGGCCCAGCGCGTGCCGGCCCAGCTCCATCGCCGCCATGAACAAGGGCGAGGCGGCGCCCAGCAGCAGCGCCAGCAGGCAATAGCCGGCCAGCGCCAGATGGCTGGGCGCCGCCAACGGCGCGGTCTGGTAAAGAGGGTCGAGGCCGAACAGCCGGTCGACGGTGAGGCTGGCGGTCAACGCCGCCAGCAGCAAGGCCGGCAGCGCGCGCCAGTCCAGCCGCCGCCACACCACCTCGCAGACGAAAGCCACCGCCGCCAGCGGCGCATGATAGGCCGCGGCCCAGCCTGCGGCGATGCCGCAGGCCACCAGCAGCCGGCGCCGCGGCAGCGCCATCGGCAAGCAGCGGGCCAGCAGCGAACCGCCTTGCGCCGACAAGGCCACCATCGCGCCTTCGCGGCCGATGGAGCCCCCGCTGGCCACCGTGCACAGCGAGGACAGGCTGTTGACCAAGGTGCGGCGCAGGCTGAGCCTGCCATCGCCGACGCGCACCGCTTCCAGGTAGTCGCCTTCGGCCGCGCCGCGCAGCAGGTGGCGGCCCTGCTCCAGCACCAGCCCCGCCAATAGCCCGCCCACGATCGGCGCCAGCGCGCGCTGCCAGGGCGGCAGCCGGCTCGCCACCTCCACCAGGCCGCCGCCATGGCCGCCCAGCCCGCGTTCAATCGCATGCAATGCAAGCTGGAAGCCCAGCACCAGCAAAGCGCCCAGCGCGCCGCAGGCCGCCGCCAGCGGAAAGTCCAGGGCAAGTAGAGGGAAACGCCGCCACGGCCTCATGTCTTCATCGCTTCCACCGGGGCGCGGCCGCATTCGCGCGCCGCGCGTCGCAATAAATGAAAAGCGCCGCAGATCATCTGCGGCGCTCTCACTATTTTTCACAACCACTGTCGAATGCAGTGTTTTCTTGATATTTCTCTATTTCCACCCTTTGTACGACTTAGCGCACCTCTGCAACAATATCTCTACTGAACACCTTTTCGCAATACTTGCACTTCATTTTTGTGTCATGCGCCAGCGTTTTCACGTAGAAGACGCTGGTCACTGGCTCATTATGCGAAATGCAATTGGAATTGGGGCAGGAGAATATGCCCTCCACAGCGTCAGGCAGGGTCAATTTGTGCTTTTTGACCACTTCGAAGTTTTCAATGACGTTGACTGTCGCTTTCGGCGCGAACAGCGCCAGCTCATTGGCCTGTTCCTCGGTCAGCGCGATGTTCTCCACCTTGATCAGATCCTTGCTGCCCATGTGGCGGCTGACCAGGTTGAGGCCGACGGTCACTCGCTCGCCGGTTTCGGTCAGCTTGAACAGGCGCAGGATTTTGACGCCTTCGCCGGCCGGGATGTGATCGATCACGGTGCCTTGCTTCAGCGCTTCTACGGTGCGGGTGTATTGCATGATCTTTGTCCTTTCCTGATTACACGGTCTCGTTCAACACCAGCGACAGCAGCGCCTGGCGCGCGTAGACGCCGTTCTTCGCCTGCTCGAAGTAGTAGGCGTGCGGCGTGGCGTCGACGTCCACCGCGATCTCGTCCACCCGCGGCAGCGGGTGCAGCACCTTCATGCCGGGACGGGCGTTCTTCAACATCTCGGCGCGCAGCGCGTACTGGCCCTGTATCTTCTTGAACTCGGCCTCGTCGAAACGCTCGCGCTGCACGCGGGTCATGTACAGCACGTCCACCTCGGGGATCACGTCCTCCAGGCTTTCCGCCACCGTGTACGGGATGCCCTTCTCGTCCAGCTCCTCGCAGATGTAGTCCGGCATCGCCAGCACTTCCGGCGACACGAAGTAAAAACGCGCGCCGAACAGCGACAGCGCCTGCGCCAAGGAGTGCACGGTGCGGCCGTATTTCAGGTCGCCGGCAAAGGCGACGGTCAGGCCGTCCAGCCGGCCTTGGGTCTCGCGGATGGAGAACAGGTCAAGCAGGGTCTGGGTCGGGTGCTGGTTGGAGCCGTCGCCGCCGTTGATCACCGGCACCGCGGAAAACTCGCTGGCCAGCCGAGCCGCGCCTTCCTTGGGATGGCGCATCACCACGGCGTCGGTGTAGGAGCCGATGATCTTGATCGAGTCGGCCAGCGTCTCGCCCTTCTTGGCGCTGGTGTTGCCGCCATCGGCGAAGCCGATGATGTTGCCGCCCAGGCGTTGCACCGCGGTCTCGAACGACAGGCGGGTGCGGGTGGACGGCTCGAAGAAGCAGCTGGCCACCAGCTTGTCCTTCAGCAGATCGCCGCGCGGGCTCTGCTTGAGGCGAGCGGCGGTGTCCACCACCAGTTCCAGTTCCTCGCGGCTGAAGTCGGGTATGGAGATGATGTGCTTGCGGTACAGTGGATTGGCCATGTCGCTTTCCTCGTGTCTGGCGGTTGCGGGCGAAAAAAAAGCCCCTGTCTCAGGGGCTTTTTTTTGGGAATACGGGAATGTCGGGAACAGCTGCGCCGCGCAGCAACGCCGCCGCGCCACCCGCCTGGGTGTCGCTGAAGCCTTTTCGCTGCCGTGCTGCCTGTCTCATTACATCCGTTCCGAACAAAATTGCGGGAATATATCGCAATATCCCGTGTAACGGCAAGACCCCGCGGCCGAAACCACGGCGAAAACCGTCGCCGGCTGCGCGGGATCAAAAGCCGCCGCCCCCCCGCCCCGCCTTGCAAAACCCGGCGCCAGCGCTGATGCTGAAATATGCCGCCGTGTCCGTCAAAATGTATCGAGTTGACAGTTGGGGCGGTCAAACATAATGATTCGCTGAATTTCACTCCGCGGCAGCGAGCCGCCACGCGCCATGATCAAGTGCATCGACGTCAATGATCTGAAGGTCGGCATGTACATCCACGATCTCAACTGCGACTGGATGTCCCATCCCTTCTTGGTCAACCGCTTCAAAGTCTCCAACGAAAACGAGATTCAGAAGATCGTCGACGCCGGCATCCACGAAGTGTACATCGACACCCGCAAAGGCCTGGACCTGCCATCCGCCCCCAGCGCGGGCGAGGTGCGCAAGCAGTTGCAGAGCGAACTGATCGAGATCGCCAGCCGCCACAGCGCCGTGCCGCGCAAAGTGGAGGCGGCCGAGGAGTTCGGCCGCGCCCAGATGGTCCACAGCGAGGCGAACCTGATCGTGCGCGGCATCCTGCACGACGTGCGGCTGGGCAAGCAGGTGGAGCTGGAACAGGTGGAGCCGCAGGTGGAAAAGCTGACCGAATCCATCCTGCGCAACAACGGCGCGCTGCTGTCGCTGTGTCGAATCAAGGACAAGGACAACTACACCTTTCAGCATTCGGTCAGCGTCGGCGCGCTGATGGTCAGCTTCTGCAACGCTCTGGGCATGGGCAAGGAGGTGATACACCATGCCGGCATCGGCGGCATGCTGCACGATATCGGCAAGATGAAGGTGCCGGACACCATCCTCAACAAGCCGGGCAAGCTGACCGAGCAGGAATTCCAGGTGATGAAGTGCCACGTGGTGGAAAGCCAGAAAATCCTGCACGACACCCGCGGCATTTCGGAAACCGCGGTGCTGGTGGCCGGCCAGCACCATGAGCGCCACGACGGCAGCGGCTATCCGGCCGGACTCAAGGGCGACGAGATTTCGCAACTGGGCCAGATGGCCGCCATCGTCGACGTCTACGACGCGCTCACCTCGGACCGCTGCTATCACAAGGGCATGGCGCCCACCGACGCGCTGCGCAAGATTTACGAGTGGTCGAAATTCCACTTCAACCCGGAACTGGTGCAGGCCTTCATGCGCACCATCGGCATCTACCCGGTGGGCACGCTGGTGCGGCTGGAAAGCGGCCGGCTGGGCGTGGTGGTGGAACAGAACGAGAACAACCTGGTTTCGCCCAAGGTGAAGGTGTTTTTCAGCATCAAGAGCAACGCCCACATTGCGCCGGAAGTCGTCGACCTGTCGCGCAAGATGGGTTTCGGCGGCGGCGACAGGATCGTCAAGCACGAGTCGCCGGAAAAATGGAAGATGGACCCGCTGCGCTTCCTGTAGGGCGGCAGCCCGGCCGCGCCGGGCGTTCCGCCATCACCCGCAATCCATCGCGCTCAATCCCTAGCGCCAACCTCTGCGGACGGTACGATCCGCCAAACCTCATCGGCAGGCTATGGCGGAACGCCCGCCGGCGGGCTTCCGCCCTACTGGTAATCCCCCCATACCGCCTGCATCGCGCCTACGGCGGCCAGCGCCGCGGTTTCGGTGCGCAGGATGCGCGGGCCCAGCTTCAGCGGCGTCCAGCCGGCGGCCAGCGCCGCATCCTCTTCCGGCCCGGAAAAGCCGCCTTCCGGCCCCACCATCAACCAGCTGCGCGCCGGGCGCTCGGCCAGCTCGGCCAGGCTTCGATCGCCGCGCGGCGACAACACCAGCCGGACATCGGCCTGCTGCCGCTGCGCCAGCCATTCGCTCAGCGTCAGGATGGGCAGCACCTGCGGCACCGTGTTGCGGCCGCTTTGCTCGCAGGCCGAGATCACGATTTCCTGCCAGCGCGCCACACGCTTGTCGGCGCGCTCGCCGCTGAGCTTGACCACCGAGCGGCCGGCGGCGATGGGCTGGAACACCGCCACCCCCATTTCCACGCCTTTTTGCAACGTGAACTCCATCTTGTCGCCGCTGGAAATGCCCTGCGCCAAACCCAGCCAGAGCGGCGTTTCACGTGAAACCTCGTCGAAACGCTCGATCACGCACTGCGCGTCGCGCTTCAGCACCGAGGTAAGCGCGGCGTGGTATTCGCCGCCGCGGCCGTTGAACAGAGTAATGGCGTCGCCGGCGTTCAGCCGCAATACTTGGATATGACGCACCACAGCATCGGGCAGGGAGAGTTGCTGGCCGGCCGCGAGCTCGGCGTCTAGATAAAACCTGGGCATGGGATATTGAAAGTCGCTGTTGATACCGGTATTTTGCTAGGTTTGCCCCATTCGGCAAACCGCTTTCGCGCCGAAACGACGCAGGGAGAACAGGATGCAAGTGCTGGAACAGGTGATGCAACTGGTGCGCGACGTGGCCGCCCGCGAGGTGATGCCGCGCTTTTTGCGCGTCGGCAAGAGCCGCAAGGACGACGGCACCCTGTTCACCGAGGCCGATCTCGCCTGCCAGGGCGAGCTGCAGCGCCGCCTGCCCGCCATCCTGCCGCACCCGGTGCTGGGCGAGGAGATGGAGCGCGAGGAGCAGGATGCGCTGTGGGCCGCCAACCAGGATGGCCTGTGGGTGGTGGACCCGATAGACGGCACCACCAACTTCGTCAACGGCCTGCCCTATTTCGCCATCTCGGTGGGCCTGATGGTGGCCGGCAAAAGCGAGTTGGGCGTGATCTACAACCCGGTATCGGACGAGATGTTCTACGCCCGCCGCGGCCAGGGCGCCTGGCTCAACGGCCACCGGCTGCCGTTGAAGACCATCAACAACTGCATGGGCGACGCCATCGCCAGCGTCGAGGTCAAATACCTGCGCTCCGGCAAGCTGGCCGCCCGCATCGGCAGCGTGGCCCCTTGCGGCAGCCAGCGCAACATGGGCTCCAGCACGCTGGACTGGTGCTTCCTCGCCGCAGGCCGTTACGACCTCTACCTGCACGGCGGCCAGCGGCTGTGGGATTACGCCGCCGGCGCCGTCATCGCCGAGGAAGCCGGCGCGCGTCTCGCCAGCCTCAACACCGACGATTACTGGGACGACGTGATCTGGAAGCGCTCGGTGATAGGCGCCATCACCCCCGAGCTGTTCGCGCAGTGGCACCGCTGGGTGCGGGCCAACCAGTAAGCGCTATTTCAAACGGTTCCAGTTGAGAATCGCCTCCTTCTTGTTGTCGGCCTGGGCGCCGATCGCCGGGCAGTTGCCTTTGTCCGGGTAGCGGCTGCACTGCACCCAGATGCGGCGGGAGCCCGCCTTCACCAGTTCGGCGCGCGCGCCGCACTTGGGACAGGGTTGCGGGGTCAGGGGTGCGGTTTCCGTCATCGCCATTCTCTTTCGTTCTCAAGCAAAAAACGGGGCCCAGCGGGCCCCGTCGGTTTCGTCATTCAGCCTGAGCGAAGCTTAGCGTCTGCGCGCCTGGGCCGACAAGTTCAAGTTCTGCTTGCGCAGGAAGTCGGCCACCATCTGGCCCAGCAGCACGTGGGTGTGGGTGGTCGGGTGCAGATTGTCCCAGAACACGTAGGCGTCGGCGTTGGCGCACTCCGCGCGCGGCGTCTGCGGCAAGATGTACGGCAAGCTGGCATTGGCCGCCACGTTCAGGCAGGGCTGCGTGGTGTTGGTCACCTGGTACTTGGCCGGATTGGCCAGCAGATCGTTGAACATGCCGTAAGCGTCGAACAGCTTGAGCTTGAGCGCCGCGCCGTGCTTCTGCTGCAGATTGGCCACCAGCGTCGCCAGCTTGGCGTTGTAGTCCTTCACTTGCTGCGCCAGCTGCGGCGCCTTGCCGCTAGCCGAGCCGGACGGCGTGCGCGACAAATCGGGCAGGCTCAGCACCACGATGTTGCGGCCGCCGGCGGCGACGATCTTGTCCAAAGCCTTGCCCTGGTCGGCGATCACCTGATCCACGGCGCGGCCGTAGTTGAGCAGGTCGTTGCCGCCGATCAGCATGGTGAACAACGTGTTTTCCGCGCGGTAGTTCGGCGCCTTCTGCATGTACTGGGTCCAGGAGTCCACTTGCTGCAGCAGGCCCGGCACCACCAGGTGGCTGTCGGCGGCGGAGCCGCCAATCGCCCAGTTGTAGAACGGCAGCTTCAACTGATCGGCCAGATGTTCGACCCAGACGCGGCCGTTGCTGAAGCGGCCGATATACCAGCTGCTGGCCACCGGCAGCCGCCATTGCGAGGCGCCGTACATGTTCTGGGTGTCGGACAGGCTGTCGCCGAACACTACCATGCGGTTGATCGCATTGCCCTGGTTGGCGCTGTCCAGCGTCCAGATGGTGTGGTTGTACGACATCGCGTTGTTGGCGGCGGCGAACAGCGCCAGCGGACGGTTGATGCCCTGCTTCGCCAGCGTCTGCTGGCACGCCGCGCGCAGCGCGTCCTGGCTGACGTCGCTGTAGAACATGTTCTTCAGCGCGACGAAGCTGCCCGACCACCAGTAGCCATTGACGCGGTAGTAATCGCCGCTGGACGGATCCGTAGCCCACACGTAGTCGGTTTGCGGCTGGTTGGCCGCCGGACTCTTGCGGTAATAGCAGCGCAGATACGTGTAGGTGGCGCTGCCCGGTTGCGGTTTGGCCTGGCTGGAGGCGGCGCGCGCCTCGCTGCCGGACAAGGGCTTGCCGGCGGAAATCACGCCGTCCAGCTCTTCGCTGGGCGGCTGTTCGGACTGGGCTTGCGCGTGGCCGCAGGCCAGCGCGCCTGCCAGCAGTGACAGAACGATGGTTTTTTTCATGTATTCACCCGATACCTTGTTTGTTTTCAATGGAATGCCCGTCGCTGCCATCCAGTCGCGATTAAGGCGTTCGCGCCGGTCGGGGCTTCCTGGCAAGCAGGATATCAGTCGTTTACATTTAAAATAAAGTGTTAATTTTAAACAATTAAACTGATTTAATCGTCAGTTGTCCTGGCTCAAACATGAAAAAAGCCGCGCCATCGCGCGGCCCATTTCTTTGAGAATGACTCTCAAACACTAAGCAGCACAACCTTCAGCGGGTGTTTGCCATCCTGACTAGGGAAGTCCTCGTCCGGCGCGATCCACTCCGCCTCCCGCACTTCGCGGCCGGCTTTGGCCGCGCTGCGCTTCAGCGACTCCAGCCAGGCGTCGCCGTCCACTTCTGCAACATTATTGCAACAAACCAGCATGCCGCCCGGCGCGGTGGCCAGCAGCGCCGGCTTGAACAGCGCCTGATAGTCGTTGACCAAATCCACCACGCCGAAGGGGCTCTTGGAGTATCGCGGCGGGTCCAGGAACACCAGATCGAACTGGCGCGCCTCCAGCTTGGGGAAGGGAGGCATGCGTTTGCCGCGCACGCGGTCCGGCTGGCCGATGCCGGAAAGCTGGCGCACTGCCGCGAACACGTCGCTGTGCAGGCAGCGCGGACGGGTGGCCAGCAGGTTCAGCTTGGCGTTGGCGCGGCCGACGCTGAGGCTGGATTCGGAGAAATCCACGTTCAGCACGAAATTGGCGCCGGCCTTGGCCGCCGCCACGCCCACGCCGCAGGTGTAGGAGAACAGATTGAGCACGCTCTTGCCCTCGGCCAGCTGCATCACGCGGCGGCGCGCGGCGCGCAGGTCCAGGAACAGCCAGGGATCCTGTCCCTTGTGGCGCGCCTGGTAATGGAAGGCGACGCCGTTTTCGCGGATGGCCACGTCCTGCTCGGCCACCGCCTGCTCGGCCAGCGGCAGCGCGTTGCGCACGCGGGAGTTGGCCTCGCTGCGGTCGTTGTACACCAGCGCCAGCTCCGGCAGCGTCTCGCGGTAATGGGCGCGGATTTCCTCCAGTTCGGCGTCGGATAGCGACTGATGGAAGCTCTGCGCCAGGATTTGCTCGCCGTAGCGGTCTATGGTCAGGCCGGGCGCGCCCTCCACGCTGCCGTGGAACAGGCGGTAACAGTTGGTGTCTTCGGCGGCCAGGCGCTCGGTCAGCTCGGCGCGCGCCGCATCGGCGCGGCGAAGGAGTTCGGTCAGGGTGGACATGGGGGCTTTCGATTACGGTTCGGCCGGGCCGCAGGCATGCCTGCGGCCGGAGCAAAACCGAATTGTAAGCCCTGGCGGGCGGCGCGCCAAACGCCGCCCCAGGCCGCGCATCAGCGCTTGAGGTTGGGAAGGGCGCCGCCGGCGCCGAGATAGTCGGCCACCGCGTTGCCCAGCACCAGGTGGGTGTGGGTGGTCGGATGCAGAGTGTCCCAGAACACGAAGCTGTCCGCGTTGCCGCAGTTGGCGCGCGGCGACTGGCTCTGCATGTAGTTCAACGCCGAATCGCTGTTGATGTTCAGGCAGGACTGGGTTGTATTGACCACCTGATACTTGCCCGGATTGGTCAACACGTCATTGAACATCGCGTAGCTGTCGAACACGCGCAGGTTGAGGCTGCTGCCGTACTGGTCGCGCAACGAAACGGCCAGCGCGTCCAGCTTCTGGTT